>CAZFVN010000174.1:0-9433 GCA_964522395.1 uncultured Myxococcales bacterium
CTGGCAAACTCACCATCTCGGTGCAGGACGGTGCCGGAGTAGATATTGATGTCCATCTCTGCAGTGCTCTTGAGACCTACCACTGCGTCGCCCGCCACGACTCTCTCATCGAAATGGATATTTCCAAGTGCGGCACGTGGTATGTGGTGGCGGATACCTGGTGTAATGCCTCCGGGAGCGAGTTCCCCGGTGCCTATACCCTGACCCTTGAGTTCTCGCCCAAAGGCGGGCAGTGCGGAACCAATCAGCCCTTCGATTTCGCCGGAGGTATTGGTGACCCGTGCGGCTATCCAGGCAATTCCACCCTGCCCTTTTGCAACCTCAATCTGGGAGCCGTGACCTGCCTCTATTCCAACGCGGACGACTACAGTTTCTGTACCTACCCGTGTGCCAAGGATAGCGAATGTCAGAACCATTTTCCCGGCGGTTGCTGTATTGACGTCGCAGGGTCCGGGGACGCCGCGGACTTTTTTTGTGTCGTAGATGACTTCTGTCAGCCCGTCCAGCCGCCCGTCGACGAAGGGTCTGACGACCCGGCGGATGACGTTGTTGTCCAACCACCGGCGGACGTCGTCACTTCGCAGGACGTTCCAGTCTGGGATCCCGACGGGACGGCTGTCGTGGATGGTGTAGCCCCGATTGATGGTGTGGAGTCCCCGGACTCAAAGGGCTCGCAAAGCGATGGCGAATCTCTGCTCCCGGGTGAAGATGGCGCCCACGTGGGGCCATCGGACGAGGTGCTGGCCACGAATGACTTCGGAAGAGCCCCCGCCAGCGACGACCAGCTCGGCGGAAGTGACGGTGGCAGTTCATGTTCAGCCGCGCAACAATCGGCCGGCGGTGGTATTGGGATCGGAGTGCTCTTGCTGGGCATGGTGCTGCTCATGGGTGTCAGGAGGTGGAGCGTGAGGGGTGTGGCGTGGACGATGTTGTTGCTCACTTTTTCGTTGGCTGCATGTGGCGGGAAGTCCTCGCCGGAAGTCGACATTACCACTGATGGGACCGTAGATGGAGCCCAGTTGGATGGTGGAATCCCCGATGGGCAAGTAGACGGCGAGATCTTCGTCAGACCGGACGAAGATGTCCCGAAGACGGACACAATCAAGCCCGTCGACGGGGATGCGATGGTGGTAGAAGAGAGCGGCTGCGTACCCTCCTGCGCAGGCAAAGAGTGTGGTGCCGATGGGTGCGGTGGTAGCTGTGGGGAGTGCCCCGGTGCCGATACTACTTGCAACGACGTAGGCTTGTGCACGTACTTCTCATGTGAATCCTCCAAGGATTGCCCCGGCGACCTGATTTGCTTCAAGGAGGAGGGTTTTTGCGTCGAATGCGCTGTTTCAGCCGATTGCGCCGACAACCAGAAATGTACTGCCGAATACCTCTGTATCGATGTCGTTGCCTGCATCTCGGACAAGGACTGCAAAGAGGTGGATGGGGTCTGCGACAAAGAGGCGGGAGAGTGCGTTGATTGTCTTTCCGACCTGGATTGTCCGGATGAGTGGCTCTGCGTCGAGAAGATCTGCTTCGAACCTGTTTGTCAACTCAATGAGGCGCGCTGCAATGGGCAGATTGTCGAAGTGTGCAACGCGACTCTGACTGGCTGGGACCTGGTGAAGACTTGTCCCGAAACGCAGTTTTGCGTTGCCGGTAAGTGTCTTGACCATGTCTGTCAGCCCAATGCGAAATTCTGCGACGACCAGACCGCTACAGTTTGTAACGCAGACGGCAGTGGGCCCGCCGAAAGCACAGATTGCGCCGCCATCGACCTCTTCTGCTCTGCCGGCGAATGCACCGAGTGCCAGCCCCAGTGCGATGGCAAGGAGTGCGGCGATGATGGTTGTGGGGGCAATTGCGGTGTTTGCCCGGAGGGTGTGCCTTGCAAGGAAGATGGCAACCAGTACATTTGTGGCACCGCTTGCGACCTCGCAGCATCGGAGGGACGCAGCTTAGGTTGTGAGTTCTGGGCAGTGGACCTGGACAACGTCGAGGGTGGGCAATTTAGCCCCGTCGCGCTCTTTGTTGCCGTGCCCCCTGGCAACGGTGAGGCGAAGCTACTCGTCGAGCGGTTTGAAAATGGCGCCCCCATAGCCCTCACCCCAGCCGAATTGGATGCCACAACCCTGACTATAGAGCCGGGAGCGGTGGCCACCCTGATCATGCCCCAGGGTATCGATGTCAATGGCAGCGAACTATCGAGCAAGGCCATTCGCCTGGGAAGCACCGTCCCCATTACCGTTCACCAGTTCAATCCCCTGAATACCGGCAACCTATTCACCAATGATGCATCGCTCCTGCTGCCCAGTCATCTGGGCGGAAAAGAGTATCTGACACTGAGCTGGCCGCAGCGTACGGAAGGCTACTCACTTAGGGGGAACATAACCGTTGTCGCCACCGGATTGGGTGATACTTTTCTGCAGATTTGGCCGACGAGTCCCGTCCAGAGTGGCTCGGGGGTTCCATCCATGGCCCCAAATCCGCCCGAACCCTATGAAACTGCCATGAAGCAGGGCGAAGTTCTGAACCTGGCCACAGACGGTACGCAGGGGTCGGATTTGACTGGTACGCGAGTCTTGTCCAGCCAGGCTATTGCGGTGTTCGGTGGCCACGAGTGCGCCAACGTCCCGCTGGGTACCAATTACTGTGATCACATTGAGCAGCAGCTCTTGCCCGTGGAGAATTTGGACAAACTCTACGCGGGCGACGCCTTTGCACCACGAAACCTCAATCAAAAGGATGTCTGGAGGGTGGTTGCCGTGAAGGACGATACCGCCGTGGCGCTGGTGCCACCGGTGGCCGGTCCGTTTAAACTCGAAAAGGGCCAGTGGGTCGAGTTCTATTCGGGGGCGGCATTTATCCTTGAGGCGACTGAACCGGTGACGGTTGGCCACTATCTCCAAGGCAGCAACTATCCCGGATTTGCGGCCCATCAAAGTTGTACCGGAGGCACCGGAATTGGCGACCCCGCGTTTACCATTGCCCTGCCGCTCAAGAACTTCCGCTATACCCATCACGTCCTGACGCCCGATACGTACCAGGAAGATTTCATCAACATCGTCGCTCCGTCCGGCCCGCTGGTTGAAGTAACACTGGACGGATTGCAACTGGCTGAGCCCTTCGTTCCCATTGGCACCAGCGGCTATGGTCTGGCCCAGGTTCCGGTGAGTGATGGGCTGCATGAAGTGAAGAGCGAAGGCGGTCCAGTAGGAGTGACTTCCTATGGCTATGCCTGCGACGTCTCCTATGCGTATCCAGGCGGGCTTTGAGCTTTCGTTAAGTAGTTCAAAGGACGGGTTGCCCTCGCCTTTAGTCGTACCTATGTTTCTTCCGAGTTATCAGGAGGCTCAACCCATGCGCAGCCAGTCAGTTGACGACTATCTAAAGGCACTCTACAAACTTGAAACCGAAGAGAAGGCAGTGTCCACCACCGCACTGGCCCGTCATATGGACGTGACCGCCGCTTCGGCGACGGGGATGATCCAACGTTTGGCGAGGGACAAGCTGGTGGACTACCGGCGTTACTATGGTGTACGCTTGTCAGCCGAAGGGAGGCAGATCGCACTACGGGTAATCCGGAATCACCGCATCATCGAAATCTACCTCGTAGAGGAACTAGGCCTGCCCTGGGACAAAGTCCATGCTGAAGCCGAACAGTGGGAGCACGTGGTGTCGACAGAGGTTGTAGAGCGAATGGCAGAACGATTGGGGAACCCGAAGCGGGACCCGCATGGTCAGCCCATTCCAGACCGTGGCGGTACCATGCCGGAGCGGCGCGACCACGTTCTCGCCGATGCGCCTGTGGGTGCGCTCTTGAGGGTCACCGAGGTTGACGACGAGGACGGTGAAGTCCTCCGCCACCTTGAGACCATGGGGTTAGGGCCAGATAGTCGGCTGGAAATTGCAGAGCGACGTCCATATGACAACCTGTTGATGGTTCGAGTTGGCGGGAAGACCGAGGTCGTGGGACCGAACCTGGCGCAGCGTATCCGCGTCGCCCGTCTGCCTGTTGTTCGCCGCTCGAGACGGAGGAGCGCTTGAGGAATGTCGTCGTTGCCCTGGTGCTCGTCGCGGCTTCCGTGGCGTTTGTCGCCACTATCTACTTCACGAAGCAGGAACAGGGCGGGACCAGCCAGGACCGCGCTCTGGGGGCTGCAACCTCTCAGCCCCTCCGAGTCATCGCTACGACCGGCATGGTGGGCGACCTCGTAATGCGAGTCGGCGGCCCGGTAGTGGAAGTAGAATCACTGATGGGAGCGGGCATCGACCCACACCTCTACAAGGCGAGCGAGAGCGATGTCAGGAAGATGGCGTCAGCCGATATTATCTTCTATAGCGGTCTCCACTTGGAAGGCAAATTGACGGAAGTTTTTGAGCAGATGGAGGCGCGGGGTATTCCCACAGTTGCGGTGACCAGAGCCATTCCCGAGGCTCGCCTCCTGGTAGTGGATGAAGCCAGCGTAGCCCATGACCCACACGTCTGGTTTGACGTGGCACTCTGGTCTCAGACGACCCATACCATCGTTGAGGCTTTGGGCGAAGCTAGGCCGGGATACGTTGACTTGATAGCCAGGCGCGCAGAGATGACCCGAAGCGAGTTGGAAGATCTCGATGGCTGGGCACGGAAACGACTAGCCTCAATCTCGCGGGAGAAACGGGTTCTGGTTACAGCTCACGACGCTTTTGGCTACTTCGCTCGCGCCTACGATCTTGAGGTGCGCGCCGTTCAGGGTGTCTCTACCGCAACTGAGGCCGGCGCCGCGGACATCCAGCGGCTTGCAGATTTTATGGCCGACCGTAAGATTCCCGCACTCTTCGTAGAGAGTTCAGTGCCCCCGGCAGTCACCCGTGCATTGATGGCGGCAGTTGTCTCTCGCGGCCATGATGTTGAAGTAGGTGGGGAGCTCTATTCTGACGCCATGGGACCGGCCGGCTCAGGGGCAGACGACTACATTGGCATGGTACGTCATAATGTTGAGACCATCGTTGCCGGATTGAACAGGTAGTAGGGGAAGGAGGACGGGATGTCTGTGGATGAGACCGCGGGCCGGACCGCCATCGATGTGCGGGACCTCACAGTCGCCTATCGGGACAAGCCAGTCTTGTGGGATATTGACCTTGAGGTGCCAGCGGGTGTGCTGATGGCAATCGTTGGTCCCAATGGCGCCGGCAAGACGACCCTGATTAAGGCGATCCTTGGGCTCGTGAGGCCCACTGCCGGGCAGGTGCTGATCGATAGCAAGCCTTATGAAGAGCAGCGCCACATCGTCGGTTATGTCCCGCAGCGTGGCAGCGTCGATTGGGATTTCCCCACCTCTGTGCTCGATGTTGTGATGATGGGTATGTACCGACAGCTTGGCTGGTTTCGGTTGCCTGGTAAAAAGGAACGCAGTCGCGGCACAGAGGCACTCATCAAGGTCGGCATGGAGGCCTATGCCAGCCGTCAGATCAGCCAGCTTTCCGGGGGGCAACAGCAGCGGGTCTTTCTTGCCCGTGCGCTTGTGCAGCAAGCCGACGTTTACTTCATGGACGAGCCGTTCCAGGGGGTCGATGCCACTACTGAACGGGCCATTGTCGCGTTGCTCCAGGACCTGCGAGATGAAGGCAAAACAGTAGTAGTTGTCCACCACGACCTGCAGACAGTCCCGGAGTACTTTGACTGGGTGACCCTGCTCAATGTGCGAAGGGTGGCCAGCGGTCCCGTTCCCGACGTCTTCACCCAGGCCAACCTGCGCCTCGCCTATGGTGGCAAAGTGGGCTTCCTGGCTCGTGAGCTGAATCAGGACAGTGACAGTAAGGGTGCGCAGGGGGCGTAGAGGTGAACAGTTTCCTGGATATCTTCACCGACTACACCCTGCGGACTGTTGCGCTTGGCGCTGGGGTGCTTGGCATCATCAGTGGATCCCTCGGCGTCTTCGCGGTGCTGCGCCGCCAGAGTCTTCTGGGGGACGCAGTCTCCCATGCTGCGTTGCCGGGGATCGCAATCGCGTTCCTGCTAACGGGTACGAAGTCAACCCTGCTCTTCATGTTGGGGGCGGCCGGAGCCGGACTCCTCGGTACTCTGATTGTGCTCGCGGTCATCCGCAACACGCCCATCAAAGAAGATGCCGCTCTGGGCGTTGTGCTCTCGGTCTTCTTCGGTTTCGGGCTCGTCCTCCTCACCTACATACAGGGGAAACCCGAGGCTAATCAGGCGGGACTGGACCGCTTTCTCTTTGGGCAGGCCGCGGCCGTGGTCATGGACGATGTTCTCTTGATGGCGCTCCTTGGGGCCATCGCGCTAACGGCCCTATTTCTGCTATGGAAGGAGTTCAAGCTGGTCAGTTTTGATGCCGACTTCGGCGAGAGTCTCGGACTGCCCGTTCGTCGCCTGGAGGTTTCTCTCACGGCACTGATAGTCGTCGCTATTGTCGTTGGGCTGCAAACCGTTGGCGTGGTTCTCATGAGCGCCCTCCTGGTGGCCCCCGCTCTGGCCGCTCGGCAGTGGACAGATCGACTGGTCGTCATGATCATTCTGGCCGGTTTCTTCGGGCTCCTATCCGGGGCCTCCGGAGCCATTACAAGTAGTACCGCCGAGCACCTTCCTACGGGCCCGGTCATCGTTCTTGCCGCAACGGCCATTGCCGTCTTTTCACTCCTTTGGGCTCCCAGGCGCGGGATCATCTGGGGAGAGATTCGCCGGCGGCGAGATGGGAGGCGCATTGCGGCAGACTCTGTCCTCCTTGACTTATTCGAGTTGTGGCGACAGCACGAGGACTTCTCTCATGGCCACGCCACCGAAGTTGTGCGCGCCATGAGTACCAATCCGCAATCCGTTGCCGCCAGCTTGTCTTCGTTGGAGGAGAGGGGTTGGGTGCGCCAGAGCGGTGAGCACGGCTGGGTACTCACCGAAGACGGTCTGCCAGAAGCGAGACGGCGGTGGGATGAATCCCACGGCGGGGGTACGTCATGACCCCCGAGCAGATGGAAATCCAGGCTGTCGCGATTGTCGTCGCGGTGGCTTGTGCGGTGCCAGGGACCTTTCTGGTCCTACGCCGCATGGCCCTCATGAGCGATGCGATCAGTCACGCAATTCTCGTGGGAATAGTCGGGGCCTTCTTCCTTACGCACGACCTTTCTTCTCCCTGGCTGATTCTCGGAGCCTCCGCCAGCGGAGTGCTGACGGTGGCCCTCGTGGAGGCGCTGAGGCGGACTGGGCGAGTGGCAGAGGATGCCGCCATCGGACTAGTCTTTCCCGCGCTCTTTGCCATTGGGGTTATTATGGTCGCCCGCTTCGCCGGCAATGTTCACCTCGACGTCGACTCGGTCCTCCTCGGCGAAATCGGATTTGCACCATTCAATCGATGGATGTTGGGGGATGTGGATATGGGGCCTGAAGCATTCTACGTGATGGGCGCCACTCTTCTACTGAACGTTGCCATGATGCTGCTCTTCTTCAAAGAGTTGAAGATTGGTACCTTCGACGCGGGTCTTGCAGCATCCCTAGGCTTTGCCCCCGTGGCTATCCATTATGGCCTGATGACCCTGGTCTCGGTGACCGCGGTGGGCGCATTTGATGCGGTGGGGTCAATTCTTGTTGTTGCACTGATGATTGCGCCACCTGCTACCGCCTTCCTCCTAACCGAGTCTCTCGCCTGGATGGTCTGCCTCGGAGGTCTCATTGGGGCCTGCTCGGCGGTGGCCGGGTATTGGCTTGCATTCCTCCTCGATGCCTCCATCGCAGGGAGCATGGCAACTATGTCCGGAGTCTTCTTTCTAGGGACTCTGCTCCTTGCCCCGGAGCGCGGTCTGCTGGCCGTCGCCTTGCGTCGGCACCATCAGCGCTGGGAGTTTGCCCTCGGGACGTTGGCCGTTCACCTCTTCCAGCATGAAGGTCTGCCGGAGGCTGAGGAGGAGTGCCGACTGGACCACCTTCAAGCGCACCTCAACTGGTCTGAGGACTTTGCCGGTGGATTGTTGGCCAGGGGTCGCAACAGAGAACTCTTCACCGAAGTGTCCGGCCAGCTCTTTCTCACGGAAGTTGGGCGTAACTATGCCAGGGAGAACATGCTGCGCTAAACGAACTATTTCCCACTAACATTCTGATAATACAGGAACTTGACGTATCGCTCAAAGATGCCAGGCCGGCCCGGCTGCTCCACCGTTTTGATCCCCAGGTGAATACCCGGCCCGCCAGCTTCCACGTGTTGCCCCGTGCGCAAGACCTCGCATTTCAAGTTGATGAGGAAAGTCCTCTGATGGAGGGAAACGGGCAGCTTGACCTCCATCTGTTCAGCTTCGAAGAGTTCGTGGTCGAAGGAAATGACGAAGACGGAATCAAGGCTGAGCATGCGGATGCGCGCTACGTATGTGCGTTCCGCCAGCTCAATTGAAACGGGAATGTTGGTAGCGAATTCTTCCTTTCGCTTCTCGATCGATTGCGTGATGGCACCGCTCGACTTCGTGCGACGGTATTCGGGCGGGTTCTCCAGGCGCTCCGACGTTTCGGGCCCCGGCATCGGAATCGGGGTCGGCTCCTGGGCCTTAGTCTCGCGCAAGCGAATGTTGAATTCCGTGGTGGCCATGGGCATCACCACCTCGGGAGGATGACTTTGGGAACTGGAGTAGACGGTGGTCATTTCGTGGCCTCCTGCGGAAGCAGAGCGGCCGGCGTAGTTGGGGTCAACGCGCGCTTCGCCCACCGGGACCGTGGTTGCAGAATCGGCCGGCTCATTGACTGGAGCGCTTGCGGGCTCGGCCGCTGCAGGTGTCGGGGCGGGAGGGCGCAATTCGGCCGTCGGCCTGGCGGGATTCTTCTGGCCATTGGGCTTGCTAACGGACCTACCCTTCGGTAGAAAAAACTGCCCGGTGAGGAAGTCAAAACCCACGCACGGCTGCCTCAAGTAGTCTTGTGGCGGCATCGGGGGGATGGTCTCCCATAGTTCAGGGAAGTTCTCGATGAACTGCCAGAGACGTCGAAAGCCGCTCGTGGTGACGCATCTCATCCATTCGAGGCCCAGTCCCTGGTCCGAGTTCTTCTGCCGACGCAGGACTTTTCCCACGAGCATCACCGGGTAATCCTTGAGGTATTGCTGGCGAGGAACGGCAACTACTACAGAGTCTGTGGGGATCGGGTCTTTCGTACGCAGAAAAGCGCCGCCCTGTGAGATGTTCACAGATGCACTGTCGAAGCGAATGCCATCAATATAGCAGTGGAAGCGGATCTCTTTTTGGACGCGATCGTGCTTACGACGTTCTGCCATTCGGGGACTCCTGCGTTCCACCTGGCTCAGCTACACCTGCGACCGGGGTGCTTGCACTAGACGGAACCTCACAAACCTGCCAATTCCAATAATGACGACAGGCCGATAAGATTGCAAGAGGTTTTGCGAGACGGTGGGGCGGGGAGCGATCTGATCACGGCTGTACCCCGGTCCGTTCTTGAAGGGAGGTATGGCGT
>CAZFVN010000175.1:0-9248 GCA_964522395.1 uncultured Myxococcales bacterium
GAGCTAGAGGCCATGGCTGACCGTATTCCCATCCACTTCGTCCAGATGGCAGCCAAGGGATACCCGGAGCGGGATCCGCGACAGCAGGAGATTGCTTGTCTCACCGGGGGACACTACACTTTTGTCAACACCCTTGATATTCCTATGGGCGTCCTCCAAGACGTGCTGACTCAGACCATCAACCGCATTCGCTACACTTTCCGCGGCTACTGGCGCTTCCAGATTCCCCTTGGCTCCGTCAAGAAAGCAAACGAGCCCCCCCGGGGCTGGCTTCATTCGCTTACAGGAGGAGGCAGAGTCATGCCGGGGATTGAGGGGATTCTTGTCAAGTACGAGGACATCTTCCTCTTCAAGGTTAACGATGAGTCGGTGAGCGGCAGCAACAGTGCGGACAAACGCGTCACGTTCCGCAAGGAGTGCGACCCTAGCGCACCGTCAGTCTGTCCTGCAAGCGAAGCCGTCAGCGAGTGCTCCTCCAGTGAATGGTGGTGTGATGCCCAGACGCTAACCTGCCTGAGCTCTAGGAATTGGACGCCCAACGGCGAGCAGTCGAGTTGCAAGCCGCAGTCCGTGTATCTCTCGGTGGAGACCAGGACCAAGGTGGGCGAGACCATCGTTATGGGGAGCGAGCTCTACCAGATTAAGGACGTCGAGACGCGTTGCTGCAGGGGGACTTGCATGCCGCCCAATCCGCCAGTGGTTCCCGCAGAAGTGGCCAAGCCCGCCGGCTCTGCCGCTGCCTGCTTCTGGTATGGCGATGCCATGGGTTGGGTCCTAGCAGATCCTGCGGAAATCGGTCAGTCGTCCTCCGGCAGCCAGGACAATTTGTCCTGGGTCTACTTCGCAACCATCAATGTTGAGGAAGATTGTCTGGTGGAGGATTTCGAGCCCTACCTGTCTTCTTACTCCAGCACCGACTTTGATGCTGAAGATTGGTCCCACTGCTCCCAGGACGTGAACTGCTTCCTGCCACCGGTACCCTAGCTCCTCCGCTCGGTTGGTTTCCGCGCTGCCCGCGCCGCCGGTTGACGTGGTGTTGCTGGTGATCGCCTTGAACACTATGTGGTGCGCCGTTGCCCGCACTTCCCCATTCTGCTAATATCACGCCATTCGGAGGTTTCTGCATGGCTAAGTTCTTCATTCTGCTTTCATTGCTCGTAGCCCGACCTGTTGTGGCGGGCGAAGGCCTGGACGTAAAGGACTGGCTCGCCCGCCCCGGCGTCAAGCTGCTGGCAGTGGAGTTCTACGCGTCTTGGTGCGGGCCATGTAAACAGGCAGTGCCCAAGTGGAAGGCGTTGCACGAGAAGTACCGGGACCTCGGGCTGCGGCTGGTAGTTGTTTCGGTCCAGGACCCCGACGGTGCGTGTGTCAATCCCGGTTGGAATCCCGACGACGTGATTTGCGATACGGAAGGGCACCTCTCCGAAGCTTGGGGCGTTGGGGACAAGTTGCCCGCCGCCTTCCTGTGGTCGTGGCGGGGACCTCTGCTTGTGCGTAAGGGACATGTGGCGGAGGTAAACCGGGCGGTGGAGGATGAACTGGGGAGTCTGCCCCGAGTGACCCTGGACCCGGAAATGGACTCGGGGCTGCGAGCCCTCTTGCGGGCCGAACTTGCTCGCACCGGCAAAGTGCTAGTCGTGGCGAGTGCCGAGGAAGAAAGCGCCCTGGCTGAGATCCGAGAGCGTTCCCGTGACTTACAGTTTTCTGAAAAGAGCGCCTGCAAACTGGGCCAGCGACTGGCGGCCAACTCCCTGCTCAAAACTTCGTTTGTGAAGGCGGGCGGCGGCAAGAAGCTGTTGGTCCAACTATTCAGCGCCGAGACCGGTTGCCTGAACGCCAGTGCCGGAGTTTTCTGGAATGATACTCGACCCGATCTTTCAGCGGCTGAAGCTGTTGCCGAGCTGACCAATGAATTACGGGTCGCCGTCGAACTACCAGGCGGTGCGAGGAATACTGCGCTGCAGGAGAGGGAGATCGGCGAGCAGGAAGAGAGTTGGACCATGGAGCGCGCGGGCGGAGTCATCGTCGCCTTCCAGTCAGAACCTGCTGGTGCGGTCGTTCTGCTCGACGGCAAGGTATTGTGCCAGGCTTCGCCCTGCTCCAAGCTCGTGACCTCTGGGTCGCACAGGTTGGAGTTCCAGTTGGAGAGCTATCTTCCGGTGCGGGAGAGCATAGCGGTCAGTGAACGAACAGCGTCGGTGGATCGGAAACTCACCCCCGATTTTGGCTGGTTGACCGTGAACTCAACCCCGCCGGGCCTCGGCATAACTCTAGACGGGAGACCCTGGGGAAGTACGCCGGTGGTCCGTCGGCAGGTGTCATCGGGTCCGCACCAGGTACTGGTTTCTGATCCAAGTCATTATGACAAGGGACGTGAAGTCATCGTCGAGCGAGGCGAGCACGAGGAGATCGATGTGGTGCTAGCGGAACGGCAAGGAGGCATTCAGGTTCTTGCTCGGGATCAGAAAGAGAACGACCTTCGCGCAAAGGTCTACGTTGATGGCCAAGAGGTCGGCATAACTCCATTTTCTGGCAAAGTGATCGTCGGTGAACGCAAGGTAAGGGTAATGCACGACGGTGATTCATGGGAGACAAGCCTGACCGTGGTGGAGAAACAAGTGGAGAAGGTTGAGGCGGTTTTGGACGTTGCGAGGGGTTCCGATGCGGAGACGAGCAGTGACCCCTGGAGTCTGCTCTACGAGGCTCCAAAAGACCCGGAAGAAGAAGTGACGAGCCTCGAGTCCAACCTGGCAGGGAGCACCCCCTCCGCTTGGGAAGATGGGCGCACGGAAAGAAGTCTGAAGGGCCGTTGCGGGAGCTACTGGCAGGTATTTCCACTTCCATTTGTCACCGGCAGATTCAGCCGGTTCACAGCAACCGTGGAGCGCGCAGGCGAAGAACTGCCGGTCAACCTTGATGTATTGGACACTTTTCCGCTCCCCGACTTGCGCCTGCACTTTGAGTGGGTGCACTGGACTCTTAGATTAAGGATCGCAGCCCTGGGTCCTGGCTTCTTCTCTACCGATCCAGAGCCCATCGCTGGGAAAGGTATAGACGACTACTCGCCTGGCGGTTTCTGGGTGCTCCAGCTTCTGGACCCCGATGTCCAGGTAGGTTGGCGGCCCTGGGGCGGCGCCCCGTGGCGGTTCGACCTCCAGGGGCGGTTTCATTGGACCCTGGACATGGGTGGATCAGATTATGGAGAGCACGAGGACTACCACCTCACACTGCTGGAGCTATCTCCGAGGGTCACCTGGGAGGCTTGGCCCCACTATGAGAACGGCAGTTCGCGCTTGGAATTGTCCGCCGGGGCCCTCTGGTGGCACGCGGCCGGTTCGTCCCAATGTCTCGACCAGGATGGCGGCTACTGCGACGATTCGAAGCCCTACAAGTTCTCAACGTCTGGCTGGCAATTCGGTGGGCAATTCGACCTCATGCTTTGGACCGATAGCCTGCCGTTCAAGTTCGAAGGGGGGTTCTATTCCGATTTTGGAGCCGGGCTCACTGCCCTCGCTTCGATTCATTGGGTCGGCTGGGGCGGTGCGTTCTAATCATGCTAGGATTCCCTTCATCGCAAGTCACTCGGCAGATCGCGTGTACATCCGGAGTATTTGCCCTTTTGCTGGGCTTGCTGCTGCCTTTTGCTGCCATGGCCGGTGACAAACCTCGCCTGGCTGTGCTTGTCGTTTCTGGGATTTCCCACGGCAACAAGCCGATTTTGACCGATGCAGATAGCGTCTTCCTGACCGACGAACTCCGGAGTCTGGCCCGGGCTGTCCTGGGCGGTTCCTACCGGATCGTCACTCCCGACGAGATCAGCGACTTGCTGGGTCCCCACCTGCAGGACCTCGACAGCATGACGGCCGATGGTGGTGTCGTTGAGATCGGGCGCAGACTTGGAGTTTCCTTGCTGGTTTCAGGGGTGGTCGCCTGGTACGGTGCGAGACTCGGCCTGGTTCTAGAGGTTTACGACATAGGCGCCGGAGGCGAGCTGGCAACGACCCGGACGCTGTATGCAGACGATGTGGAAGCCCTCGCATCCCAACTGAGCATAGGCGCTGTCGAGCTGATGAAGTCTCTGCATGATGGAATTGCCGTCTCTTTTGAGACGACGCCCCCAGGGGCTGACGTGACGGTTGACGACGACTTCCGCTGCAGTCCGACGCCGTGTGAACTCGTACTGCCCGAGGGCCGCCACCTGGTTGTCCTGGAACACGGCTGGCAGTGGAATCGCCAAGAGCAAGAGGTTTCGGTCTCCCCCCTTGATAGTACTTTCGCCTGGCAACTGGAGCCTTCTCCAGACTTCATCTTGTTGCGTGAACGAGAGGAAGATTTGGCCCAGGATTCTGCTGATAAGGCGACCCGAGAGCGGCAGGCCAAGTACTTCAGGGAGAAGGTGCGGGTGATGCCGCTGAGGCCGGTGGTGATGTTTGGCGGCGGCGATTTCATGGTCCACACCAACGCCGCGACAACGAACTTTCGGCGGGTCCTTAACGTCAACAGTGTTTTCGGCCCGGGGATGAACGACAAGTGGTACGGCCCTTGGTTTCTCTATTGGGTGCTCGGCAGCATCAACTACCATTCATGGGGGGACTACTGGGACTTCTCCTGGGTCCTCGACGTTGACCCAAAGGTCCCCCTCGACTTTGCTCTTGTCGGTGCCTACGTCGGTCTGGCCACCCATGTCGGCTGGGGAATGGTTCTGGGAGGAGACGACTCAGTTGCCATGCAATCGGTTTGGGACAGCGCAGGAAGGGTTCCGCCGCAAAACGACATGGGGGCCACATCGTGGACGGCCTATGCCGCTGCTACCCTCGGGTACCAGCGCGCCTTGCCCGGCTTCTTTCTGGAAGCGACGGTGGGCTATGGAGTGCTCTGGCAGAAGATCACTTATCCGGCCCAACAAGGTGGAGATGATGTTTCGTTCTCGAGGACGTCGCGAGCATTCTTACTGTCGTGCTGGTTGGGGCTATAACCTTGTGTGAGGTGAGGAATTGAGAGGCTGGAGTTTGCCAGGCGTAGCTTTCGCTCTTCTGATAGTTGCACTCGTACCCCGGGCTTTGTCCGCAGAAGAACGCGAATCAAAGGATGCCTTAGCGGTTCTTGTCATCCTCGAGGTCGATGAGGAGAAGGCTGAACTCACTGAAGATGAGCGGCTCGTCCTGACCAACGAGATTCGTGCGACAGCGGCGCGACTGCTGGGTGATTGGTGGGTTGTACTTACGCAAGAGAACATGGCCGATATCCTCGCCCGAGGCGATTCGCAAACGTTGGGATGCACCTCCCGGCTTTGTGCCTTCGACCTGGGTAGCAGCCTCGATGCAGCGATTGTGGTCTCCGGGTATGCTGGACGATTCCAATCAAAACTGGCGGTGACGCTGCAGCTGCACGACACCGTAAATCGGACCAGTATGGGCGAGCAAACTGCAAGGGCCAGCAACGTCGAGGAGCTGAGCGGCCAGGTGAGGGCGGCTGCGAGGCGCCTCCTTCTGCCCCTGGTTCCCGGAGTCGAGGTGCGTTTCGAGACGATTCCTTCTGGGGCGACACTGACCCTGGCTAACGGGCAGGCGTGCACCACGCCCTGTTCGGCGAAGCTCGACCCGGGTCAGTATGCAATCAAGGCGCAGCACTCCTGGGAATGGGAGGTCGTACGAGATTCGGTCGAAGTGCAACCTTCGCAGACTCACTTCCACTGGCGACTGGAAAGATCGGCAAAATGGAAGAGGCAAGAAGGGAAACGACAGGCGAAGGAGGCGGACATCGAACGCCGTCGCCGAATCGCTGCGCATAACCAACCGTTCAAGAGCCTGAGGATGATGTGGTTCCGCCCCACGCTGTTCGTTGGAGCCGACGGGGAATTCCACGTCCACGTTGACATGGTGACCATTGTCAAGGGCAGGGGGAAAAGTCCGTTGGTCGTCGATTTTTCTCTCTCCGCGCTGACCGGGTTTGAGTACTTTTCTGGCCGCAATTACTGGAACTGGGTGTTCTTTGGTTTCGGTGTGAAGCCAAAGGTCTTCATCGACTGGCCGGTCCCTGGGTTGTATCTTGGTCTGCCCGCCAGCCTGTCCCTAGGTTTCACCGGTCGGAGTCACGCTGAGGGTTCATTTTCGGGCTTCGCCGCCCCGGTTCTGGGCTATCTTTGGGGAGTCGAGGGGGCTTTCGTGGAGATGCAGGTCGGCTACGGAGCACTGATTGAGTCCCTCAGCGAAGAACTGCCGGAATCAGAGAATACCGAGTGGGACTCCCGAATACACTTTGGAGTACTCGCATCCGTCTGGATAGGCTTCTAACGTTGCCCACCACGACTCAAGCTCGAATTTCTATTCCGATACCACCGGCAGGGCGAGTGATACACAGGTGACTAGCACCTGATCAATACCATCCTCGGATAGGATCTTGCTGTACAGTCTGCGGCGTGCAGAATCCTTATGCCGGGCATGAATGGAGCATGCTCTGTCTGGCGTCAGGTTGCACTTGGCCACTGTGCGGTTGCCGGAATCTGTCAGCTTGCCGGTGAGAGCAAGACAACATTCGGGACCCAGCCGGCCTAGTTCGCACTTCTCGGTGGCGGCAACTGATAGTGCGAAAGCGGCGCCCGTCCCCGGCGCCACGACCTGAAGCCCCAGCCCCTGTAAGCTGCTTTCGAACAACTGCGAGATTGTTGAGAGGTGCTCCGAGGCGACATCTCCCGTCACCGTCAGGCTGACGGGGGAGGTCGCCAGGATGTAGCGGGCGGCCGCGAGCAGTTTGAAGAATTTGAGTTCCACCTCTGGGTAGTCTTCCACTTCCCTTCCCCCGCCAAGAAGCAACAACACGGCACGTTCTTCAAGAAGCTGCAGATGCACTTCAGCAGCTTTGCGGAAGTTGGGACTGAATCTCGGTCCATCGGACCCGGCCGCCAGTGCAACGTCAAATGCGGTGAGGAACCGCAAACGGTGCCTCTGAAAGTCCCGGCCGATAGTTAGCGATGCCTTCTCTTTGTCCATGTAGGCCAGCACACACGTTTCGTCACCCTGTTGCCAGGCAGTCTGCAGACCGATCTTGAGCAGTTCGGCGTGAGCGAAGCGGGTTGTTGTGGTGCTGGCAGCCACGTAGCGAGCGAAGAACTCAGGGAGGCCCTTGTCCACGACTAGTCGCTCGAGTTGGGTGAGTTCTCCTTCCAATTCGGACCTTACCTGGGCAGAGAGCGCGGTTCTGGCGTTCTGCCCTGCAGGTTGGAGCCCATCGGTGGAACAGCCCAGGGCCGTGAGATAGGCAGAGGACGGGAATTTGGCTGCCAACTCCGGGGGAACCAGCGGTGAAAACGCTGTGCCTGCCGGGGGGGCCGCCCCGCACGCGGGCAGCAAGAAACCGACTAGGAGAATGACCGCGAATCTCATCTCACTTCACCCTTCGCAGCTGCAATGATTGCGTCTACGTAGTCGTCGCCTTCCTCTCCGAACAGGGCCAGTACCTTGCGGCCGGAATCCACCACCACGGTCCGTGGCAGGCTAGCGGAAGCACTGCCATCTTGAGCCCCCGTTGCGGCCACGATGCCATAGTCCTTGCACACCTGACCGCGGGAATCGATGATCACCGGCCAGTGAGCGATGTTCATCGTGGTCATATACGCGGCAACGACGTCCTTGTCCTCCATCAAGTCGACCAACAAGATACCGACTCCCGCCCCTTCGAGACGAGCCCGATTGACTGCCAGCAGTTCCAGCCCCTTGCGGCACGGCTTGCACCACGTGGCAAAGAACACCAAGGCCAGCGCTTTGCGGCCATCCACCTGGCGCGCAATATTGGTTGGGTTGCCGTCTGCCTTCCATCCGGCCAGCCACGGGGCTTCGGAGCCGGGCGTCACCAACCCCAGGTTTTCCAACCTGACCGTCTTGCCGCCACCCTTTCTGACCCCCTCGTCAGCTCGGACCCAAGTAGCGCACACGAGCAGGGCCATCGCGATGACCAATACAGTTCGTTTCACAATCATGCCTCCGAGCCGATCGAATTAGAGCCTATCAGGATGACCATCTCCCCGCAACTGGCGTTGCCCGCCAATATCTCTTCTGCTACTATCACCCCGTTCGGAGGATCGCACATGGCGAGGTGGTTTCAGTCGGTATTCATGTTGCTGGGCATCATTGTCTCTATTCCGTCGGGGCTTGCCCAGGACCGCACCATCCTTGCCGTGATGGACATCCAGGACAACTCTGGGAAGCTGCGGTCATCTGACCTGAGTACTGCCACAGATCTCCTGCGCGTACTCCTGCTCAAGGCCGATCGGTTCGAAGTTGTTGACAAGAGTCGGCAGGAAGAGAAGCGGCGCAGAGTCATTGAGGAGTTGCGGCTGGAGTCTGGGGATGGTTGTTACGATGAAGAATGTCGGGTGCAATTGGGACGGGAATTGGCCGCCGATACTGCGCTTATCTGCAAGATTGGGGCGCTGGGCAGCATGTGTAACCTCACCTGCGAGTTGATCCCCCTCGAAAAAGCTACTGCCGATGAATCTGGTGTAGCTGAATTCACCTGTGGTGCCGATGGACTTGCGGGTGGAGTGCGGGCCGTGGCGAGGCAGTTGACGGGGCAGAGGGGGAGTGGGCCAGGGACGGCACCTGTCACCGAAGGTCGGATAGGAGAGACGCCGGAAGAGTGGTCACCTGCTGCGAGCCAACGGGCGGTTGTGGAGTTCTCGAGCGAACCGGTTGGTGCGGTCGTGTTGCTCGACGGCAAGTTGGTCTGCCAATCAACTCCCTGTTCGGAGACAATTACGGTGGGTCGGCACAAGATCTCCATGCAGGTGAAGCAATACCTTGGCCGAGAGGAAACGGTCACCCTCAAGCGTGGCAGCAAGGTTTCGTGGAAGCTGAAACCGGATTTCGGTTGGGTCACGGTTGAATCCGTGCCCCCCGGGCTCGAAGTGAAGGTAGACGGCAAGGCTGTTGGAGTTACCCCCCTTGCGAAACATCGGGTGTCTCCGGGTGGGCACGACGTTCTGGTAGCTTCGCCTTGCCACTACGACGATGGTGAACGTGTTGACGTAAAGCGAGGCAAGGAGCGACGAGTGGTGGCAAAGCTGGCCTCACGGGAAGGTGCCATAGACGTGACGGCACGCGACAACAATGGTGGTGCGGTTGAGGCCGATGTCTTCCTCGATGGAATGCGTATTGGCCGTGCCCCCGGTGTATTCCGAATTTCCATCTGTGCCAAAGAGGTCGAGGTGCGGACGAAAGGCGGGTCGTGGAAGAAGCCTATCAGCCTGTGTG
>CAZFVN010000176.1:0-9119 GCA_964522395.1 uncultured Myxococcales bacterium
ACAAACCGCCCCATGTGCCACCTTACCGTACGCCATGCTCGGATTTGCTGCCTCTTTCCGTACAGGCGGGACTCGGCCCGCCTAATCGCCCCACCCTAATCAACAATCTCAATCTTGATTTCGTCGGAATTACCTTTCAATTCTGGAGCATACATAGCGTAGGCACGGGTGGGGAGGGCGCTGAATTTGCCCGGTATTTCAGCCCGCATGCGGTAGGCCATGGAGTGTTTGCCCCGAGCGAGGGTACGCACAAAGAAAGCTACCCTTTCGTCCCGGAACTCCCGGTATGCCGCCATGCCCTTGTTGTCACTGTAGCCGCTGCGAACCTCTACCGGTTCGAAACCGGCGGCCTTCATGTCTTCGAAGATGATGTACTCGTAGTCGTTCTTCGAATCGATTTCCAGCTCGATTTCCACCAGGTCGCCTGACTTGAGCTTAGACCAGTTCTTGAGTTCCTCGCGCTCGTACTTCTCCACCTTCTGGTCGAGCGCCTGGCCCCTGGAGCCGGCCACCTTGATGGTCTTGTCCACCTTGTTCAGCTTGTAGTATTTACGCTGCACCTTGATTTCCAGCCCCGCCTTTGTAATAAAATCTTCGAGGGTGAAATTGGTGAGATAGGCGTTGAAGTAGACCGGCCCTTTGCCCTCACGTACGAGTTCCACCGTGTGCTTGCCTGAAGTCACGGCAGTGCCCTCCAGCACCAGCTTGTTGTCGAAACTGAAGAGGTTGGTGCGGTCGATTTTGACTGATTTCACTTGCTTGCCATCCACCAGCACCTTCAAGGTCATATCTGGCTGATGTTCCCCGGAGGCCCGCAAGTAGTCGGCGAAGGCCTCAACGCAGATCGCGGTATCCCGGGTGGAGTTCCAGTAGGTGGCATGCTTACGGTTGTTGAGCAGGTATTTCACCAGCCGGCTCGCCTTCTCGCTCTTGGGATCAACCCGGGCCAACAGCTTCAGGTAGTAGGCCTGGGCTTCATACTCACTGCCGTACCAGTACCACCAGTAACCGGTGTTACCGAGGTCGAGCCAGGCTGTCTGGTTCTCATCGTCCTGCTTCAGGAACTGCTCGATGTTGCGCATGATCATCTTCAGCTTGTCGGTGTGCTTTTGCGCATGGAGTGCCATGCCGTACATGGCTTTGCCGTAGAGGGCCAGATTCTTGCGGTCTTCATAAAGGAAATCCCGCATTTTTGTATTCTGCTTCCCAGCATCCGACATGACCATGTAAACAAAGGCATCCAGATTGTCTGCTGAGGATTTGTAGGGCCATTTGGGCTTCTTCTTGCGACCACGCTTGATAAGGCGGACTTGCTTCTTCTCGTAGTTCTCCAGCCAGGCAACACCCCGTGCCAGGGTGTTGCCGTCGACCTTGCGGCCATTCTGCTTGGCAATTTGCAGACCGTGGACGACGGTTGCGGTGGTGTGCGGGTAGGAGTACTCACCCCAGCCGGAGAACCAGCCCCAGCCACCATCGGATAGCTGCATGGACTGGAGGCGGAAGAGTCCTTTCTTGACCATCTTGTTGACTTCTTTTTCGCTGAACACGGGGCTACGGTCCCAGCGCTGCCACTGCTTCGCCCGCTCTTTGTCATTGCCAATTTCCTGGGCATTCAGGTTGCTCTGTTTGTCCCGAATGTCCTTCAAGTCGAGGTCCATCTCTTGCAGGATCTTCTGGGTAATCACGGTGGGCAGGAAGCGGTTGAGGGTCTGCTCGGTGCAGCCATAGGGATACTCGACCAGATAGGGGAGTGCATCGACCATGGCTCCGGCCAGGGTTGGGGAGTAGCGGAGTTCCAGTCGGGATTGCTCGACCCGCCGCTCCGAAGGCACTGTGATCTTGATTTTCGCCCGCTTGCCATCGGGACGAATAACGCCACTAAAGGAATCGGTTTTGAGCATCCCGTGGACAAAGACCGGGAAGCGCATCTCCATGGCATCGGATTCTTCGTCGGTGAGGGCTTTCATACGGATGATAGCCTCACCTTCTCGGAGAACCTTGACCCGCCAGTCGACTCGCTCTTCGCCACCGGGACCGATGGTCAGCTTGCGCGTGGGTTCGTCGAGAGCCTTGATACTCGGGCCGTCGAGTTCGAGGACGACGGTCACTTCCTTCTCGGTCTTCAGGTAGTTGTGCACGTTAGCGGATAGCACCACTTCGTCCTTCTCAACGAAGAAACGGGGGGCCTGGAGTCGCAGCATGAGGTTTTTGCGCGTGACCACCTCGACGGTGGATTCACCCACCTTTGTGCCGTGGCCCATGGCCCACGTCTTGACCTTCCATCCCGACAGATTCTCGGGCATATCGAAGGTGACAGTTGCGATTCCCTCCTTGTCGGTCGTGATAGCGGCCGCCCAGAAGGCGGTGTCAGCGAACTTGGTTCGCACGGCAGGCTGAACTGCCCCCGGACCGCCAGGCTGCTGCTCTTCTACACCGCCATCATCGCCATCAAATGCGAAATCACCCCTCGAAGCCTCCTCCGCCGGCATCTCGGCCATGGCTTGTGCCATGGGTGCGGCGGGGGCGGCCCTGGACTCTGACTTCTTCATGGCCCGCATCTTACCGCCTCCGGAGCCACCTCTAACGGACAGACCGCTGACCGGGGCAGCGTCAAGAGAGATGGAGCTACTATCGTCCAGCGGCTGGACCATATGGCCGAAGACCCCCAGGAAGCGCATGGCGACTTTGTTGGGTAACGTAATGTTGTGGAAGACCCGCGTCATGGTCGATTCGGTCCGTGGATAGTGGCTCCGCCGCCACTTCCAGAAGAAGGGTCGAATGGCGGGCACATTGGAACCGCCGGAGATGTACTCCACGGCCTTGTCGTAGACAGCCATCACCGTGGAACCGACAAAGGGATTGCCAGCGAGATCGGTCAACTTCACCCGCACCGTCGCCTTCTCTCCGGGGAGATATTCGGTCTTGTTGGGTTCTACTTCAACGTTGATTATCCGCTTCTCGGGGGGCACCACAATTTCCCGGGTATCGGTATAAAGCTTGCCGTTATACACAGAGAATGCTTCGACGAAGAAGTTGGGCATGTCCTTCTTGGTGACATCGATTTCGTAGACGGTACTCTTGCCTTTGAGCCGCAACACCTTGGGCTCCAAATAGGTGCCGTTGGCGGGGCGCAAGAAAAGAATAACGGTGGCACCGGCGCGGTCGGTATTGACCATCAATTTGACCTTCTCGCCGGGGGCGTATTCCTTCTTGTCTGGGACCAGTTCAATTTCGTTGAAGCGGAAGTCCTTTCCATCAAAGCCACTGCCCCTGACAACAAACACATAGCCGCCCTCAATGAGATGACCAGCCTTGTCAGTGACCTTGTAAGAGAGCCGATACTGCCCCGCCTTGGAGGCCTTCATCTGCAATTCAGCAGTGCCACGGTCGTTGGTGGGCAAGCTCCACTGCTGGGCAACCTCTTCGGTGGGCTGGCCGTTGGCATCGTAGCTCACTTTATAGAGAGTCAACTCCCCGGCTCCAACCACCGGTTTGGAATCGAGGGTCTGGGCCTGGAAATTGGCGTGGACAACGTCGCCCACCTTGTAGTGGCCGCGATCGACCCAGGCATAGACCTTGAAGGGCCGCCGGGCAACTAGAACCTTGCCGACACCGACGATGGTGCGCCGGGACTCGTCGGTGACCTCGGCCGTGATCTCATAGCGATGGTCCTGGTCAGGGTGGAAGGCCAATGCTGCGGCGGTATCAATGGGTACCTTGACCTCGCCATTGGGGCCCACCTTGACTTCAGCTTCGGCTACCACTTCCGGCGGAGTAGAGCTGCTGCCCCACCACCACCAGACCGGGCGAGACATACCCCAATGGTGCCAGCCCGGCCACCAGCCGTAGTCATAGCCGAACCACCAGTAGCCGGCCCCGTAGAACCAGTCCCAGTAGGATGAGGGATACCAGCTAGCGTTATGTGTATACCGCAGTACCTTGTATTTGACCTTGCCCTTCGCGACCGGTGACCCGAAGTAGTACTTGGCCTTGATCTTAGCGACAATCTTCTCGCCCAACATGACCGGTTTGTCCGGGGCCTCAACGGTGACTTCGAACTCAGGTTTCTTGTACTCCTCGACGCGAAAGCTGCTACCGCCGTAGTTCACAATCTGGACGCTGTAGACGCCGAGGGTGGCATCGTCGGGAAGAAGATACTCGCCGTCGAGACCGCCCCATTCGTCGCTCTTCTTGGTCTCTTCGTGGACCTTTTCTCCCTTGGGGTTGTGGATCCGCATGGTATAGGAGCGGTTGGCAAAGCTCGAGGAGTCCCCCTGATCATATTTCGCATGGCGTAGCCAGAATTTATATTTTACCGCCTGATTGGGGCGATAGACGGGGCGGTCGGTTATGGTGAAGACCTTGGTCTGATTGTATTCGTTGTCGTAGTAGTTGCCATACCAGATGCCCGTGAATCCCATGTAAGCCAGGCGTCTCTTAGTAGTGGTGGAAATAAGCCAGTTGTAGTCGGTGGAGTATTCGCCGGGCTTGACAATGACCTGGCCATTCTTGTCCGAGCTCCGCTTGAACTTCCTGGTGGTGGTCTTGTAGTAGTCCCGGGCGGGCCATTTGGCGTTTATGTACTTCTGCTTGTAGCCGAAGAACTCCACGGTCATATCGGGCAGCACTTTGCCGGTGACAGAGTCGCCGACGAAGAAGTAGCTCGCGCCATCCAATTGCTTGCGGACGATGACGGTATTGTCGACCCAGACGACAATCTTCGAGACATTTCCATTCTTGAGTTTGGCGGTGACCAGATAGGCCCCGGCTTTGGAGAGAGGGGTCTTGACGGTGACGAGGGTATCGAAGTGCTTATCTCGGGGTTTCAGGTCCAGTGACCATTTGGCGACCCGCTTCAGGAGATATTTCTTTTGACCCTCGTGGACCAGACGGTAGCCGATATTGGCGATGTTCATCTTGTTCCAGTCGAGGTTACGGGGACTGGATTTCAGATATTTCTTCACATCTTTCAGGAGCCGCCGGACATCGATGGCATGGGCTTCGAAGGAGACCGCCTCACCGTTGCGGTAGCGGTATTGCACCATCGGTTCACTGCCGGCGGGGTAGGTTCCCGACTGATGAAACTGGCCCCAATTATTGAGAATCTGGTCGACATTGTCCTTGTAGCCCGCCTTTTTCCAGTAGTCAGCAGCCTTCGGGTATTGCCGCCGATTCTCGAAAATCTGGGCCAGGTTGGTCCACCCTTTGAGCTCCTTGTAGAGGAGTAGATAGTTGGCATCATCGGGCATCTTGAAGCGGGTGATTCCGGTGGCAAGGCGAGCTACCGACTCGTTTTCGGCCAAAGTGTGGAGGGTGAAGGGGCCATCCTTGGATTCCTCTTCACCGGTGGGGCCCTGCTGGCCATATGACCGGCCGTAGTAGGCCATCGTCTGGACGCCAAATTGGTTGTATAGAAAATTGGCGTAGTCGTAGAGCACATTGCTCTTCATGGAGGGATCGACTTCAATGGCTCGCGTTAGAAAGTGGCGCCACCGTTCGCCATCGGTCTTGGCGGCAGCGAAGCTCTCGGGCACCTTGTGGAAGATGGGGTTTCCCTCTTCGTCGACGGGTGCTCCCGGGGTGTTATTCTGGTAGTAGTGATAGCCATCGACGTAGTCGGGAAGGTCATTCAGGTCGGTTAGATAGAGGAGCCGCCACGCTCCTTGATAGCCGCGATAGCCGATGAGCATATTGGCATACTCACGATAGAAATCGGAGGTCGGTCGGGCCGCGGTTTCAAGGGGTTGTCTGGGGGCATCACCTTCGATGATCGCTCGGGCCTGATCCATCAGTCCGAGGGCCGCTACCCGGTCGCGCTCGACGGTGTTTACATAACGCCCACCGCCACGGTGGTAGCCTCGCTCAAAAGTCCCCGCAATGATGGTGCCGTAGTGGTGGCCATGAAAGAAGCTGCGGGCCGCGTGCCAGAGGAGTTGCCAGTTATCTCCATGACGCTTAGCCACCTTGTCACGAAAGGCATCGACCTCCTTGTGCTCGCCGAGACTCCGCAGGCAGTTGAGGGCCATGTCGTAGTCCTGGGATACCAGATTCTCTTTTACTCCATCGTCCTTCAGGAGCAGCTCCTGGTAGAGTTCAAATGAGTCCCGGTAATTTCCATCGTTGTACTCTTTGGCGGCCAGTTTGCGTCGTTTCTCTACCGATTTTGGAGTCGCAATCGCGGCCACCGCAACCACCAGAATCATCGAAATCGAAGCAGCTAGAATGGATTTTCTATACATGGACCTTCCTCGCATTTCACGCCTTCCAGGGCAATGTTCGAGCGGCAGTGTACGAACCCACTGCGCACGGGGTCTATGGAGTTACCATGGCTATGCTAGACGACGGAGGATAGTGAGGCAAGAGTGGTGCGATTCAGTTTGGGTTGGGTGGGAACTTCACCTTCGCGGGCATACCTGCCCACGTATTGCTCCCGACTCCCAGTTGCTTGTACCAATTGGCACCCCAACATGCTACCCGGCCAGCAACATCTTGCGCACATGTGTGATTCTCGCCGCACGTCAAACTCGCTACGACGCCAAACTCTGGCGCCTTGCCGAAAGAAACTACTACAAACGCCGATTCCCACGGGAAGAGTCCCGCACCCAGTTGCCCATAACTACCCTTGCCACGGCAAAGGACTTCACCGTCCTCGCGCAATGCGCAGATGTGATTGAGACCTACACAGAACTCGGATACAGGCGTGGAAACATTGAGTTTGACGGGCTCCAGACTGCTTTCATCAGCGGAGCTCAGGACGCCGAGGCTATTGTCACCCCAGCACCATACTTCGCCCTCCTCATTCATAGCGCAAGAGTGATCTCCTTGCGCCGCGAGTTTCACCGCACCATCCAAGGGCACTACAACAGGTTGGCTACACGCGGTACTGCCAGCGGAACCGAGTTGTCGCAACTCGTTGTCTCCCCAACAAGCCACTTCGCCAAGAGTGCTCAGCGCACAAGCGTGTCGAGTGCCTGTCACGACGGCTGCAATACTTGACCAGCCGAACTCGATGGTCGCCGACAGGTTCATCGATTGAA
Organism: uncultured Myxococcales bacterium; assembly: GCA_964522395.1. Lineage (GTDB taxonomy): Bacteria > Myxococcota_A > UBA9042 > CAIXZC01 > CAIXZC01 > CALGBT01. The sequence goes on from CAZFVN010000176.1 coordinate 7,038, forward strand.
TAGTCTCGCTGTCACTCTGGATGCATTTCCCAAAACTTCCCCAGCATGTTATCGAGTCTCCGCTGTCCGCCAAAGAGCAGGTGTACCGCCCGCCAGCGGAGACGGATTGTGCTAATGGCTTCGCTACTTCCACGTCAAGTTGCGATCCGCTGAATGTAACTCCCTCAACTCCGAGTTGGCCGCTAGAGTTGTTGCCCCAGCACGTCACCCCACCATCCGCAGTCACAAAGCAACCATGCTGCGCAGCGGGGGAGGAAGAGAAGCCGATGGTGAGCGAGCGCAGCCCGGGAAGGTGCTCTCCCGATCCCGGTCCCCCTCCATACGTCCCGTCGTCGCTTAGTACTCCTGGTTCTTTGCCCCAGCAATCTAGAACGTCATCCTTGCTGACCAAGCAAGTACTGGCGCTACTGGCAACCAACTGCTCACTGTCCGTTACGCCAGGAACTTGAATGGGCAGAGCCAAATTCAAGGAGGATCCGTCACCAAGTTGCCCGTCCCAGAAATTCCCCCAACAATAAGTCTCACCTTTGCTCGTCAGCGCACAGAAGTTGCTGCTCTCGCCTGAGATCGTCACGACTCCTTCGACAGTTGGCATCTTGCCCCATCCAGGATGGAGATCCTCAGATGGTACCCCGCGCTGGTAGCTGCCGGAACATCCAGAACAGTACACGTCTCCAGCAGAACTGACCACACACAGAGACATCTGGCCAACAGCAACCGCGCTGACGCTGTCTGCGGGCATGGGAAGGATGGCCACGCCATCCAACTTGGGAGGCTCATTGGAAGGCCAGCAATCCACACCGGCAAAACTGGGATGCGACATTTGACCCCAACAAGCCAACTCACCAGTAGCAAGAATAGCGCAAGTTGCATGACGGCCGGTGGCAAGGAAGGCAACTGGCCCGACCAATTCTGGAACCTGCACCGGATCTGCCTCAATGTCGCCCCCAGAAAGAGGGTTCACCTGACCGTAGACGTTTTGCCCCCAGCAGAATACGGCCCCGTCGGCCGTGAGACCACAAGTATGCGAAAATCCGGCTGCGATTCTCTGGAACTGGGGTGCCCCCTCGATCAATCTCGGCTCATGCCACTTGCCAGAGAAGTCTCCAGCGCCCGGGTAATAGCCCCAACACCATGTACTCCCTGAAACATCCAGGGCACAAGTATGGTCCTGGCCACCAGCAACCATTGCGAAAGAAATGCCCTTATGAACGTGGGTAGGCACTTCTACCCTCGACTCGTATCGGACCAGCGATGGGTCTAGACCAACGGCACTAGAGATGTTGTCCCCCCAACAGAACAACCGGTCCAGATCGTCTATGGCGCATGTTCTCCACCTGTTCGGGTCAACAAACACTGCGCTGTCGACCGAGACTTCCAAAGGATGTACTGAAATCGACCACGCGTCTGTGCCTAATTGATACGATGAGTTGTCGCCCCAGCAATACAGGTCTCCCGAAGGTCCGATTGCGCAACTATGCTCTGCACCCACAGCAACTCTTCCGGCCATCGAGCCAGGATCAGTGCACTTCCCCAGATAGCAGACCTGCTTCTCGGAACAACAGGTCTCGCTGCATGTCTGAGCTTCGCCGCACTGAAGGCTGTCAGGGACGGAACTGCCGGAGGGGCAGTTCCCCGGGCACCCGGACAACCACGCGCAAACTATGACCACGGTAGCCGATAGATGCAGGCGCGTCGATCTCATCTATCGTTCCTCTCATTGAGGCTCCTCCACTATAATGCCATCTCTACCAACACGTGTCACGGCGCTTATGCGTTTGTACAATTGCTCAAAGATCCTGACTAGGTATGGCATTGGTATCGGGCTTATCGGTTACCCACTCGTAAGTTAAGAAGAGGGAGTTTCCGTCTTTGCCCGACACATGAGCGTAGATGATCTGCTTGTAAGTTGCGATGCAGCTCTTGAAATCGGTCCCGGAGGTAACAGTTATGCCATAGGACTTGTGCTTCCAGGCGGTCCCTACTTTCCAGTATACTGCAACTGTAAGCTCATGCGCCTCGTCTGCGGTATACGTCCCGTCAAGTGGTGTAAGTAGTTAGCCGTCGTTTTCCTCTCGCAGT
>CAZFVN010000177.1:0-8955 GCA_964522395.1 uncultured Myxococcales bacterium
GCTCAGAACGACACACTCAGCGCAGAACGGGGGGTACAAAGTCAATCAGATCGGGGCGGGGAGCCTATCGCGTGGTGAGCATCTGATAATAGAGATACTTCACGTACCGCTCAAACAGGCCAGCGCGCTTCGACTCATCTACGGCCTTCACAGAGAGGTGAACGCCGCTACCGCCCACCAGCGCCGCGTGCGGTCCGTGGGAGTCCACGATGCAGAGAAGATCGACCACAGTCTGCCGCTCAGAAAGATTGACGGGCAGTCTCACTCGAACCAATTCGCCCACCTCCAGGGTTGCCGAAGTGACTACGAAGAGGGTTGTCAGACTGAGCATGATAACGGTGCCGAAGTACTCCTCGCCATCCATGATCAAGGTTGTCGCGATTGAGACATGCACCTGCTCATTCATGACCCTCAGGGCCTTCGTGACAGCTCCATCTTCCTTGGAACGGGCAAAGCTCGCCGACGGCTCGACCCTGGCAAGACGAGGTGGTTTCACCTGGTCGCCGGCAAAAGGGGACGGGGGAATTGGGGCCCCTTTGTTTGGAATAGCTGGGATGTAGAAGGAATTGGTCTGAAAGTCGTAGCCCACCACCGGCGCCTTCATGACCTCATTGTCAGCAAAGGGAAGAGTCATTTGGGAGAACTCGGGGTAGGATGCAATGAAATGGTAGATGGCCTGCATCCCCTTCTTCGTCAAGCAGCGGAGCCATTGCACCCCATATCCTGGAGTCTGCGGAGCGACCTGGCGACGGATTACCCGGCCAATCAACATAACCGGAAAATCATTCGCCGCTTCCTCCTTGGGTACGAGCATTACGATGGCGCCTCGGCGCACATCTGCAGCGGTTTCCAGAAAGACTCCCGATGGCGAGATGTGCACCGATATTGTGTCAAAACGATGGCCATCAATGTAACAGTAAAACGCGATGGTCGACGAGGCCCGCCTGAATTGTCTTCTTTCGGTCACTCTACCCCCGTTCGCGTGGGCATCGTGCGCTCGTGAAGGTAGCGGACGAAGCGCTCGAATATCCCGGGGCTGCGTTCGTGTAACATCTCGACGATGCGCAGTTCCAGAAATCCGTCCCCATCGATGTCGGCCACCTCAGCCGTACAAATAGAGCAGAGCAGGCGGACCCAGGTGGTCTCTTTGCGTAGTGGTATCGGGAAATGGAGGATCGCCATCCCATCCAGGTCACTGTCCGCAGGTCCTGCAACAACCACCGAGCGTGCCCCGACTGAGTGCGTCAGCAGGTCCAGCGCGGTCTGGCCGCTGACAAGACGTACCGGCATCTCAAATGGGACCTGGTCGAGTCCATCATCGAGCACTGCTCGCAACGGCCCCAGCACATCGTCTGCCGCATCATCCTCGCCCTGCTGGCCCGACGCAGGGAGGTCCGGCACGTAGTATGCTTCGGCCCGGAAATTGTAAGCCGCCACGGGACTGTGAAGAACCTCTTCTGACGGCTCAGGGAGACGTTTTGAGGGGAGTTCCAGAAACTGGATAAGAAATCCTCGAACGTCAGCATACCCATAGCGGGAGACACAGCGAAGCCACTCCACTCCAACCCCCCGGACCGGTTTCATCTGCTCTCGCCTTACCGCACCGATGAGCGCTACTCCGCTCTGTACTCGATGGGCCTCACGCGGGACTACAATAACCAGTGACAGCGGGGGCGGTGAGGTCGTAGTAGTGAGAAACGCGCCACCTACGGAGATGTCCACCGATTCCGAATCGAATCTGCGGCCATCAACGTAGCAGTAAAAGGCTGACGTCTTCGCCTTCCGGTCATGTTTGCGTCTTTCCCTAGACATCGACTTCGCCCTTGCATTCGAGGAAGCTCGAAACACCCCCTACTGCGCTCTGGTTCCCCAGAAATCGGCATCGAAGAAGACGTCCGTTCCACCGAGCTTCAAAAGGACATCCCATTGACAGCGCATGGTGTCCGGCTCCTGCCTTCCCCACTTGTCGATTTCCTGGTCATTGTCATCATCATATAGCGTGCAGGGAACAGCAGATTCGGGGCTCGCTCCCTGGTTGCCGTCCTCTCCCTTCGTCGAGAGGGTAAATGTGTCTCCGGTGTCCGCATCAAGGCCGAGGAGGAAGTCGCGCAGGTAGTCGGCGGCAAGGGGAATCAGAATGTCGCAACCGGACTTGATCATCGATTTTGTCCAATCGCCGGCCTGAGCTGCAATGGACTCCGCAAACACGGTGCAGCAGTTGTTGGCTTGGAGGCAGACCTTGCCGCCCACCAGAGACATGAAGAACTTCTCGTACGAGTCGACCACCGGCAAGTTGTCTGAGCCATCTCCGGCCACCATCGGCAGCACGAACTTCTCGATCATGAAGTTGAGGAACGCCCCGTACTTGAAATTCAAGGGGTGCCTGTAGATCACCAACTTATCAAAGATAGACTGATTGGCGAACTGATCCATGTTGAGCGCAATACGCGCCTCGAACTGTGAAACCACCACGTCCTGGCCAATGGCGTTGAAAGAGAACGACTTCAGGCCGCAATCGGGATCAGTCGGATTACAGTCTTCGCCCAACGTCCATTGCAGAGTAAGCGTATGCCATTCTTCCTCAGTGGCCTCCATCGGGATATACCCGGTGGCGTCGGGCTCCTGCTTGATCTTGATCGTCGAGTGTATCTCCACTTCCCGGAGGATGTTGCCCACGTCTTTCGCCGTAAAAAGGATATCTCCGTACACACTGTCTTTGAGCAATGAGTAAAGTATGGCATCAACTACTTGCTGGACTATTCCTCCAATGAACGAAAGATCCTCTATGTCAGGGTCATCGGGATCGTTGAAGAAATTCTTGCACAGATCCTCCAGGACGCTGGCCTGGTCTTTCAGGAGGCAGGTGAGGGACATCAGCCCCGCGCTTGGACTGTTCAAAAAGTCGATTATGAAGTTGACCACCACCTCCACATCGTCTGGCAATGCGCTGGTCATATCGAAGTGGTTGACGACTTCGTAAGTGCCCATATATTTCGGCGGCACATCCTTTAATACAATTGTGACAATCGTCGACTTGCCAAACTCAATCATCCCCTCCAGGTCGTTGCAGCCGTACGCAAGCACCGGACCGTTGTGGTCATACCCCGTGGCAATGATCGTAAACATCAGCGGATTATCTGGAGTAAGGTCCGCAAAGCCCATGAATTTCGCGCTCTGGGTGGTGCTGGTCAATTCGCCCGATGCTTTGTCCGCGATTGGCAGAGTGCCAGTGGGGTCGAGGTCCGCACAGCCGGGTACGCTGTGCTCATCCTGCAGAAAGAGGAAGACCTTAAAGGGATCAGGCTGAGCGGCTCCCTGATACTGCAGTTTTACCGTCAGAGGTTCCACCGACTTAGGATTCACCACAATGTCAAAGAAGAGCGGCGGGATGGAGAACTTGTTGGAAACTGCTTTCGCTTTGAGCGCAAATTGGCCAACCCGGTCGAAAGTCGTGACCTTCACCGACGCGACCCCCTCAGCATTGGTGCCGGATGCTTTGGCATCGATTTGGGCAATGGGCTGGTCCGTGTCGGGATCCAGGGCGTTGACAAGTTCCCAGGCGATTTCCTGTGAGGGAATGGGCTTGCCATCTTCAAAGTAGAGGACTTTGAAGGTGCGGTCAGTGTTGTAACTCATCTCGAAAGTGCAGTGGTCGATCTTGAAGTTGTTTTGCGGGGGATCTTCAAAGCCCCAGCAGACCTGCTGATTGTCGCCAAATTGTTCGTAGTATTCCAGCAATCCGAAATCCGGATATGCCACGCCATCGGGCCCGACTTGATCAGACTCGTCTTGCGCGTCATCTTCCGCCAGATCCTGAACCGTCAAGAAAGGTGTGTCGTCGGCGAGCGGCGTGCCATCAGGGTCTTCTACAGTTATACTCGATTCGCAGGCGACGAGGGCGAACAGGGCGAGCAACACTAAAGATTTCTTCATCTTGACCCTCAAGACAAAAGGTTTGCGTAAGTGTACCATTGGCTTTGCACAACCACAAGGGATCCGACCACAGAAGGAATGCGGCGAAAGCACGGGGGGCACCTGAGCGCGGCCCGGGCGAAGTGCGAGCGCGGGGGCGATGGATTCTGGGGTGCGGGGAAGTTTGCTGAGCTTGCGGTGAGCTGACTTCTTACTCTTCTTCGGTGGCAGTGCCCTCGTCGTGGTCAGCATCCTGAACCGTCTGTTCCTTGGCGTAAAGGAAGCGGTTGCAAATGGGGCACGATTCAAGGGTCTCTACCTTCAGGCACTGATTGTACTGCTGTGGCCGTAAGGCAACGAAGCAGCCGTGGCAGTTGCCATCACGAGCCTCGACGATGGCCAGGCCGTCCCGACGGTCACGGATTTGCTCGTAGCGGCGCAGGATGTTCCCCGGAATTCGGGGCAGGATTGAATCACGATTCACCGAAATGCCGGCGATGGTCTCTTCCAGTTGGTGGACCTGATCCCAGGTCGCCCCACCCTCTTTCTCGGTATCTTGCCGCAACTCTTCAATCCGCTGCAGGTCCCGCTCAATGGCGTCGCGGAAATCATTGATCGTATCCTTGACCTTCTCGATCTCCTCTTCCTTCGCCTGCTTGTGACGGCGCAGGTTCTCCAGTTCCTTCTGGCGGATGAGGTAGTCCTTGGTCTTGGTGACCGCGTTCAGGGAGGCCTTGATGCGGCTCATGCGGTCGTTGTACTCCTTGAGCGTGTCCTGCTGCTCGGCATACCAACGCTCCACATCGACGAGCTTCGCCTGCTTCTCCTCCACCGACTGCTCCATGCGAGCCACGAGATCCTTCATTTCGTTCAAGGTGTTGGCAAGCTGTTCCTTCTGCAGAACGTACTTGTACACCTCGTTGTCGATTTCTTGGAGTTCAACCAATGCATAGATGACATCTTTCACGAATCAACCTCTTGCTTCCGGGGTTGCCCCTTAAAATACAAAAGGCGCCTCGCAATCAAGGCGCCTCTTTAACGTGGGATGGTCCCATGCGCAACGTTTTGCATCTCCAGGCGCAATGTCGTCACCATCCTCCTCTCACACAGATTCAAGGTGGGCCCACCAGGATTCGAACCTGGGACCGACCGGTTATGAGCCGGTGGCTCTACCACCTGAGCTATAGGCCCATCCACGGATGCGAGATTCTACCCACGCCTTTCCATATTGCAAGGGAAAAAAACAGACGCGGGAGAATTACTCCTCGATCTCCGCTGTAGCATCCAACTCTGCAGCCTTGCGCGTCGAGACTTCCACGGCCGCTATCAACGCAATGGGCAGACCCCGCTCCTCAAGCTTGGCAATGCCGTCTATCGTGCATCCTCCCGGGGTCGTCACCTCATCTTTGAGTTCCGCAGGGTGCTTGCCCGTCTTGAGCACCAACTCGGCGGCACCACGTAAGACACCCGCTGCCATGCGTCTGGAAACGTCTCGGGGAAGCCCCATCTTTACTCCCCCCTCAGCCAGACTCTCGATCATCTTAAACGCGAACGCCGGACCGCACGCACCAAGCCCGGTACATGCGTTGAGGTGCTTTTCATCGGTGGGGATTACATCACCGACAACGCCAAATATCTTCTCTGCGAAGGCCAGTTGCTCATCCGTCACTTCGGGACCAAAAGTGAGAGTCGTTACCGAGGACCGCACCGTCGCCGCGATATTGGGCATCGCTCGAATCACCGGGACCTTGCCTCCGGCAGCCTCTTTCAGCTTCGCCAGGGGCATGGCAGTTACCACCGAAATCAGCAGATGCTCCGGCCGGAACTGCGCGGCACATGAATTGAGACACTGCAAAGCCTGGTCCGGGTGAACAGCCAGGACTACGACATCAGCACCGGACACCGCATCAGAGTTGTCGAGGGTGGTCACCACGCCCAGCGAAGAAACTCTTGCCAGCGACTTCCGGGAACGGGCAGTGACGACGACGTTAGGCGGGGTAATAACACCTTCGTGCAAAAGCCCTTCCACCAGGGCCCGCCCCATTATGCCTGCACCGCCAATAAAGACTACTTTCTCAAACCGGCTCATAGATTCTCCTGCATCCATAACAACAAGACTACCATACTCCACAGCGGCTTCCGATTGTCACGGACACCCGCCAGATGGTCCGTCCAGAGCCGCTGAACCCCAGGGGTCGACAGGACTCCGTGCTGCTTCAAGCTGGCCGTGGAGAAGAGCTCCTCCACCCAGGGCCGCAAAGGCCCCTTGAGCCACTCAGCTACCGGTACACCAAACCCCTTCTTCTTCCGGGCCAAAATAGGATCTGGCAAACGGCCTTGGAAGGTCTCTGTTAGTATGCGCTTCATCTTGAAGCCATGAAGCTTATAGCGCGTCGGCAACGATGTAAGATAGTCCACGACCTCAGGATCCAATAATGGTGCCCGGACCTCCAATGAGTGCATCATCGAGGCTCGGTCGACTTTTGTCAGGATGTCGTCACACATGTAGAGCTTCGAGTAAACGTAGGACAACCTGTCAAAGTCATCGCGCGGGGTGCAGGCGGCGGCGTGACGAGCAACGTCCTCCAGCAGGCGCCCCGGATCAGATGGCAGGAAGTCGGGTGTGAAGAGCCCCCCCTGGGCATGGGGTGGCACCGAGCCAATCCAGATGAAGTGGCGCGCCACGGGGTCGTACTCCATTCCCCGGACAAACTGCTTAGCCTGATAGTCAAAGCTGATATTGTCGGTGGATACCGGCAGTGTCTCCACCAGCCGGGCGATGAGCGATCGGAAGAACCTGGGTAACAATCCGTACCATCGGGCAATCTTATGAGCCTTGAATGTCGGATACCCAAGGCAGAGTTCATCGCCGCCGTCGCCTCCTAGCGCGACGGTCACATGTTCCCGCGCGAAACCGGACAAGAAATAGGTGGGAATCAGCGAATTGTCAGCCAGCGGTTCATCCAAACGGGAGACGATGCCCGGCAGCAACTCCATCATCGTGCTGGCTTCCAACCGCTTCGTGAAGTGCTGCGTGCCGAAGTGTTGCGCCACCGAATTGGCATGCTCCGATTCGTCGAAAGAGCTGTTGGCGAATCCCACTGAGAAAGTCTTGACGTTGCTCGGGCCGACCAGGTCACACATCAGGGCAGTAACCGCGGATGAGTCAATCCCGCCCGAGAGAAAGACTCCCAACGGAACATCCGAGATCATTCGTCTCTCTACCGAGCTGCGCATCCGCTGGTACAACTCATCCTTTGCTTCGGCGAAGGTAGGAGCCTTCTCCCGTTTGCCGGGGAAAGTTATATCCCAGTATCGACTGGTGCTGGCGCGACCATCTTTGTAGAGCAACCAGGTACCCGGTTCCAGCTTGTTCACATTCTGCAACACCGACCCGGGGGCGGGAACCGAGTCAAAGAGCATGTACTTGCCCAGCGACAGCGGATCAAGGCGCCGCTCTACAGTTGGGTGGGTCAAGAGGCTACGCAGTTCGGAACCGAAAACTATGCCATCGCGATTGTGAGTCCAGTAGAGCGGTTTCTGCCCCATGCGATCGCGGGCCATGAAGAGCACCTTCTGGTTTGCATCCCAGAGGGCAAAGGCGAACATGCCGTTCAGGTGGCTGGGCATCTCCGTGCCCACCTCCTCCCAGAGATGGACCAGCACCTCTGTGTCGCTGGCCGTCTTGAAAACATGGCCCTTCTCAAGCAAATCCTCCTTCAGCGCGGCGAAGTTGTAGACCTCGCCGTTGTAGACGATGGTAACCTTGCCATCTTCGTTGGAGAGCGGCTGCTTGCCACCTTCGAGATCGATAATGCTCAGACGGCGGTGGCCGAGATGGACCGGTCCGTCAATGAAGTAACCATGATCGTCGGGGCCGCGGTGACGAATGACGTCGGCCATGTTCTGGAGGACGCGCTCACCGTTATACTCGGGGCGTCTCTCGAATAGAAAACCGCAGATCCCGCACACTACTGCTCCTCCAGATTGTGTCTCTCTTTGACCACATACGGAGGGGTGCCGCGCGACTCGAAGTAGGTCCGGATATTGAGCTCGGCAATCAGCCCGATGAGAATAATCTGCAGGGCAGCCAGCGAGAGGAAGATGGTCATATAGAAGAAAGGATCGGTGAAGAACGGTTCTTCCCAAACGAACTTCTTGACGAAGGACCAGAGAAACGTCATGAAGCTGACCGCCAGCAGGCCAAAGCCCCACTTCCCGAAGAAGTAGAGAGGTTTCGTCGAGTAGCCCAGAAGGAATCGGACCGTCATCAAATCAAGAATGACCCGAAAGGTCCGGGTTATGTTGTACTTCGTCTCGCCCCAGCGGCGGGGATGATGCTTGACCACGACTTCCTTGATCTTACCCCCCGCCCAAACTGCGTAGGCCGGAATGAAGCGGTGCATTTCGCCGTAGAGTCGCACCGGCTCCAGGACTTCCCGACGGTAGGCCGTCAGAGTGCAGCCATAATCATGTAAATGAACGCCCGTCACCCGCGAGATGAGTCCGTTGGCAATGCGGGAGGGCAATGTCCGGTTGATGAAAGTGTCCTGCCGATCCTTGCGCCACCCCTTCACTACGTCGCAACCCTCGTCGATGTGCTGCAGTAACATCCCGATGTCCGAAGGGTCGTTTTGCAGGTCCGCGTCCATTGGGACGATGACCTCGCCGCTAGCCTCGCGAAAGCCCGCGTCCATTGCCGCGGTCTGACCGTAGTTGCGCCGAAAGGAGATGACCTTGACCCGACTGTCGTCTGCCGCAAACTGGCGCAGAATCTCGATTGAGCCATCCTTGCTGCCATCGTCCGCGTAGACAATCTCATAGAGTATGTCGAGCTTGCCCAACTCCTCAGAGAGCGCTTCCTGCAACCGTGGCAGGCTCTCCTCTTCGTTGTACACGGGGATCACTACGCTTACTTTGGGTCGTTCGTTCATGCGCCGGTTCCATCCGCTGTCAAATCATCACGAACCTACCGTTTACCGGCTTCTCTTTTCAACGCAATTGCCCGCGTTGACTCCCTGTCGTGCCCCCCCTATGATAACC
>CAZFVN010000178.1:0-8722 GCA_964522395.1 uncultured Myxococcales bacterium
ACCCGCAAGAGATCTCGGACTTGCCATTTCGAGGACGGACAATGTTGACCTCGGCTCGTTCTGGTCGAACCTCAAAGAGGGTGACAACCTCTTTCAGGAGCAGGTCTTCCCTGAATTCACAGTTTCAATTGATGGGAAGTACCTCTATGTTAGGCAATAGTCCAGGGCTAGCTGCCTATCCAAGCCGTATTTCAACGATGTCTTTGAGTGGCGGGAGGACTTTGTGATAGCTCGATTGGCGACAGCTGCTGTAGCGGCAACACTATTGACGGCCTCGGCCCCCTCGGTTCTGGGCTCGAATCCCCGAGCGAGCAGGCACGTGGATGAGGCATTGCCCACCTCCAATAATCACTGTTCTTTGCCAGATGCAGGGGTCCGGAGCAAACTCGTCTCGGTCTCAATCGTCTCTGCCCAGCATGGCGATGAGGTTGCAGACGATGCCCCAGAGTACGCATCGTCCGGTACCGAAGTTTCGCTCTATGCCGTTGCCAAAATACGCTTGCCGGGAAAGAGCGGGCCTTCGCTGTATTATACTCTTGCCCCTCGAATCAAGACCAAGGGGCGGATGGTCGCTGCCTCCAGCCTCTGTAGTCCAAAGGACCTTCCAAATGGTCTGGTGGAGTTGAAGTGGTACAAGCTGGAGCCTTCCATTGAAAGCCACGGATATAGGAATGAACACCTCGGCTGGGCTACCACACAATGGGGAGGTGGGTGGGTCCAAAGCGCAGATGTCCATCCGACCGTCTTTCCCGATCAGTTCAAGACTGTAACAGGCGGCCTCGGGGTCATGCGGTACCAGGTGCAAGCCTCCTTCTCTGGAACATCGGCTGTGGTCATATCGCCGGGCCTGATAGAGGACTCACGGCTGGGAATATCAAAGAAGGCAGCCAAGGTCACCTTCATTCCCAACTTGAAGGGCTGGGTCGGTCACCTCTTTGCCCTGGTCAACACACCATACATCTGGGGCAACTATGCGCACTATGCCGACGACCAGTGGGGGTCCGATTGTGCAGATTTCATCGTCGCAGCCTGGCGTCGCGTCGGGAAGAAGTTAGACTATACGAATTCGTATGGACTAAGAGGTCGCAAGTACTCGAAGAAGAGTAAGGCCATCAAAATAGGCTCTGTCGATGACGCGCATTTCTATGTTGACTCAAACGGATCTAGGATTCCCATTGGCCCAGACAGTGTGCGAATCGGGGACGTAGTCTTCTGGCCCAGGCATGTCGGCGTCCTTTTAAAGGATGCCTGTGTCAAGGGCAAGACCGAATTGCTTTCACCCTGCGCCGGAAATGGACTCCTCGACCAGTCGGACCTGGTCATCCACACGCTCTTCAAACCGCCAACCGTGGAGGGCATTAACGAGGCGTACGGGACCCCACTGGAGATCCTGCGGCCCCACTGGTAGGGAGACGGGGCGAAGTTTCTACCCGCGCCACACCGCTTTGAGTGAACATCTGATAAATGTTGATTAGTTTGAAGAAGTGATGGACAACTAAGCTCGAGTTGCTACCAGTTGAGTGAATTCGGGGGGCGTACCTTGTTGAGCCCATCAAATGTCGTCGTCGCGTACGACGGACTTCCAGTGTCCGATCTGGCCCTAGAAATCGCATGCCGGCTCGTCCGCGGTTTGGGCGGACGGCTAGACCTCGTGCACGTGTTGGAAGATGGTGCCGTTGAGTACGCGGCCAAAGCGATGAATTTGAGCGAAGAAGGTGCCGCTGAGTTCTGCAAGGTTAGAAAGGGCAGCGTCTTCAGTCACGCCCTGGACGTTTGCCGGGAAATGGGGTTCGAAGATGGCTCGGGTGATGGTGCAAATTTGTCCGCCAAGCTCATCCGCGCAAAATCGGTGGTGGAGGGAATTATGGCTCACGCTGATTCCTGCTCAGCCGACTTGATCATCGCGCAGCCATCCCCCCACCTGGAGGAACTGCGCCTGAAGATCGTCCACCGGCTCATGGCCTCTTCCTCCTTGCCGCTTCTCGTTGTGCAAGGAATTCGACAGCGCTTGGATACAGCAACTCTGCCTGCGGTCCTAGTTCCACTTGATGAGAAACTTCAATCCGTCGTCTCCGCCTGCTTCGGGATCCGCCTTGCGGCGGCCATCGGCTATCGCGTGATTCTTGCCCACGCGACACCACTCCCGAGCGCGGGTGGTGAACCTGAGCCGTCACCCGTGACTCGGTCGGCCATAGCAATGGCCGAAGGTGTCGCAGCCAAGTTCTCCGTCCCTACTGAGGTACGCTTCGCGTCGGGGCCCTCGCCGGACCTCGCCCTGGTCCGGCTCGCAATGCTTCTGCGAGCGCAGTTTGTCGTCATGCGCCGCAGCGCCAACACGCTCGTCGGGAGCACCGCTGACCTCCTGCTGCGAAACTCAAGGCAGAACATGCTGTTGATCAACGAAGCCATCTGCCTGAAATGCTACGATTGTCCCGTCGGCCGTTTCGCAAAGGAGAACGATGAAGCGACGCATTGACTTCTCCTCACCATACACATGTATGGGCATCGTCCTGGCGATGTACCTGGTCAAAGTCATCGCAAAAGTATCGATTGGCAAGAATATCGGTTCTCTAGGGCTGCAGTCAGACGGATTCCATAACCTCGCCGACATGGCCGAGGCCACCATCATCCTGTACGTAATACGCCTCTCCCGCAGCCATCAGGATCAGGACTATCCCGTCGGACGGGGGGCGCTCGAGCCGTTTGCCGTTGGGCTGGCCGGTGCCATGTTGCTCATTATGGGCCTCGGATTTCTTGGTCGAGCTCTGCTCGGCCTCATCTACCTCAGCGACCTGGCTCCCGGGGTCGTAACCTGGGCGGGACAAGTCTTCGACGTCACTCCCTTTGTCGCTTTGGAGATTGGGACCGGAAAGCTCCCCTTGGTGGCAGGAGTCCTGGCCGTATCGGTGATGATGTCCTGGGTTGTTAGCCGTTACCAGATCTCCCTGGGAAACAAACTCGGCCACATGAGCCTCGTGGCGGACGGCAAAGAGACCATGTCAGATTCAGTCGTAGAGTCAGGAGTACTGGCTGGCATCCTGTGCAATCACTTCTTCAGCCTTCCATGGATTGACCCTGCAGTTACCCTGGTCATATCCTTTTTCCTCCTTAACACGTCCAGAGAGATGCTCTCCAACTCCCTCAACATCATTCAAAACAGATCGGTGGGCAAAGACCTCTCGGACCGCATCGAAACTGCACTAGGATCGGTCAACGAAGTTGAAGGCTTTGATGCTGTGGGCCCAGACCGTCCCAAGGCATTCTACCTTGGCAAGGGTGTGCTGGTTTCAATTAAGGTTAACGTCTCTCCAACGATGACTATGGACGGCTTTCAACAGCTTAAGACAGCGCTAAGAATGCTCATCAAAGAGAGCTTGTCCGGATTGGAAACAGTTGTCCTCATACGGCCCAGCGTTCGCGCGAAGGTAGGCATGAAGATGCTCCTTCCCCTCGTCGCACCCACCTTCGAAGGTGAGCGTTTCAACGGAATCATTGCCGCAGAACCGGAGGAGGCCGATGAATGGGTGCGTGTCGAGTCGGTCGGCAATGCGGCCAGGAGCATCCGCCGCGTCGGCAAGCCGTTACCGGACGAAGGCCTCGCTGACTTCCTGGGCAGGGTTCATGCGGATCGGATAATTCTGGGCGCCAGCCAGGACTCCAAGTGCCATTTGGCTGCGGAACTAAGCGGTTCCCCCTGCGAGAGAGTCAGCTTCATTACCTTGCGAGACATGTTCCATTAGGACTCGACCTTTTATCGAGCAATCCGCTAATTTGGCGCAGTTGTGCCGCTATCTCCAGAAGGGAGATCGCGGAATCGGATTACGGGCAGTACTGGAGCTTTCACCTTCTCGCTCTTCCCCCGTTTGCTCTTCTCCTTCTTCTTGCGATGCGCTTTGCCGGAACGACTACTGCCGCCCTTCTTCGCCGCACTCTCTTCCTCTACGGCGTCGGGTACCGCGTCGCCAGCGTCCGGTGGGTCCCCAATTGGGTCCGGCAAAGACGACGGGCCGTCACCAACTCGAATGTCAAGGGTGTCTAGGCCTTCCGTTGCGTCGGACCTCAGAAGCTCTACTAGGCCATCGCCAGAATCCGTCTCGCTGGCGGAAACCTCCCGACGCCAGGCCTCTAGATCTGGAAGCTCAGCGGTCACCTCAGCCACGGCCTCCACCGTCCCAGAGTCCAAGAGTGTAGCGTCCTGGGCACGCCCATCAACATCATCCAATCCCGGCGGCACTCCGGAGCGGTCCGTTGTCTCGGAATGGACTAGCGTGACAACGTCAGCCACCGCTTCACCAACAACTGCCGCCCCCCCTCCAGGGCTTTCTTCTACTACCAACCCTCTCTGCTCAACCTGCCAAGGCCCCCAGAAGAAGAGCGCAACAAGTGCAATTCCGGCACAGAGCGAAACCACTCCCAGCCAAACCTTCGGATTGGCCGTGCCCCAGCGCCTGGGAGAACCATTGCTGGGTACGACGGCAACGAGCCTATCTGACGTTGCAGCCAAATCGCCCTTTGGCGCCTTGGACGAGAGAACGGCCTTCACTGAATCGATCAGGACCGGCAAATGTTCCTTGACGCCACCCTCCCTCGCATCGAACCAGTGGGCGGTACCAACGTAGTACTTCATGCTCTTCGAAACTTCAAAGTCATCGATCCACATGGGCAAGATGCCCAAGTCCGCCTCCACCGCGATATTCAATTCATTGCGTACGTGCCCAGAGCGATTCGAAGAAGCCGAAAAGACTACCAGCATCAGGCGACTCTTCTTGATGGCAGTCACTATCTGCTCGGGAAAAGGGATGCCAGAAAGGACGTTTCGGGGAGCGATCCAGCATGACAAACCACTGGATTCAAGGCCATCGAGTACTAGATTGGCCGTTTCTCCATCCTCAGCTGCGTAGCTAATGAATACGTCGTAAGTCATTTGTGGGCTTCTCCGCCAGGGGGCGCACGTGTCTATTTGCCCCTACCAACTTGAATAGCACCAGAGGTCGTTGGAGTCAAGCCACGGGGCTCCCAGAATTACGACCCCACAATCCAACAACTGAACGCCTGCAAAACGGACAGAAGCGGGCCTCACCAGGGAACTAAACGCGGGAACGAAGTCCTTGACTTTGCTCTTGACGAGGCGATGGGGCAGTGTGAGTATTGAACGAACCGAGTGGTACAAATAGAAGGCGAGGCACCGGTGAGAGAGTCCGCACGAAAGAGCCCCATGGTGGAGAAGACCATTCAGTTTCTGGTATGTCCTCAAAATGACTTCATCGATGGGGTCGATGTGCATGGGACGTCCAGGGCTGTCAACAAGCTTCATGTTGGTCCACGCGCAGCCCGAAAGCTGAGGGGTGACCAGGTCAAGAATGAGCCGGATTACTTTGTTCAGACCGTATCCAGGTTCTTCAACGACACCATCCCTGGAACCGAAAACCTCACGGTTATTATCGACGAGGACTGGCACCCGCAGTCTTGCGACGAATTCGATGTCTTCGGACCACACTGCATTAAGGGTCAATGGGGAGCGGAATTGCCAGGGGAACTGGAGGAGCACCGACATCATCGTCGCTGCCAGGTAATCCGAGCCAACTCCATCAATATCGCGAGCGATCATAGGTACGAGAAGGTCCTACGGCAAGTCTGCGGCAATACTCGACCAGATCGAATTCGAATTGGAGTCCTGGGCGTCTGGACCCACGTTAAGGTGGAATACCTGCTCATTGGACTGAATACGCTCTGGCCGGGGATTCCTTTTGGCCAGATGGCCATCTGTGAACCGTTGTGCGCGGCTCCGGACTTGGAGATGCACCGCTTCGCGATCGAAAAGCTAAGGTCTTTTACAGTCAACGTTTTTAATGACATCGATGACTACTGCGCCAACTGGCTAGGGCTTACGTTCTGACAAGAGGGGACTCAATGAGCTTGCAGGCTCTAGACTCCAATGATGCCATAGCCAGGATATCAGCGGGGCTAGAAATACGCGGATGCGATCTGGCGGAGGTTGACCTCTCTGGGCTGACGCTACCTGGTCTGCAGATTATCAATTGCAGTATCGGGACATTCCTAGCCAACGGCGCAGTCTTCGAAGGGCCAGTAGATTTCGTGGGGAGCACAGTGGGAGTCTCGCCGTCTAACGTGAAGCGCGCGGATGGTCCAGAAACCTCCTCCTTGCCTAGCACTGCCGCCGCGTCCTTCAGGAACGTAGTTTTCCGCTCTCCCGTCCGCTTCACGGCAACCACTTTTCATGAGTTCGCCGATTTTTCCGCAACCACTTTCAATAATGGTGCAGATTTCTGCGACGCAACCTTCGAGGAGAAGGCAGAATTCCTCAATGCTTTCTTTGCCGGAAGAATTCGATTTGAGAAGACGAGATTTGCGGGTCAAGTAGATTTCTCCGATTCCGACTTTGACGAAGAGGCTTCGTTTAGAGGAGCCAGATTCGAAGGTGATGCTGACTTCGCTGAAGCTGAATTTGTCAGTGCCGAGTTTCAGGATGCTCTCTTCGGTGCCGCCGCCGACTTCAGGGCGACCCTATTTGGAGGGTGGGCCGATTTTTCTCGCGTGGCATTTCACGCTGCTCTAGACATATCTCACGCTCGCTTCGATAGTGGTGCAGATTTCTGTGAGGCTAGGTTCCTTGCAAACACCAAAATGGAATCCGCTATCTTTGGCAAAGACTGCAACTTCGCTGAGGCCAGGTTTAGTCAGGATGTTAACCTTGACAGAGTAGTTTGGAAGCAGCACGCAGATTTTCGTAGTTGTCAATTTGAAGGGACGTTCAGCTGCCGCGGAAGCACTCTGGACCGCGGTTTTTTTGGCCGGGGGGTTTTTCAGCATTGGGCAGACCTCTCTGAGTTCAATGCCAACGAGCTCGACTTCAGAGAGACAACATTTCGCACCGGTCTAGCCATGACGCGGGCCGATTTGGGAAACACCACCTTTGAAGAGGCCCAGGTACTGGGGCCGGCAGATTTCACCGGGTCTGTCTTTTCGGCAATGGCCAACTTCCAGAAGGCACATCTTTCAGATGCCTGCTTCAAGAGCGTTCAATTCTCCGGTCCCGTTACCTTCCAGGAATCCACCATTGCAGGCAAAGGAGATTTCAATCAAGCTAAGTTTTTGGGGACAACTTGCTTCCTGAACTTTTCCACCGCAGACCTACTGCTATCTTGGGAGCAGGTTCGGGGCAGCCTTCGATCCGAGGCGACGCGCAACTACGATGAAGCGAGGATGGAGTACGGCTTCCTCAAGAACCACTTCGAAAGGCACAATGAGTATGACGACATGGACAATGCTCACCGCATGTTCAAACGGTGTGAGCGCAAGTCCAAACCGTTTGCCAGGGGACGCCCCTACAGGTACTTCAGCAAACCGCTAAATGCACTGCTCCTCGACCTTGGCTCCGGCTACGGGACCAAGCCAATGAATGTTGGCGTGCTCACGTTGGTGACCATCGTCCTCTTTGCAACTGTCTACGCAATGTTCAGCCAGCAGATAATGCTAGGTGGAGAGACCGCCGCAGGTCTACAAGATTTTGGTTTTCACCTCTACTACAGCTTCGTCGTCTTCATTTCCGTCGGGGCCGAGAATCTTCATCCAGACTACCTTGGCTGGCTGAAATACGTAGTGGCGGCCGAGGGATTTTCAGGGTTCTTTCTAATGACTCTCTTCGTTGTGACATTCACCAGGAAGGTGATCAGGTAGTCGCTACACGTTCCACTCAGGAGGCTCTTTGTGAAGGACCGAGGTCTCATACCAACAATGCCAGCGACTACTGCTTCAGCAACTTCGACCACCCTCGCTGTGGCCGTCGTGCTGCTCCTGATGACCCTCGGCGGTTGCTTCAGAAGTTCCGGATCCATTGAGGATGTCGTCGAGGTAGCTACCGACCTTCAGCCGGTTCTGGATGGAAGTAACAGCGCTGACGTCGAGACTCTCTCCTGCATCCCGTTATGTGAAAACAGAGCTTGCGGCAACGACGGTTGTGGTGGGAGTTGCGGCGACTGCCCCCAGAACCACCAATGTGATGAATCCGGTGCCTGTGTTTCCCGTTGGGTAGTAGAAGGTGGTGGAGTGGTCACAGATCTCTGGACCGACCGACAATGGATGAGAGATGAGGCGGACCAACCTGGGAATTGGAGTTACGCCATGGCTTATTGTGAAGGACTGGAGCTTGCGGGGCGTAATGATTGGCGGCTCCCACAGATCCAGGAGTTGCGCAGCCTCATCCTTGGCTGCCCTGGGCAAGAAGAAGGAGGGGCATGTGAAGCGGAAGACCCAGACTGTCTAAATACTGCTGAATGCAGAGAAGACTGTAACGCCTGCCCACTCCTTGAGGGCCCTGGTGAGGACGGCTGCTACCGCGACCCACTAATCTGGCTTGGGGATTGCTACGAGGAAGATAGTTTCAATGACTCGATTTACTGGTCATCTTCGCCCTCTGAAAACCCCGATGCCATGTGGGACGTAAGTTTTGCCAGCGCGCACGTTGGCGACAGCGTGGCTGCAAGCTGGGCCCACCTTGACTACCACGTCAGGTGCGTGCGCAGCGACTGCATGCCCATGGGATGCACGCCTGGGACGCTAACGGGCGAGACCGATTTGCCAGAAGGGCTGGCGGCGGTAGGAGTGACCGCAGAAGGTGCCAACCTTTGGGTAGTCGAAGTAAATGGGAATGGGTGCGGCTCTTTTCAGTCGACGCTCCTGACAACCCTGAGATTCGGCTTGC
>CAZFVN010000179.1:0-7279 GCA_964522395.1 uncultured Myxococcales bacterium
AAAGCGCAACATAGTTGCCCTCCACCAGGTCAGGCTCGTCCACCTCACCGTCACAGTCGTCGTCCAGCCCATTGCAGACCTCCGCCGCGGCGATTCCGGCATTGCATTCCGTCAAGCCGTCGGGCCCGCAGACCCGCTGACCGTCACAGGAGCCAAAGTCACCGATGGTCTGGCACGGGGTCGAGAGTGAAAGCTCCATGGACTTCTCGCTACAACCACATTCACCCGACTGTGCAACACATTGCTGCTGGACCTGCCCCCCAACCAGCGTCGCGTCTAGGCAATCAAAACCGGTAGGACAGTCACCATCTGCGGTACAGGTTCCGCCACAAAATGCCCCCACAGCAGCGCCATAGAAGACACATGCGGATTGGCCTCCCGAAGGACTGATGCAGCCCTCAGTCGTGGCGCACGGCTTGCACAAGTTGCTGAAGTCAGAGACGCAGACAAAGACAACGTCCGGCTCCGTACCCGCCACCTGCTTGCAACTCCAGCCTACCGGACACTCGCTGTCACAGGTCTGGGTGCAAACGCCCTCTCCCTGATGCTCCACGCACCACCCAGAAAGACACTCGGAATTGTCTATGCAGGAGTCGAGAAAACAGCCGCTCCCCGCTTCACACTCGGGAGTCAATTCGACGCTCTGGTCCATGAGCAGGTCCTGAGGCCTGCCGAAGTCCCATTGCGCACTATCGAGAACGTCCAGCGCTACCTCTGCATCTCCCGTATCCTCAGCCAACGTGAGGTCTACGCCATCAACGATCATTGTTGCGTCTTGCATGACGATGGTCCCGGAACTGCCGCAGCCTGACACTGCGGCCAGCGCAAGTATCGATAGAACAACTTGTCCCGCTCTCATGATCGCTCCTCCATATTCCTGTGGCTGCATAGTAGCACAGTCTCAACGTGGACTCTACTCGACTCGCACCCCTGGACTCTCGGCTGACCGTGCAGTAAGATGGGCGGCGAAGAAACCAACCGGCTGTTGCAATCGCTCTTGACGGAAATGCGACAGCAAAGCAGGCAAGGGGGAAATCCATGAGAGCCACTATCCTTACGGTCGTCGCCTTGACGTGGGCACTGGCCATCACCGGCTGCAAAGATGCTGGACCTACGGGCAAGGCCGTTGGAACCGTGCAGCGCAGCGCTGAGTTTATCGAATTCGAGAAGTCCATGTGGACCTCCCTCGCCGCTTACGAAGAGACCCATCTTCAAGCCCATGCAGAAAAGCTCCAGGCCGCTCCGGATGATCCACTCGCACTGCTCCAGACCTTTGACAATCTGATGTACACCATCTCCGGACCCTCGGGGCTCTGGCGAGCGCAGGTGCCGCAGGAGTACTTTGGTTGCTCAGCTAACCACGAACTGCCCATTTGCCGCCAGTTCTCGAAGCTCGAGATGAGCTTCCTGCCCTGGGAAACCCTCCACGTACAATTGGCCGGCATTACCACCGAAGCCGAGGCCCAAGTCTTTCTTGAGCAATTTGGCGACAAGTTGTTGCAATACTTGAGTTACTACGTTCCCGCCGGAAAGACTCTCGAGGAGGTGCAAGCCACCCCCTTCTTTAAGGATCAGCTTGCCATCTTCCTGCAGCAGTAGCGACTAAGTGTTATAAGGTTCGGCTCGCCATCTTTCTGCAGCAATAGGGACTAAGTGTTATTGGGTTCGGCTCGCCATCTTCCTGCAGCAATAGTGACTAAGTGCTATTGGGTTCAGCTCGCCATCTTCCTACAGCAATTGGAGCCATCTCTCCAGGGATCACCGTGCCATCTTGCCCCAGCACCAGGAGCTAGGGGGTCTCTTTGATCGGCTGGGGGTTCTCAAGGAGGGCATCCTGACCGCTCTCGAGGCACCAGAAGGCCGCCTCCTCGTCTGCCGCGTTCATGACACACTTGGCTGCCTCGGCCGCACGTTCGCTCTCCATGGCCATGAACCCCTTCAAGCAGGAAGCCATGTTCGCGTCCTTCTCCTCTCCGATACCAATCCCCGCATCGCCCTCAGCGGGGGCCGGCTTGCCCATTAGCTTACAGCAGGCTCTGCGCCAGGCTAGCGGTCGGTCGGTTTCGACGTTCTCTTTAATAAGCGGGCCCTCCTCGGTCTTCACCGCGGTAGTCTTCCCGCCACACGCACATACGAAAAGTGCCAGTAGGCTGGCCGCTAGAACTCGGTTCATACCTTCCCCTCCCTCCGGTTGTGCCAATGCTAACACGGTCTGATATAATGGCCAACGAGAGAATGGCACTAAGCAACCGTACCGTTTTTATTTGCACTCACCCGCAGAGACATAGTAGATTGCTCGCATAGATTGGCAAAGGACACCGCACCGTTTGGGGCACGGCTCTATGCATTTCCCGTCGAGAGTGCCCTCTACTTACTCGAGTAGAACGGTTGTCGTAGTTCATGAGGTCGTGATGATATTGGCTCGAGCTGGATGTACTTTACTACTCTTCCTCGCTCTGATTCCTTCCTGTCGGAATCAAGGGGCGACCAAATCAATTTCTCTCAAGGACGCGGCTTTGGCTCCGGGTGTGCCAGACAACCTCCCCGCGAACCGTGCCCCCCTTAGAATTGCGGTTGGAGCCATGATCACTCCCGCCGCGGGCTACTCCTATTACTGGCAGCTCCTCCAGTATATCGAGAGGAAGCTCGGCCGCACCGTCAAAATGGTCGACCGCAAGACGTACGCCGAGGTGAACAATCTGTTGGGGACCGGTGACATCGATGCAGCTTTTGTTTGTGGTCGGCCCTACGTCGAAGGCCACGACAATCTGGATATCGAACTGTTGGTCGCGCCGCGAGTCAACGGAGAGTCGGTCTATTACTCCTATTTCATCGTGCCCACGGATAGTCCGGTGAAGGACCTCAAGGGCCTTAGAGGCAAGAAATTCGCCTTCACGGACCCCATGTCCAACTCCGGCAAACTCGTTCCGCTCCACACCTTGCGCCAAATGGGCGAAACCGCCGAGTCCTTCTTCTCCCAGACAATCCACACCCACGCCCACGATAAGTCGATTCGCGCGGTTGCCGAGGGTGTAGTTGACGGGGCCGCAGTGGACAGCCTCATCTGGCTCTACGCAGAGGCAAATGACCCTGGCCTCGCCGGAAAAACGCGGGTCGTTTGGAAATCTCCACCCTACGGCATCCCCCCGGTGGTAACCCGTCCAGGGTTGCCTCAGAAGGAAAGAGATGCCTTACGGCAGGTCTTCCTGACAGCCCACAACGATAGGGCAGGGAAGGAGATTCTTGCGGGTATGGGCATCGAGCAATTTGTCCTCATCGAAGACAGCGCATATGACTCCATACGCGAAATGCTTAAGTGGCCCAGCAGTTCTTCTAAGAGTCTCTCTGAAAGGAACGCAAAATGATCGGTCGACTCTCCATGAGGGTGAAGTTTCTGGCGGCCGTGTCTGTAATGGTGGTTCTCCTTGGCGCCTCCCTTATCATCGCTCTCCAAACCGTCATCGCCGACGATCTGAGCCATGAACTCGAACTGAGAGGTGTGGAAATAGCCCTCGCAACCGCCAGGGAATGTGAGAGCGAAGTTCTCACCGAATCCTGGGCGGAGTTGCAGATGATTCTCAATGAGCACTCCCGGCATCCCGACCTGCGCTATCTCTTCGTAGTTGGCGAAACTGGCTCGGTCCTGGCCGATACCTTCGGCGGGCGCGTTGCGCGGCAACTACTGACAGCCAATAGCGTTGCATACCGTGATAAGTTCAACATCCAGCATCTCCAGACGGACGATGAAGCGGTTATTGACATTGCAGTGCCCATTTTGGATGGCAAACCTGGGCAACTCCGCATAGGCATTTCGGAAGCTGCGATATCGGCCGAACTCTCGAGTATCACGTGGCGCACGAGTTACATTGTGGGGGGGGTCCTACTCCTCGCACTGATTGCCTCGACTTTCCTGGCCCGGGCCCTCACCAGACCCCTGGAGCGCTTGACAAGTGTTGCTCAATCCGTTGGAGGCGGCGACTTCCAGCGCAAAGTCGGATTACCGGCCGGGAACGAGTTCGGTCAGTTGGGGGCGGCCTTCGATGGCATGGTCGAAGAGCTTCACCACCGTTACCAACTGCAGGAGTCCCTCAACGGAGTCTTGAGTGTAGGGCTCGATGACCTGAGCCTGGAAGAGATGTTGAATAAGGCGCTTCAGATTGCCTTCGCACCCGAAGTGCCATTTCTCGAAGGCGGAGTCGCAGTCTTCCTTACTGATCACGAATCTCGCACCCTCCTATTGCGCGCCCACCAGGGGCTCTCTCCTGAGGTCCTGAAGACATGCTCCACCGTGCCATTTGGCAGGTGCCCTTGCGGAATCGTAGCGGAAACTGCCTTGCCATTTGATTCCGCAATGACTGTCACCGACAGTAAGTGCTGCCTCCATCACAAGGGGCCGCACGGCCATTACTGCGTGCCCATGCTGCATGGCAAGTCGGTATTGGGGGTGCTCGATTTCCACCTTAAGACCGACACCACGCTCCGGAGCCTCGACAGGGACTATTTGCGCGCCGTTGGCAACGTCATTGCCAGTGTAATTGCTCGTCGGGAAGCGCTGCATCGACAGGCAGAAACGGCCAAGAAGCTCCGCCAGACACTGGGCGGAGTTATCGAGGTCATCTCAATCGCCGGGGAGCGCCGAGACCCCTATTCGGCGGGCCATCAGAAGAGAGTATCTGACCTCGCCCGCACCATCGCAACCAGGCTGCGCCTTCCCGCGGATGAGGTTGACGGCATCAGGGTCGCTGGCGTAATCCATGACATCGGCAAACTCTGTTCCTGTCGAATACCTTAACAAGTCCAAGAAGCTCTCTGAACCGGAAATGCAACTTGTTCGAACTCACGCCCAGGCCGGCTTTGAGATCGTCAGTCCAATTGAGTTTCCATGGCCCATTGCCGACATGGTGCACCAACACCACGAGCGTTTGGACGGTTCCGGTTATCCAGAAGGCCTGCAGGGGGACCAGATAATTGTCGGGGCCCGAATCCTCGCGGTGGCCGATGTGGTGGAAGCAATGTCCTCTCACCGACCCTATCGCTCGGCTCTGGGCATCGAGGCTGCCTTGGAAGAGATCCAGCAGAACCGCGGTCGATTGTATGATGCAGACGTCGTCGATGCCTGTGTCGCGATCTTCGCCGACCAAGACTACGAGTTGCCCAGTGCACAATAAGCTATCAAGACCGTTACCAGAACTAGTGCGCGCCCTGGCGGCCGTGATTGGGTTGCTCGCTCTGCTCGGCCCCGTTCCCTACACGGCCCCTCAAGGAGACCTCAACCTCGATGGTGCCGTTGATGCAATCGACCTCCAATGCCTGGTCCTCCTCTTCGACTACACGACCGCGTGGAACGATTTCTCACCAACTCCCTGTGAAGACGATCCCGATTGTCAGCTCCTCCTGGGCAACGACGCGGTCTGCAGAGAAGGCCCCGACGGTAGCCCAACATGCGTCCCGGTTTGCCTCTCCGATTCGGTCTTGCTGAAAGCGGCTCCCCCCGGCAATTGCAGTGCAGCGGTTCCCGAAACCGACACATGCATTGGCGCCACCTGGAAGCGGGGCGCAGATTTCGATTGCGACGGTGAGACGACCGTAGCCGATTTCTCATTTCTAGTCGCCATTATCATGAACAAGATCGGCGGAACGGGCACCGCAGACATCGATAACGATGGACAGCTCAACTTCTGTGACGACGACACCGATGGCGATGGCACCGAGGATTCCATCGATTGCGCACTCACCGATCCACTGATTCCAAGCTGTGTGGGGAAGCAGTGCGGTGACGATGGCTGCGGCGGAAGTTGTGGGCAGTGCGCCCTCCTCGAGGAGTGCGAGAACTTCCTCTGCTCACAGGTGCCGACCGGCGAATTCCTGGTTACCGACGCCGGTGCCGAAATGATCTACCGCATCGATACCGAGGGAAGCGTCATCAACTCCTTCACCTCTCCGGTAGAGGGGATAAGGGGAATCGCCCATGACCTGCGCAGCCCATTGCATTGTTGGGTCACAGGGATGGGCGACCAGATGAGCTTCTATAAACTGAGCATCCTGACCGGTGACGTAACTGCCGTAGTGCCCAACCAGATCGGTGCAGATATGACCATGGGGGGCATGCGCGGGCTATCTTATGATATGAGGTCAAACCCGGCAGAGGACCTGCTCTATCAGGGTCTGGTCAACAAGACAGGCATCGACACCACGCACGGCTCTCACGTGCAAGGTGGGATGGGGGCATTTAAGACCGCGTACCCATCCCCTCAAGGTGGCTTCAAATCTGGCTACTGGGGCGTCGCAGCTTATGGGGCTGGCCAGAGCGAGCGCTATGCATCCAACTTCGACCTCAACTTCATCGAGCGTTGGGACGGATCCACTTTCAAGAGCTCATTTGCCATCCCCGTGGAAGAGCCGCGCGGACTGGCTCTAGGTCCGGCGAACACCTTCTGGGTCCTCGATGCGACAACCAAGAAGATCTATCGCGTCTCCGCCATTGGCCTCGTTCTTTCGTCCCTCGATGCCCCTGGCTATTCCCCAATGGATATTTCCTATTGGGAAGGCTAGAGAGACTTGGCACCTGCCAGTTTTATCCAGGTGAATGAAGTGCTTTAGACCACGATGGGATCCATCACGCTGGAGAGTCGCAGATATGCGGAGGAAGATTGATGGTGGTAGGGACATGCGTTAGCGCTGCTTTCCTCGTTGTCGCTTCTATCGCTGCCTGTGGCTCCGGTGACTCTGCCGGCAATGGCAAGGAAGACGCTTCGGCTCCTTCGGAAGTTAGAGGGGAGGGCGTTGCTGCCAATGGCTCCGTGCCCGATATCTGTATGGACGGGGCTTGCCAATTCACACCCGCCCCGGATGAGACACCGTGCGGCGAGAGCAGTCAACCATGGGCCGAGGATTACCAGCACTGCCTTCAGGGCAACTGCTGTCACCCCAACGGCAACTGGTGCTGGGACGGCATTTGCGACTGCGAGGGCTCGCCCATGTACGGCACGTGTCCGACAGGTGATGCCGGCTGTCCCTGCACCAACGCGATGCAGTGCCAGGGACTCTGCGTAACAGAGTATGACTACAACGGAGATATACCCTTTCCCTGCGACGAGGACCTCTCCGGCACTTGCGCCCCCTACGAACCTCACCTCGGTTGTTTGTGCACCTTGGATGAGAATGAGTTGGTCTCCTTCGCGTGCTGGGACTGACGGGCTTCCGACGAAGGAACCTCTGCTTGCGTGGCCCCCCCGGCGCCCGGCCCATTGCGACCGCCCCCTCCGCCGCGGAGGGGTGG
>CAZFVN010000179.1:7289-8678 GCA_964522395.1 uncultured Myxococcales bacterium
CGGCACCAGTCACATTGACACAGACCCATACGCCGCGTATGATTGTATGCGGAGGATCGAATAATGAACGTTCGAACGACGATTGTGATGGACGAGGAGTTGCTCAAAGGTGTGCGCGAAATGGCCGGTAGAAGCGGTTGGAATCTGAGTCAGGCAATATCTGAACTGGTTGCCATCGGAATGCATGTCCACTCCACTCACAAGAAGAGCGAATTCCGCTGGAAGACTTTCTCCGGAAAGGTCCGCGCGGGGGTCGACGTGGCTGACCGTGACCGGCTCTACGACCTTATGGAGGGTGACGATTGAAGACCATTGACACCAACATTCTGGTTTACGCACACCGCACCGAATTTACGCACCACCAGGCAGCCCTCCAAACTCTGCGCCAGATTGCCCTTGCCCCTGAACCCTGGGTGCTCCTATGGCCTTGTCTCTATGAGTTCGTCCGAGTCGTTACGCACCCGAAGGTGTTCGACCCACCCACGCCTCTCGAAGAAGCAGTGGAGGCAGTTGAAGGGCTGCTCGCTTCCTCTTCTCTCTTGCTAGTCAGCGAGGGCCCCCGTCACCCCGCCTGGTTCAGCAAGACCCTACTCGCCTCCGGGGCCAGCGGAAACCTCGCTTTCGATGCCCATATCGCTGCCCTCATGAAGGAACATGGAATCGACGAAATAGTCACCGCAGACCGCGATTATCACCGCTTCCAAGGAATCCGCGTCTCCAATCCATTTCAAATCCCAGACAAACGAACGCGATGATGACGACCCAACCACAACTGCCGCATGCGTAGGCGGTGAATGTGTCTCATGCACAGCGTAGAGAGAACAGCAAACTGCTCGACGGAGGGCCGTCGAGGCGGTGAGCGCGGACGGAGTCTATCGAAATAGGTTGGTCTTAGGATCCTGCGGCGTCAGCAGCCCTGGTTCAGGCCAGGCTCACACAATATGCGGATTCAACAGAAGACTTATTCTGCGGCGGGGGTGAGGCCGCTGCAGGCGTAGAAGTCGGTGTAGCAGGCAAATTCTTCCTGGCAGGCGGCGCAGGCTTCGCTGCTGGTGTCAGGAGCGCAAATCTGAAGGCAGTTGTCAATTGAACAGAGAATCATACCAACGTAGCAGGCCGTGCAACCTTCCGAAAGGCCCGTGGCCTCTGCAACGCAAGTGGTGGAGCAGCCCGGCTTATCTTCGTCAGCCATGCACCCCAGGCCGCAGGTCGTCGCGTCCTCGGTGATGCCATCCTGGTCTGCCTGGAGGAGGGCACCGTCGTCAGCGTTCATACAAGCGCCGGCGGGGACGGCAACGTCTCCTTCAACTGCATCGTCGGGAGTCTCAGCAACGTCGTCGGGAGTCTCAGCAACGTCGTCGGGAGTCTCAGCAACGTCGTCGGGAGTCT
>CAZFVN010000180.1:0-8551 GCA_964522395.1 uncultured Myxococcales bacterium
TTCTTCGGCCGGCTCTTCCGCGTACTCGTCAACCGGTTCTTCAGCCGCGGCTTCCTCGCCCCAGCGATCTCCCGTTTCCTCAATGACCGCATCGTCCAGCGGCGCTTCCTCCAGCTCCGAAGTGGCCTCCCGCGCTACCTCCGGCTGCGCCAGACGGTTGGCCAAACGGGCCCCGAAATCGTCTTTGAAGCGTTCCAGCACCGTCTCTCTGTCCGGTGCCTGTGGATTCTCTTCCAATAATGCAATATCAATGTCGTGCTCCATGCTGGTGCCTCCCTAGTTGTCGCTACCGCCCTTTACTACCCACTGCCTGAACTGTTCGGCCGCAGCCTCCCATTTGGAGGGATCACCGCCCCCTGCCTGCCCAAAGTCAGGCTTTCCGCCCCCTCTGGCACCGACCAGTTCTGCAAGTTGACGAACCATCTTACCACAATGTAAGGCCTCGGAAAGTCCCTGTGTACTGGCAATTACAAAGAGCAGCTTCCCATCGTTGACGACGCCCACCATAACGACCCCGGTCCCAATACGGTCGCGTAGCATATCTGCCATGGTCCGGACCCTACTGACCTCGCCATCATCGAGGAGTGCGATTGCCCCCTTGATGGTTCCAGCTTCAAAGATCTCCTGCCCGCCATCAGCTCCCGCCTCTCCGGAGAGGATCTTCTGTTCCAACTGCTCGATCTTCTTTTCTAACGACGCGCTATTCTCTAACAGTTTTCTTACTCGCGCTTCGACATTGTCCGGCGCCACCTTGAGGAGGGAGCTGAGTGCCGCATGACGCTGCTCCCGCTCCTCGGCATCACGCACATATGCTTCGTGGCAAACGGCATAGATACGTCGGATGCCCGACGAAACAGCCTCTTGCTTGACAATCTTGACCATCCCGATCTGGCCCGTGCGAGCCACATGTGTGCCACCACACAACTCCTTAGAACGCCCATTGCCCATCGAGACGACGCGCACGTCCTCGTCATATTTCTCGTCGAAGAAAGCCTTGGCGCCAGACTCGACTGCGTCCTGCAGGGCAGTCAGGGAAGTAGTTACTTCGGAATCCTCCAGCACCGACCGCGCGATCAGCCTTTCGATTGCCGCGATGTTCTCGGCCGAAAGCGGCGAAAAGTGGCGAAAATCGAAGCGCAGAAGGTCATCTTTGACGAGTGAACCCTCCTGTTTCACGTGGTCCCCAAGGATCTCCTCAAGCGCCCAGTGAAGCAAATGGGTGGCAGAGTGGTGGGCGCAGATTGCCGCCCTCCTACCAGCCTCAACCGCGACCTCGACCACCTGGGCCAGGGCGAGAGTCCCCTTCACCACCTCAATCTCATGCAGTACGAGACCGCCAGGGGCCCTGGTGGCGTTTTGAACCTTGGCAGCGCCGCCATCCCAGGTGAGAGTCCCGCTATCACCCGTTTGGCCACCCGACTCGGCATAGAAGGGAGTGACGTCGAGGACGACCTTCCCGGCAGCACCTGCCTGGAGCGCTTCCACAGACTCGCCCTCCCCCAGCAGGAGTGCAACCGTTCCTGTGCATGATTGGACATCGTAGCCGACGAACTTGCTTGCCCCGATGCGGCCCGCCGCTTCTCGATAGATTTCTTCAGAGGTGTCAGCGAGGCCCACTCCGACCTTTCCGGAGGCGGAGCGTTTGGCGGCCATTAGCCCGGCATAACCTTCCCGGTCGATGGAGAAGCCCTGCTCGCCGGCGATAAGTTCTGCCAGATCTGGTTGCAAGCCTCGCTCGTCGTGGAGCCAGAAGAGAAATTCCCCGCCAATCACCGTCTCTCCTGCGGCCCGTAGCCGGGTCAGCTCAGTCTCCAGAGCCCGGGCTCCTTCGTCGAAGGTCTGAATGAAGACCTCCTCTTCCCGAGAGACAACTCGCGCGATCACGTCCCGGCGATCACTCAGCTCCGGGTAGGCAGTGGCCATCTCATCCACAACGCAATCACAAACGGCGTGAAAGAATGGGCCGGTAAATCCGAGTTTACGCCCGAACCGTACAGCGCGGCGCACCAGCAGGCGGGTAATGTACCCACGCCCCTCATTGTCAGGGTAGACACCGTCAGCGACGAGGAAGGCTGCGGCCCTCGCGTGGTCGGCAATGACCCGGTAGGCGACATCGCTCTCGCCACCGTTGCCCATCTGGTAGTCCACTCGGGTATCGGTGGCGGCCTCTAGCAACGCAGCAGAGCGTTCAATGAGCGGCATAAAGAGATCAGTTTCGTAGTTGCTTACCTTCTCCTGAACGATCGCGGCGAGCCGCTCCAAACCCATCCCCGTGTCAATGGAGGGGGCCGGCAGAGGTGCCAACGGTCCGCCCGGTACCTTCCGGTCGAATTGCATGAAGACGAGATTCCAAATCTCCATGTAGCGGTCGCAATCACAACCGGGCTCGCACCCCGGTTCGCCGCATGCCCACGGACCTGGTCCGCGGTCGTAGAGGATCTCTGAGCAAGGACCGCAGGCACCAGTTTCACCCATGGCCCAGAAATTGTCCTTCTTCCCAAATTCCAGCACTTGCTCGGGCTTGATCCCGGCCACCTCGACCCAGTGCTTACGAGCCTCCTCGTCCGCCCCTAGGCCGTCTGCCGCATCCCCGCCGAAGATCGTGTAATAGCAGCGCTTCGGGTCAAGTCCCATCTCCTTGATGAGGAAGTCGTAGGCAAAGCAAATTGCCTCCTTCTTGAAGTAGTCACCAAAGGAGAAATTGCCGAGCATCTCAAAGAACGTGTGGTGACGCGCCGTGCGCCCGACATTCTCGAGATCGTTGTGCTTCCCGCTCACCCGCAGGCACTTCTGACTCGTTGTAGCGCGACGAAAATCGACCGACCGGTTGCCGACAAATATATCCTTGAATTGAACCATCCCCGCGTTGACGAACAGCAAGGTGGGGTCGGCCGGAGGAATCAGCGAGTGACTCGCCATTCGCCGGTGCTCTCTTTCCTGGAAGAAGCGAAGGAAAAGTTCCCTGATTTCACTGCTTTTCATCTGTCACCTGAGCCGCCATTCCTGCCGCGGCATGAAGTTCAAAGGTTCTCCGAAGTCGAACAGCTACCCTCAGTTGACCCCGCTCACCTTAAGCTTGAAGTCAGACGGGTTCGAGCAGTTATCCAACGCTGTATCGAGGGTAATTTGACGCTTCTTGTAGAGCCTCATCAGACACTGGTCAAAGGACTGCGTTCGATAAACCTTCGCACTCTTCTCGATGAGGTCCTGGATTTCGCGGGCCCCGGCCTGCTGAATGATGAGCTCCCTCATGCGAGGGATATTCTTGAGAACCTCAACCGCGGGGACGCGGGCGTTCCCGTCTACCTTCACCAGAAGGCGTTGACTGATAACCCAACGAAGCACATCAGCGAAAAGATGGCGTATCTGCGTCTGGTCGTGGGGCGGGAAGACGGCCACCGCCCGATTCAATGTCTCGGCAGCATCAATCGTGTGCATGGTGCTGAGCACGAGGTGGCCGGTTTCGGCCGCCTGCAACGCGATCTCGATGGTCTCCTGGTCCCGCATCTCGCCCATCATGATGACATCGGGATCCTGGCGCAACGCGCCTCGAAGCGCGAGGGCAAACGACTCGGCGCTAGTCCCGATCTCACGTTGGTTGATAATACAATTGCCGTCGGGCAGAACGAACTCAACCGGATCCTCAATGGTAATAATATGACCCGCCGTATCCTGATTGATCTGGTTCAGGATCGCGGCCAGAGTGGTGGACTTGCCTGAACCGGTGGTACCGGTCACGAGAATCAAGCCCCGCTTCTCGGTGGCCACATCATCAATGACACCAGGCAGCGCCAGCTCCTTGATAGCCTTAATCTCAGTTGGAATGGTTCTAAATGCTACCGAGACACCGGTATATTGGCGAAAGACATTGACTCTGAATCGAGCCACTCCAGGCAACTCGTAGGCACAGTCGGTGGAGCCAGTAGCTGCCAGGGTCTGCCGGTGTCGATCCTCCAGCAGCAGGTCGAGTGCGGCGTTAACATCGTCTTCTTTGACAGGCATCACGTTGCGTTGAACCACCAGCTTTCCTGAGACGCGCAACGCGGGCGGGCGGCCTTGCTTCAAGTGGATGTCTGAGATTTCCTTCTTCGCCGCGAACTCAAGCAGTCGGTTCAGCTCCAGCGCCATCCTGCTCCTCCTTCGCTACCGGCGATAGACCGCTGGCGTCATTGACCTTCTTCTCAACTTCTGCGGCAATTTCAGGGTTTTCGCCCAGGAAGTTTGCCGCATTCTCCCGTCCTTGCCCCAGGCGCTCAGATTCGTAGGAAAACCAGGCCCCGGACTTATCGACGATATTGTATGCCACAGCACAATCGAGTAAATCGCCCAGCCGATTGATTCCCTGTCCGTATAGAATATCAAACTCCACTTCACGGAAGGGAGGAGCCAGTTTGTTTTTGACCATCTTCACGCGGGTGCGATTTCCCACCGCCTGGTCACCCTTCTTGATTGCACCGATGCGACGAATATCCAGGCGCATCGAGGAGTAGAACTTCAGCGCATTTCCGCCAGTTGTAGTCTCGGGGCTACCGAACATGACACCAATCTTCATGCGAATCTGATTGATGAAGATAACGCAGGTTTTGGACTTGGAGATGGATCCGGTCAGCTTCCGCAACGCCTGGCTCATGAGCCGCGCCTGAAGCCCGACATGGCTATCCCCCATATCGCCCTCGATCTCGGCCCTGGGAACTAGCGCAGCAACGGAGTCAACTACCAGGCAGTCCACCGCGTTACCCTTGACCAACATCTCCACAATGTCGAGCGCCTGCTCTCCGTAGTCGGGCTGCGAAACAAGCAACTCGTCAACATTGACCCCCAGTCGGCGGGCATAAGAGACATCAAGCGCGTGCTCAGCGTCAACGATGGCGGCGACCCCTCCCAATGCCTGCGCAGAAGCCAGCGCATGCAACGCCATGGTTGTCTTTCCCGAGGACTCGGGGCCGTAGATTTCCACCACCCGTCCTCGGGGGAATCCACCCACACCCATGGCCACATTCAACCCGATGGAGCCACTGGGGATGACCGGGACGCGCTCAATCTCAGCATTTCCAAGCCGCGTAATCGCGCCCTTTCCAAACTGGCGCTGGATCGATTCGATGACCAGATCCAGGCGCTTGCCCGGGTCCTCAACGGAGGCTTGTTTCTGCGCCTTACGAGCCATCTGCTGCTTCCTCCTCGCTGCCCATGGGCAAACTTGTCTTCAAAGTGAAGGGGGAATCGAGCGTCCCTTCCACCGGATTTGCAACCTTCACTGACATGGTCGAGACCGGAATCTCACCGAATTCCGTTTCCTGCTGCTCGACGAATGCTGAACTGAACTCCCTGGAATTGCGAAATGAATCCACCAGGGCCAGTGGAATGTGGGGCTCAAATGCCTCGCTATCCACGTCAACATCCAAATCATCGAGCGCCGCGACCAACCTATTCCGCAATTCGGCGAGAGGCTCTGAGACGTCGACTCGTGCCCAAATTGCTCGGACCGACTCTCCCTCAGGCTGTGAGTCACCCTCTTCGTAGAGTTTCAAGCCACGCGCGCTTAGTGTGAAAGGCTCTGCAGCAGCCAACACCGGCGTCCAGGCATCCACCAGCGTGGAGACCAGGTCCTCTCTCACCCGCCCGGTGTGCAGAACTGATATGTGAGTGATGGTAGGAGGTATCCAGAAAAGCTGCATCTGCTGAGGACTCGCCACGCGCTTGAGCGCTGAAGCCACCTCGGCCAAACCGCCGCAAACCGCTGTCGGCACTTCGATGGTCAATACAACCTCTTCATACTCAAAGAGATCTCCCTTCTCATTCTCGCCCATCCCTGGTTCCTCCTTCGCGACCCACTGCTCGCTGCGTGGCTGCCATCAGTCAACTCCAGCCACACTCCCGAGCATACCGCCTATTTATCCTGCTTCTCCTTCTTCCCGCGCAAGGAGAACTTACTCCTCTCCTCTTCCGGAATCTCTTCATCCCAATCGTAGTCATCCTGCATGTCGTACAGGTCTTGCGTCGAAGCGCTGTCCTTGAGCTTGTCCGGGTCCTGGGCCAGCATGAACCATTGCGTCTCCGAAAAACCATGCATCCGTTGCTGGTCCAACTTCTCTTCTTCCTCTGGCGTCAGCACCACCGCGTCCTTCGCCGGGGCCGCCGCCGATTCTTGACCTTCTGACGAAGCCGGCTCACTCACATCATCAAGGTCCGCGTCCGAGGTAGCCTCCATGCTCACATCTTCAAGGTCCGCGTCCGAGGTAGCCTCCATGCTCACATCTTCAAGGTCAGCGTCCGCCTCGACATCGCTCTGGGTCTCAACAACAGGATCGGGAATCGGGGTCCCGTCCTTGGGACAGAATCGGGCCGAATCGGGCCACTCAGTCTGACATTTGGGGCACGTCTTCATTGGCACCTCAAAGCACCACAAATCACCAACATGGTGACCGCTTTTCTTATAGCATCTGGAGACATTAAGATGCAAGCCTACTTGAGCTTGCCCTTGAGGACCAGATAACCCGTCTCAAGGCCTAGTTCGCTAAGGTCGACGGAGATGGCCGTGCCTTCGGGAATTGACTCAGTCAGACCGGAGAGATCGAAGCTGGGAATATCGAAGCCACCAAGACCACTCAACACCTCGTCCATGAGGGCCGGGAGGATGACCCCTTTGAAGAGGTTCTCCACCATATCCTCTTTGCCCACCAGGTCTTGGCGGAGTTCCACGACATCAACCTCAGCAACCTTCAACTCACCGATTTCAATGCCGATCTGACTATTGCCGGTCTCTTCGTCAACCATCACGGATGGCGTCGCTTCCACCACCAGGTAGAGGTAGATATCAAGGTCCCAATTCATGGCCATCATGTAGAACTCAGCGTGGATGAACGCATCCCCCAACTGCAGTTCCATGGCCTCGCCCGTCCCGCAACTCTGCAACACCGGAGCGTAAGTCAAATCAGTGGTGAGAGTGAGGTCCTCGATGCCAAATTCAGAGAGATCAATGTCAGCAAGATCCTCCTGGCCAAGGGTCAGGGTAATCGCCCCGGAATACCAGATCGAGTAGAGTGCCTCGTTAACCCAATCCACGGCAATGGCAGCGTTCATTTCGGCATCTTTGACGAGGGTAAACGGGGCCATTTCTGTACCCATACAACCGTCTCTGGCTAGAACCCCCAGGGGATTATGTGTGACCCCCTTCATGGCAGTCAGAGCCGCATCCAGAATGAGGTCCAAACCGTCGTAAGTGAACTGCAGCAACGCGAAGTTCAAACTGATAGTCAGCTCCGTCGGGTCGCCATTGCCAATCAGCGGCGGCAACTCCACAATCTGACCTTCGGTGAGACCCTCCAGGGCCTCCTTGACCATGGTCGGCAATTCTGCACCCAAACCGTTTTGTAGTTCGGAAATGATGGTCTCTTTGAAGATATTCACCATCGTATTGACCAATGGGTCAAAGAGTGCCCCCACCAGGCCCTGAATATCGACATCGAGACCCTCGAATTCTACTTCGATGGGGCCCAAAGCCGCGTCCACCGTGCCATCCTCGGCGATATTGATGAAGAGGTAGGCGTCAGCAACGATGTAATCCGCGTAAATGAAGCCGTAATAGGTCTCGCAGATCTCGCCGATGATGGGGAGCGGATAGCACGCCTCGATTTCCAGGTCGACAACCAGATCAGGGATGGAGATGGTCATGTGGATCCCGCCGTCCACCGACTGGAGTTCGACAGTAGGCTGACCCAACTCAACATCCTTGATGTAGGCATACATTTGGGTGACATCGGTATTGATGACCTCGATACCTTCCTCCGGCAGGAGAGCGGCGAAGTCAAAGCCACCCAGCATTTGCTCGACAATCGTTGCCAGGTCATCGGCCGGCAAAGAGTGATCGCCATCATCGATGAAGTCCTGAGAGAGAAAGACGGGAATTGCCTTGGGAACCATCGCCTGGGCCGTCGCCAGCGTATCGGCGGGAATGTACTTCGTGGAATAGAACGGGCTCCGGAAGCGGCGGGCCGTATTCTCCAGGGAATCGGTGGACTCGGCCTTGAGGAGATTCATGCCGTGGCCAAGGCTGGTCGGGAAGGCAAACGCATTGGAATTGTCCAGGTCCACCGCCACGTCATTGATAGTCAGCCCGGTGACAGTGGAAACTGCGTCTTCCAGATAACCTGTCACGACGATGTTGGAATCTGCACCAGTGAGGGTGACTCCACGGGGCGGATAGGTAATCGTGATCTTCGGTCCCGTGCAGTCACAAAGCAAGTCAACTTCGCCCCCATATTCGTAGTCGGTGGCCTGCACAGTCAAGTGCCAGGAACCCTCCGCCGCAAAGTTGAACTTATCAGTCTTGTTCAACTGAAATTCCAACCCCTCGGCGGGCTCAATCAGGATGGGGTCGATGGCGGCAGACTCTACGACATTGCCATACTCGTCAACCAGGTCATGCTTGATCTGAACCGGATCACCCAGGCAGTAATTGGTCTTGTCTGGCTTCGGGTAGACCAACATGTTTACGGGCGGTCCCGGCTCAACCACAAAATCGCCTGCGACCAGCTTCTCCTCCCCCGTGGGC
>CAZFVN010000181.1:0-8546 GCA_964522395.1 uncultured Myxococcales bacterium
TAACGCCATACCTCCCTTCAAGAACGGACCGGGGTACAGCCGTGATCAGATCGGTAGGCCCGGGCCTCAGGCACGCGACAATTGACACATTGCCTACCATCGCCCACACTGTCGAGACTGTCTGTTACGCAGCGAGGACTCTCATGCCACTCATCTCTGTCTTTCTCTTCTCCATGGCTCTGTTGGGTACCCAGGTACTCTGGTCCCGCGTCTTCTCGTTCGTCATCTGGTACCACTTCGCGTTCCTGGTTATCAGCATTTCCATGCTCGGCTTCGCCGCGGGTGGACTGCTGCTGAACTTGCGACCCAAGCTGCTGGAGCGGGAAGCACCGGGCATGCTCTATCGTCTGGCCATCGCCTTCGCCGCGGCGACCGCGCTATCGCTGTTGCTGGTGGCCAACCTGCCCTTCGAAGCGGGGCTGCTCTCCAGCGTTGGTAACTTCCTACTCTTTGCGCTCCTTATCTTGCTCATTACCAGCACCTATTTCTTCGCCGGGATGTTCATCGCCTACGCCATCGCCAGTGAACCGGAAAGAGTATCCAAGATCTATCTGGCGAATATGACCGGGTCTGGTGTTGGTGCGTTGGTCTCCGTACTGCTCATGGAGACCGTCTTCTCCACCACTGGATTGCTTATCTACGCCCTGCTAGCCGCGGTTTCGGGGGCACTCTTTCTACCACGGATGGCTAATCGTCGATTGGCCACCAGGGAGTTCGTAATCGTCGCCGTGGGGCTGCTGGCCGGCATAACTTCCGCGGCCTGGGACCCGCTCCACGGGCCGTTCTACCTTGAATCGGCCAAGGGTTTCCCCAACGTCGACCGCTTCTACATCCAGGAACGCTCCAGCTCGTCTCTGGCAACTGTGGAGATCTTCCGTGAAGAGCGGTTCACCGGCCTTTGGGGACTCTCCAAAGAGAAGTACAAGCAGGACTATCCAGACCGCAAGATCCCCGACCGCACCGGCTTCATCATCGATGGCTGGGCCCTGACGTTTGCCTACAACGACGAGGCTGGCGACGTGGTCGACCATCCCGTCTTCGACTACCTACCGGCCACCGTTTCCTATGCGCCACGCGGCGCTGATGATGTGCTGATTATCGGTGCTGGTGGAGGCATCGATGTCATTGCAGCGCTTCGTAACGGTGCGAAGAAGGTGACCGGGGTCGACATTAATCGGCTGATCATTGAGGCGGGCAAGGAGAAGCTGAGAGAGTACAATCAGGAGATCTTCTTTCGTGACGGCGTTGAGGTGCTGGTCGAAGAGGGCCGCTCCTACATGACCATGTCGGGCGACCGCAAGTGGGACTTCATCCAGCTTTCAGGCGTCGACACCCTGGCCTCGGCCCAGTCCGGGGCCTTCACCCTGGCCGAGAACTACCTCTATACGGCCGAGGCCTTCGCCGACTATCTCGAACATCTCACTGACGATGGCGTGTTGACGCTGACTCGCTGGATATTCTTCCCACCACGCCAGACGCTGAGGGTCATCTCGCTAGTCGACCACGCCCTCCGGCAGGTGGGCATCGAAGACCCCCGCCAGCACATGATGATTGTCGGCGACCAGAGCAAATTCTTCTCGGTGTTCATAGTCTCAAAGACGGCTTTCACAGAAGAAGAGAAGGAAGCGGTGGTCGCTCGCTGTGAGAAGTTTGACTTCATCCCTCTCTATCTTCCGGGCCGGGAATTGTCCGGCTTCGGCGATACCAACCCCTTCCAGGACTACGCAGCCAACCCCGACAAAGAAGAGTTCATGGCCAGCTACTCCTTTGACATCACGCCCACCACCGATGACCGCCCCTTCTTCATGGAGAACAGTCGTTGGCTCAATCTCTTCAAGGATGCAGACTACATCTTCAATAAGGCCAACGGACAAGTGATCCTGCTGGTCACCACGGGTCTGGTGGCACTCTTCGGGCTTCTCTTCATCGTCTTGCCGGCCCGAATCATGCGCCAACGCAACTTGCGGCCAAAGGGGCGCTGGCGGGTCATTCTATACTTCTCAGCGCTGGGCCTGGCCTATGTCCTGGTAGAGATGGTGCTGGTCCAGAAACTCACCTTCTTCCTGGGGATTCCGTCCCTCGCACTGGCCGTCGTGCTTTGCTCCATGCTCGTCTTCTCTGGACTCGGGGCAGGATTGACGGCCCGCTTCGCGGGCAACCGGCCACGGGCTGTAATGCTGGCCTGTGGGGGCGTAGCTGTGCTCCTGGTGGCTTACAGCTTCCTGCTTGACCCGGTGGTCAAGAGCGCCATGGCACAGCCTCTGCCGCTGCGCGTACTGATTACGCTACTGCTCCTGGCCCCGCCGGCACTGGTCATGGGCATGCCCTTCCCCACCGCCATTGCCGCGTTTGGTTCCAAACAAAAGGATCTGGTAGTGAGCGGTTGGGTGGTTAACGGCTACTTCTCGGTGCTGGGCTCCTGCCTGGCGGTGATGACCTCCATTAGCCTGGGATTCGTGTCTGTACTCTTTGTTGGCGCGCTAGCGTATGGGGTGGCTGCGGTGGTGCAGCCGCTGAAGGCTTTGGAGTAGGCGGGGGCGAATCGTGGCAAATCCTGTGGCCACGTCACTTCCGTCAACTTCGCAGGCACATTGAACCGCACAGTCAGAGAGCGAACCATGGGAGGCCGATGAGGTAGGTATTGCCCTGCAAACATGTGCGGAGCGTCGCCACCTTACTCCCTGCTCGTCCTCCCCGGAGGACAAGCGATAAGCAGTGCCGAGCGTAAGGGCAGAGACGTGGAACCACGCAGGTTGTTGCGAGCATACATTGGGTAGAGACAATCGAGCATGAAGATCATGGGTGGAGAGAAAGCGGACGTATGCGGGCTATGAGGAGTGGGAGGAGGAGCAGGAGCCAGGGGCTCGCTGGGGTGCCGGGGTTAGCATTGCAGCTTCCCCTGACGTCGGCATCTTGCGTTTCCTCGACGATGAAGTCTGGACCGGTATTCAGGTCGGATGGAGCTACGACTTCGACCGGTTCCGTGGTGACAATGTCAGAGGTTGACTCCACCGTTGGTTCTACGAGGTCCGCTGGTTCCACCGGGTCCACCGGGAAATCGACAATGTCCGCCTTCAGTAACAACCAACCGTCGGGGTCAATGAGCAGTTCCTCAGGCTCGAAAGGAAGTTTGATGGAGTACTCGCTCGTCCTGCCAGTAAGGGGCATTTGAAAATCCACCTCGCCATCTGGTGGTCCCACTACCCGTAGCGGCAGGGGCACCGCGGTGAATGTGGCCCAATCCTCGGACTGGGTCTGGGTCACGACGACGTCCATGACCCCCTCTTCAAAACGCCAGGCCACATCTATTTGAGGATAGCCAATTCCGTAGACCCACTCGTCAAAGAACTGCTGCAAGTCGGCTCCCGAGGTGCTTTCCGCCACGGACCGGAAGTCTGCAGTCGTGGCGTTGGAGCCATCAAACTCGATGAGATAGTCGTTGAGGATCGCGAAGAAGGACTCGTCGCCCACTAGATGACGCAGCATGTGGAAGACCAGTGCCCCCTTACGGTAAACAGTTACTCCCCACATCTGCTCAGGATCGTAGACCTGAAAGAAACCCTCGGCCATTTCGGCGCTAGTGCGATAGCTCAAAGCCAGACTCTGAGCGTAGCTCGATTCTGCCTCTGGCCCATTGAGATACCCGAAATAGAGAACCTCGTGATAGGTGGCCAGTCCTTCGCTCAGCCAGAGGTCCTTCCAGTCACCAATGGTCACCAGACCCTGAAACCAGCTATGCGCCATTTCGTGTACCACTACCTCCGCAAAGTCCTCCGGTGCCGCGAAAATCTGGGTGCCGATGGAGACGCAACTTGGTTGCTCAACGGCCCCGCCAAGGTTGATCTCATCGAACGCGACCTTGGGGAAGGGATAGTCTCCGTATAGCTCCTCCAGCATGGCGATGGCCTGTGGCGCGTGCTGGAGTGTTTCCTGAGCATCTTCCCACGCAGTGGGATAGAGATAGTACTGGTACGGAATGCCATCGTGCTCCTCCTCCACCAGCTCATACGGAGCCGCAGCGAAGTGCATCAAGTAGGTAGGCAGATTCCAGTCGGCCAGCCAGTGGTAGAAATCGGACGCGTCGCCAATGGCAACTTCCAGCAGCTCACCGGGAGCGGCAACAACCCAGCCCCCCGGCACAGACACCCGGATTTCAAAGCTCGCC
Organism: uncultured Myxococcales bacterium; assembly: GCA_964522395.1. Taxonomy (GTDB): domain Bacteria; phylum Myxococcota_A; class UBA9042; order CAIXZC01; family CAIXZC01; genus CALGBT01. Next base: position 4,166 of record CAZFVN010000181.1, read on the forward strand.
TTGTCGGTGAGGGTATCGTTGCAGGGGAACCAATACTGCGCTCCTTCGATAACATTAACCGTGAAGACCCGGTTCTCCTCGAAGACCATTCCCCAGGTGCCCCACTCGGTGACGTAAGGCTCGGGGACACCGAAATAGTATACCTCGACCTGGTGGAAACCGGGCCCCATCCCTTCTGGTAGTCCCACGTTGAGGAATCCACCGCCATGCTCATACTCAACAGTCAAACCATCAACTGCCACCGTACCTACGTCGAGTCCATTTAGATTCAGCGCGAACTTCCCTGCCACCAAATCGGCCTCGACCACCTCCAGGTCAAGGCTGGCAGTGGCCTCGATGCTCTGCGCAACGGGGTACAATTGGAGGTCAAGATGGTAGTGGGAGACGTCCAATGCTATCGCTGGCGTGGGTAAGAGCAGCAAAATGGCAACCAGCCAACTGGGCGCTCTCATGGCAGGATCTCCTCAATAGCGACGGCCTCGCCCCAGGGCTCGTCGGAGAGTGGCTTCGTAACAATTACTTCCACGGTCTCACCGGGAACCCCCTGCAACGCCGCACGGGCTTCCTCGAGGCTCAGTTCATCGACATTGACTCCATCAAGCATCAACACCATGTCGCCAACTTCTAGACCGATAGTTTCGGCATCAGAACCTTCATAGACCATGTCGACAAAGAAATAGTGATCGAGCCAGGCGAGCTCAATACCAACCTTGTGCCAGCGGCCGTTCCAACCCTCCGGCTCGCTACCATCCCCGACCAATGAAAAGACCTGGGCGGTGAATTCGTCACCGCCAAAGGCATCGATGGCAAGAACGAAGCGGTTCCAGAATTGCGCTCCGAGGTAGCCTTCGACGAAGACGCCGTTGGGCTCAAGGACCGCCACTAGATGGTGGTCATCGGGGATCACAATGGCTTCCAGCCCAGTTACCGTAAGGTCGCCAACGGTAAGGGAGGGAAGGCGGGTCAGGAAGGCGGCATCCTCCCCATATTTCGAGGCAAACCGGTAGCCTGCAACCTGTGGCAAAGAACCATCGTCCACCTGGTCAAAGATGGCTTGTGTGATCACGCTGATTCGGGAGGACGTATCAGCCAGTAGCGGTGCTTCCACCCCTTCAGCCAGCGTCGCGGTGACTACCGGAAACGCGTTTTGCTGGGCGACGTTGACCTTCGCCACTGGAACCCCGTCGTATCCGGGGACGGCGTGGGCTGTCAGATCCACCGAGGACTCGAAAGTGTAGAAATTACCCCCTGGGAAGTCGACGACCACGAGCCGTTGCTGGAAATACGACTGGCCCACCAGGCCCCCGATATCTACTCCCAGGTACATTTCATCGGGCCCCATTTCCCGTCCCTTGACGAGCCAATCATTCAGCGTATCGGTGCCAAAGGTGACGTCTACCTCGTGGTAGAGAAAATCGCCCACCAGATCGTCGTCGACAAAGCAGATTTGAGAGAGGGTATCGAGGACAAATGGCCAGGTCTCAGAATCGTCATAGTGACCAGGAATCAGCGGCAGGCCGTCCACGACCTGCAGGGCAACGGGATCGGGCCAGGGAAAGACCTCGGCATCCGGGAGCTCAGATGTGTCGGCGACCAGGTCTGGTTCTTCGACGATCTCCTCTGAGCGTGGTGCATCTGGCGTTACATCCTGGACCTCATCGAGAAGATCGTCCCGTACATCGACGCTATCGAGGGCGATATCGAGCAGGTCGATTGTCTGAGTGTCAGGAGTAGACGATTCACCGCCGCTACAGGCAAGAACGAGGAATACCAAAGCAATGGTTGGAAAGCGCATCAAACCTCCACTGGCGTACCGGGACATTAACCCATCGAGATAGCTGGAAGTCAAGGCAATGGACCTACTCAGTGGGTTCTTCTTCGGGCGGAGGTTCTGGTACATCCTGGACCTTGATGCCGCCCTGGATGTGGATGTAGCTCCCGGTTTGGGAGAGATTGGTCAGGTCGATGGCCAGCTCTTTGCCGTCGAGGGCACCGGGCTCCTCGGGCTCGCCTTCTTCGGCCGGCAGGAGGCCGCCTAGGTTAATGGTGGGGAGGGCAAAGGAGATGGGGCTATCCTTGAAACTCTCCAAAAGCTGCGGGATGAGGGTATCGGTAAGCAAGCCCACAAGAACGTGCTCCTTGCCCTTCCACTCTTCGTTCACCGAAACAATGTCCACAATGACGTATTGCGGTTCGTCGATGGCCAGCGCGATTTCGGGCCCGAGTTCACCTTCAACTACGGCCAAATCCGCGTCCAGGGCGAGGAAGAGATACATGTGCAGGTCCGCCGGGACACCGAGCATGTTGAGGTCAGCCTCAAGGTAGAAGTCACCGATTTGCGCCGTAAGGCTACCGTCTGCATTGCACGATGTGATCGCGGGCGGCAACAGCGGTGCCGTATCCAGAATCAGGTCGGAGACCCCATACTTACCAACGTCCGTCCCCATCTCCTCAAGCCCCTCAGAGGTCACGTGGAGGTGCAGGCCGCCGTTGGCCCAGAGGCTGTAGATTGCCTGATTCGCCAGATCAAGATGGGCGGCCAGTTCCAGGGGGCTGGGGTTAGCAAGATCAAAGGCAAAGTTGCTATCATCGGTCCCAAGACATCCCCCCCGCCCAAGACTCCCCGGATTCTCTATTCCAACGACATTGTCCGCGGTGACGGACATTCGCAAATCGAGGTCGGCTCCGGCATCGGTGAAGTAGGCCTTATCGAAGAGCATGGAGAGACGAAGCAAGACCGGATCATTGCCGGGAACAAAGCCGTCGAGAGGGATTTCAATGGGGGCCCCTAAGGCTTCGGCGAGCGTATCGGTGAGACCTGAGACCATCTCTTCCATCTGCTTCTTGAATTCGTCCTGGAGGAGATTTGCAATCGTATCCTGGAAGAGTCCTATGAGCCAATTCAGCAGAGTTCCGGGAATGCCGCCAAGGGTAATCTGGAGATTATTGAAGACGACGTCGGTTTGCGAAACGTTGACGAGCAGTTCGCCAGCGGATGAGGCAGATATCTCGACCATCGCGTCGGCAACCAGTGCGTCGGCCGCCACCGAGCCGCTGAAATCGGCGCAGCCGAGACCGTCCGTCTGGATTGAGAAGTCCGCGCTGAAATCTGGAATCACAATGTGCAGCGTCACGCCACCGGCTACCGGTGACAGCACCACGTTGGATTTGCCGTAGGTGATATTCTCAATGTAGATATCGTATTCGTCCCAGAGGCAAAGAACGGAGAGATCCTGGTCCTCAACAACGGGATTTGGGAGCAACGCCCCGATGTCAAGATCAGCTAGAATCACCTCGAAAAGATAGGTGAAATTGTTGGGGGCAGAGGGGTCGCTATTGTAGAACAGCAAGTCGTCGAGATAGGCCAGTAGCGCGTGGTTGACTAGTGCCTGTTCCAGTAGCTCTGCACCGTCCGGCAGGTAGACGTTGGAGAAGATAAATGACTGAGTGGAGCGACTCTCGTTGCCAAACGTGTCGGTGGCAGTTACATCGACGAGGTTGAGGCCGTGAACGACGTCCATTGGCGCGCTGAAAGAGCCGTCAGTGCCCAGTGCCAGAAGTTCACCGCCCAGGAACACTTCGTCCACTTCACCCAGGACATCGTGTGCCTTGCCCGAGACGAGTACCACCAATTCGCCGGTGAGCATCGCACCACGCGCGGGGGTGAATATCTCGATCACCGGACCGGTCGCGTCAGAGACAACCGTCCGATTGGCGCAGAGGTCGGGATTTGCGGCCAGGCAGGCAGCCAGCAGTGCCTGACCTTCCGCAACGAACTTGAAGGTGCTCTCGTCGCCAGCCACAGTGAGGCTCGAGGGAGTCAACTTCAGCGGGCCCAACGCCCCAACTTCAACCTCCTCACCGGAGGCATCAATGCCCACCGCGGAAACTGTGATCTTCTGATCCACGGCATAGTTGGGCTGGGCTGGTTCAAGGACCAACTCAATGGCTACCAGGCCACCTTCCTCGATACCATCCCCGACTTCACCTGAACCGTCAGGCCCTCTGGCGTCAGCGGCCACCACGTCCTTGGTACCGTTTTGCGAGTCACCGTCACCACTGCCACCACAGCCTGAGTTGACCAGTATCGAGAACAGCAGTGAAACTAAAGCTATCTGGCGCGTCATTGTCGTTCCCCTCGGGATAGTTCGCGAGTCGGCGACACTGTACGCAACGATTGTGGATCACGCAATGTTTTGGCGCGCTCGCATGTGGGAAACACGGCGCTTACTTAGCGTACTTGGATGAGCCTGGGTGGTACAATGGGCCAATCGCGACCAAGTCACAGTATCCCCCCATGTTTTAGATGTGCCGAGGTGGTGCGCGTGCTGACTCCTCACCGCCGACCGGCCAACAGCGCGGCCTAAACGCTCCCGCAGTC
>CAZFVN010000182.1:0-8021 GCA_964522395.1 uncultured Myxococcales bacterium
ATTGTATCCGCCAGTCCGGTATTTATTTGATGGAAGGTGCTTGACAACCACACCCTCCTCGCATCACGTTCCTTCAAAAGAGATCCTGAAATGGATGCTCTCACGCCATTGGCCCGTATGTTGGCCCTTGCTCTTGGATTTTATCTCGCACTCAAGGTCGGTGACCTTGCAATTCGGGATGCGTGGCCCCATTTGCTGCTTTGGAGCACTGAGTCGATGATGTATCTCTTGGAGGTTGTACTGTGCGGATTCCTGCCGTTGGCAATGCTCCTTGTGCCCCCCTTCCAGAAGCGGCCCGCTCTCCTGGCTATTCCTGTGGCCTTGACTATTGCCGGTGTTGCCCTCAACCGGATCAACGTGTTTCTGGTGGCATACAAGCCTCCCTACGCCACAGAGAGGTACTTCCCCTCCGCAGCCGAATTCGCGGTCACAGCCGGACTCATTGCCACAATCGTGCTCATCTATCGCTTCGCAGCACTGAACCTGCCCATCATGGATTCCGAAGAGGAGCGCACATGATCATTGACAATACGCAATCCCATCCCAGTAGGAGGTCTCTCGCACTCCAATTCCTTTGTGTGCTAGCAATCTCAACGTCCAGCTGTACCCCTGACGCCTTCCCCTCTCCTCCAGTCTGGGAAGGTAGCTACCGTCAACCCTGCTACTGTCCCGGGGCGGTAGCCCCCGGTGTCTTGCAGGACGTTCCTGTTGGAGTCCCAGCGGAAGACACCAACTTCCCCGACGTTCATGTCCCCGATGATTGTCGACTATACCACCTGGCAGACCAGTACGAGACTGTCATCTTCTCCCATTCCAACCACGTAGACTATGCTGACGACTGCGAGACCTGCCACCACCACTCAAGCAAGGTTGAGGCAGCGCCTCCCTGCCGCGGGTGCCACGGTTTCACCACCGGTGATTTGCGCTTCCCCGGACTGAAGGGGGCCTACCATCGTCAGTGTATGAATTGCCACCGGGAAATGGAGGCCGGTCCTCTTGAGTGCGAAGGTTGTCATGCCAAAGCCGGGCCAGAAAACGGCAAGAGCCACCTAGACCTCGCACTAGAGGCTGTCCACGATGAAATCGAATTGGGGCACCTCGTCCGGAAGTTCGGGCCCGTCAACTTCGACCATCTCCTCCATGTGGAGGTAACGGACAACTGCGTGATTTGTCACCATGAAGAGAAGGACTACGAGAAGACGCCGGCTTGCCGTGAGTGCCATAATACTCGAGTGGACTTGAAGAACGCCTACCATAAGCAATGCCTGGCATGCCACAAAACGGACGACCAGGGCCCCACCGACTGCGAGGATTGTCACGAGAGTCGGGAGTAGAAGATGAACTTCACCCGGGTCTGGAATTAATCCATGCAGGTATCGTCACCCTCTCATCCCGTTTGTCGCAACTGGTGCAGGATGGGCAACAGAGGCCGAGACAACAACCGCCCACGATCTCTACATCTCCTGAGTTGACGGTGACCCTGGCTCGCGGTCTGTCCCAGGTATGTGGATGTCAACCTCATTTGGTTTGCCGAGATGGCAGAGATTTGCCCAACGCCACGACTGCGCTCAGGATGTGCCTGGGGGTGGGGGTGTACGGCGCACAAGCTTCCCTAGAAGAGGGTCGGCTTTACGTGGTCATGGGGGGCGGGGATGATCTCCTTTCGGATTAGTTGCCCTGACTTCACTGCTTCTACGCCCGCGGCGATAGCGGCCTCAACTGCGTCGAGGTCGCCGGTAAGAGTCAGATAGGCCTTGCCTCCCAACCCATTTGCCAGTCGCACCTCGATGAGCCGGATCTCGGCGGCTTTGCAGGCGGCATCGGCGGCAATGACACAGGAAGGAGCGACCCACGTCTCGAGTAGACCTACTGCAGATATTTCGCCTACGGGATTGGCTCCGTTTACTGCTGGGAGGACCTGTGGGTGGAGGTTTTCGATGATAGTGGAATCGGTCATGGTGTAGCTGGCGTAGTGCTCGCCCGCCTGCATGGCCTCCTTAATGTCGTCGACCTCGCCGACAACGATAATCAGGAACTTGCCGGGACAGATGGGGTGGCTCTCCAGGACCTGGATTGGCGCTCGCTTCGCCATTGCGTCACTAACGACTGTGCCCAGGGCCAGGCTGTTCAATTCGATGATCCCAATGGCTGGTTCTTTCATGCTACGCCTCGATGATGATGCGGTCGTTAGTCACTGCTGTTACCGTGCCGCTGATACTCGCATGGAGGTTGGCCCCCAGGGCACCGTCTGGAATCGACGCTACGAGATCGCCTCGATTGACGAAACTACCTTCTTCCACTGTGGGCACTGAAGGAGCACCGATATGTTGCCCCAGCAAGAGTTCCACTCGCCGGATCCCAGATGCTGGACCGACGTAGTGAAGGTGTTTGTAGTATTTGGTCAGTCCAGTTCTGGCCAGCGCCCGTTCCTTGGGAATCTTGGTGTATTGGTAGGCGTGGCGCACACTCTCTGGCTGACGGTGATGCGGATTCTTCACGCCCTTCTTACCGAGTTCCTTCTTCATCTGCGCGAAGACATTGCGAGGCGACAGATAGAGGGGGCAGGCGATTGTCTCGCAGATCCCGCAAAGGCAGCAGATATGAGCCTGCGTGATTTGCGAAGGCAACACCTCATCTCGACTGACTACTGCCCGCATGACCTTGTGCGGTTCGAGATCGTGGCCGAGTTGATAGCGAGGGCAGAGGTCAGTGCACTCCCGACACTGGCAGCACATGGATACTGTGCGAATCAGCTCCATCTTGTCCGGCAGCGTGCGACGGGCGATCTGGAACTGGTCGTCGGGAAGGACGATGAGCCCGGACGTTGTCTTGCGAATAACACCGTCGGTTCCCTTGACGATGCGTCCCATCATCGGCCCACCATCAATGATGGCGACGTTTTCGATCTTCGCTCCGCCGGCAAACTTCAGTGCGTCGGCGTAAGTGGTGCCAACGGGGAATCGGTACACTCCCTGCTTCCAGACCTCTCCAATAATGGTCACCATTCGCTCGGTGACGGGCTGGCTGCGCATGGCCATGTGTACGTTGTAGAGAGTCTCGACGTTGGTGACGACACAGTTCACGTTGAGGGGTATGCCGCCCTCCGGCACGATGCGTCCGGTACATTCATAGACCAGAGACTGTTCATCGCCAGAAGGGTAGAAGCTGCCCAGTAGCTCCAAGGAGATATCGGGGTGTTTCGGTAGGAGTTTCTCAAAACCGGCTACAGCCTCGGTATAGACTTTCTTAAGACCGATGATTCCGCGGCTGGCCCCAGTCACCTGCATCATCACTTCCAATCCGGCGATGATCTCCTTGGGGTGCAACTCCATCAGGCTCTGGTCAGAAAAGAGCAGGGGCTCGCACTCGGAGCCGTTGGCAATGACTGTGTCAGCCTTAGCCTGAGCCTTCACGTGAGTAGGGAAGCCGGCTCCACCAGCCCCAACAATACCCGCCTCGCGAATTGTCTCGACAACACCGTTTGACATGGCAACCTCCGCCGCGCCGCAGATTACACGCGATCGCGACCGCACGCAAGGCTGTTATTCGTTGGCTACAGACTGAGTCAACTGGTGACGGAGGTCTCCCGATGGGGAGCATCACGGTATCCGTCGTCGAGGGATTCGCCCGCGGTCGATATGTGCTGGGCAGGGGGTGGGAAGGAGCCTCTACTTCAGGAAGTCTCTTAGAACGGTTTGGAGAATGCCGCCGTTGCGGTAGTAGATGCCGTCAATGGATGAGTCGATGCGGCAAAGCGTGTTGAAGCTGAGTGCAGTGCCGTCGCTCCGGGTAGCGGTTACTTTAACCTCCTGACCCGGGGCCAGTGACTCGTCGATGTTGATGTCAAAGGTCTCATGTCCGGTGAGTCCAAGAGCTTCGTGGCTGTCGCCGTCGAGGAACTGCAGCGGCAAGACGCCCATGCCGATGAGATTGGCACGATGAATTCGTTCGTAAGTTGTGGCGATGACCGCCTTGACGCCCAGCAATTGAGCACCCTTAGCGGCCCAGTCACGGCTAGAACCCATGCCGTAGTCAGCGCCAGCAAGAACGATGGTCGGTACATTGTCCGCCTTGTAACGCTCGGCAGCATCGTACACAGATGTCACTTCGCCGGTGGGCACGTAGGTGGTCCAACCGCCTTCGGTGCCTGGCGCCAGTTGGTTACGCAACCGTATATTGGCAAAGGTGCCTCTCGTCATGACCCGGTCGTTACCACGCCGGCTACCAAACGAGTTGAAATCCTTCTTCTCCACTCCCAGGCCCTGCAGGTAAGTTCCAGCGGGACCGTCGGCGGGAATGCCACCGGCCGGGGAGATGTGGTCGGTTGTAATGGAGTCACCTACCTTGACCAGCGCCCGGGCACCGTTGATGGGCTTGATGGAGTCCACCTCCATGGTCATATCTGCGAAGAACGGCGGCTCCTGAATGTAGGTGCTTGCATCTGACCATTCATATAGCTGGGCCCCCTTCACCGGGATATCATTCCACGCCTTGTTGGAAGTTTCGATGCCGTCATAGCGTGCCTTGAAGGTCTCGGCTGACCGGGCGTAGCCAAGGAGATCATTGATCTCTTTGGCAGTGGGCCAGATCTCAGCCAGGAAGACCGGGTTACCATTCTTATCCAACCCCAGCGGTTCGTTGACGAGGTCGATCTCGACGGTGCCCGCGAGGGCGTAGGCAACTACTAGCGGAGGTGAAGCGAGCCAACTGGCTTTGGCTTCCTGGCTGACGCGTCCCTCAAAGTTCCGGTTGCCCGAGAGTACGGAGGCCGCAACCAGGCCGTTGTCGACCACCGCGGCGCGAATATCCTCGGGTAGGGGGCCGCCATTGCCGATGCAGGTGGTGCACCCATACCCGACCACGTGGAAGCCCAATGTTTCCAGAGAGGGGAGCAGGCCGCTGCGAGCGAGGTAGTCAGTAGCTACCTTGGAGCCGGGGGCCAGACTCGACTTTACCCAGGGCTTTCTCGTGAGGCCTAGTTCCACCGCTTTTTGTGCCAGCAGACCGGCCCCAAGCATGACGCTGGGGTTGCTGGTGTTGGTGCAACTTGTTATGGCGGCAATGACAACTGCCCCATGTGTCAGTTCAGCCGAGGAGCCGTCGTCGAATTCGACGACAGCAACGTTCTCTTTCTGGTTTTCGTCCAGTCCGAACCCGTTCTCGTCCTGTGGTCGGTCGAGAAGGACGCGCCAATGGCGCTTGAGGTCCTCGAGGGGAACCCGGTCATGGGGCCGGTTGGGCCCGGCCAGGCTCGATTCGACTGAGCCCAGGTCCATCTGTACTGTGCGGGCAAATTCCGGCGGAGTTTCGCCAGCGTATCGAAAGAGCCCCTGCGCCTTGCTGTAACGTTCAACCAGGTCAACGATATCCCCCCGATTTGTGTCCCGCAGATACTCCAAAGTACGTTCATCAACCGGAAAATGGCCGATGGTGGAGCCGCATTCGGGCGACATATTGGAGATGGTCGCCCGGTCCTCAACTGACATCGTTGCAAGACCGTCCCCGTAAAACTCCACGAACTTACCGACGACACCCTCCTTGCGCAGCAACTGGGTTACCGTGAGGACGAGGTCGGTGGCTGTAGTGCCGGCGGGTAATTCGCCGACCAGCTCGAAGCCGACCACTTCTGGGGCCAGCATGTACATTGGCTGACCAAGCATTACGGCCTCCGCCTCAATGCCTCCAACACCCCAACCGACAACGCCCAGACCGTTGACCATTGGCGTATGGGAATCTGTCCCTACCAGAGTGTCGGGGAAGGCGACAGCCTTACCGTTGATAGTCTCTGTGCGGACCACGCGGCTTAGATACTCAAGGTTTATCTGATGGCAGATTCCGCTTTCAGGGGGGACGACGCGGAAGTTCTGGAAGGCCTTCTGGCCCCAGGCAAGGAACTCGTATCGTTCCCGATTTCGCTTGAACTCCATTTCGGTGTTCATTCTGAGTGCCATGGAGGATGCGAAGTAGTCAATCTGCACGCTGTGGTCGACCACGAGGTCGAGGGGAATAAGTGGGTTGATCTTCTCTGGGTCTCCACCCAATCGGGCCATGGCACTGCGCATCGCTGCCAGATCAACCATCGCCGGAACGCCAGTAAAATCTTGAAGCAGTACCCTGGCGGGCATGAAGGGTACTTCGATATTCCTTACGCTCTTCGGTTGGTAAGCGGCCAGGTTCTTAACATCGTCGGCTACAATCGGGCCCTTACCTTGATTCCTGACCACTGATTCAAGGAGAATTCGGATCGATCTTGGGAGACGTGAAATGCCCCCCAATCCGAGCTTCTCCAACTGCTCGAAACTGAAATAGAGGAAATCTCCGTTGTCGGTCTGAAGCGTCCTTCCAGCGTCGAGGAAGGAGGATCTATTGTCGGTCATTTGGACTCCATCATGTCTTCGTCTTCGTTCGTGCGAAAGTGGCTAAACCAAGCGCCACGTGAGTTCAAGTTAGACACACCCAACTCTGCGGGCAACCCCAGGATCTTGTCAGCAGTTACGAGTGTGAGGCAGAGGACTATCGGTTGCAAGTGGACTCTGACCAAAAGGGGTCATATGTGGGAAGTTGACGGCGCAGGACTTCGTTTGCATGTTTTGCTATCCAAGGACTGGTGAAATGTAGGGAGACCGGGATGAACAGCGCAACTGGCATTTGCGTGTCAGTATTGGTTGCAGGGGCCCTGGTCGGCTGCGATCTCGAAGAGATGCCGCAATCACCGCTTCTGAGGACCGATCCTGCCCAGATTGATGGTGGCCGCGGTGATGGGGGGAGCGATTGGGAGGGAGTTCTCCCTGATGGGACGGAAGACTGGGACTCCACGGCGGAGTCTGGGAAAGTCCTGGCAACCCATCTGATGCCTTTCGCCGAGAGCCACAGGCGAGCACACGCGCTAGCCAACGTGAATGTCACTCTGGACCTGGGGGCCTGCGTAGATGTTTCCGGGTCATGGCTACTTCAGACCTGTCAGACCTTTTGCGAGACCCTTGTGGAATATGCTCTTGATGAGCTCTTTGAGCCCGGGGCCACGTGTCCCATAGCCTGTGTTGAGGTGTTGCTGGAGAAGCCCGATTACCTCCCCAATTTCCTCTGTGTGGCACATATGCAGGAGCACCATTTCTTTAGTGACTGCTGGTGGCCCAAACCTCTTCAAGCGCTGCCGGAATGTACTGAGTTTTGCACCAACCTTGGTCAATGTGGATTGCACGAAGCCATGACCATGCCCGCCGACCCCTGTCTTTGTGAGGCATCATGTACTGGCTTCTACGCAATGCAGGGCTCCTCGGCATCGCAGCGGCTCGAGTGCGCCACGGAATCCCTGGCCAACTCTTGTGACCTGGAGGAGATGTTTCACTGCTCAGAGATACTCGACGATTGTCCCGCCCGCTGTCAGGAATTGGCCCAGCTCTGCCCCGGAGAGGGAGGATTGCACCCGCTTTTTGACAGTACTGAGGCATGCGTAGCGAAGTGCAAGACATACACCCCCGAGCAGTTCTTCGCGTTGGAGCAGTGCGTTGCCGCAACCTCTTGCACTCATCCAGAGTATTGCTCCGTAATGCCCGAATCACCTCTTCCCTCCTGCGTTGAATCCTGCGGCCTCTTCTTCGAATTGTGCCCCGGTCTCCCGGTCGAGCCCGACGAGTGTGTCTGGGCTTGCTCGGGCGTTTCCTACGCGATCCCTGACGGGGTGGCCGAGGCGCTGCCCCAGTGCCTGGGTGAATTGGACCAATGCCCTGATGACCCTCTAGGCGTATTGGCCGTCTGTTTCACCGACCCCTGTGAAGGTGCATGCCAGGAGCCCGATAGCTGCCCTGCGGAAAGCGAGTACTCAGAGCTGTTCGCCAGTGCGGAGGAGTGTCAGGAAGTTTGCCAGACATTGACCAACTCCCAGGCTTCGACGTTTGCCACCTGTCTGGCGTGGGCCGGTTGCCAGGGAGCCTCGCATTGCCTCACGACGTCGGAGCCGATGTTGTCAGATTGTCAGAGTTACTGCACCGCGCTCTCCGCCGTCTGCTCGGAAGAGGTTC
>CAZFVN010000183.1:0-7827 GCA_964522395.1 uncultured Myxococcales bacterium
GCTCCCCGGAAGCAGAGCGACTGGAGCCAAGCTAACGAGAAGGAGCGTGAAGGGGTACGCCTCGGGACCGACGTTCTAGTCGCAGTCCGAGGGGCTCCCCGGAAGCAGAGCGACTGGAGCCAAGCTAACGAGAAGGAGCGTGAAGGGGACTACAAGTTGTCTTCGAGGCACTTGAAGAGGTCGACGGTGGGTTCCCACATGCAGGAACCATTGGGGCCGTAAGGGCCGCAGGAGGTAACCGACGGTGCGAAGCAGGCGTAGTAGGGGAGCCATTCGCACGTAGTGTCAACTGGCGCAGACCCGCAGATCTGGCCGGAGCAGCCGGAGATGATGCAGGCGTTGGTCATGGGCTGACAGGTACAGGTCTCATAGTCCATCTCGCTACCGGGCGGGCAGGGTAGCTCCACACAGCTTTCCGCAGGCACGCAAAACCCCCCGCACCACATGGGGTCGGCTTCGCCGCCATCTTCATCCATGGCCGCGCACCAGATATCTTCGGACATCTCACACTCGTACCCCATGGGGCAGTCGCTATCGTCGTAGCAGAAGTCGTCTACCAGCACACACATGCAGGCGTCCACATCAAACACGGTGCCTTCCGGGCAGGCCTGAACTTTGCAGGTCGCCTTGGGCGTGCAGATTCCGCCACAGTACTGGGGGGCGGCGTCGCCCTGGGGCACCTCGTCCTCGCCGTATCCGGTGCAGTATACTTCGGCGTCAAAGTCGCAGTACTCGTCATCGGGGCAGTCGGTATCGCTGTAGCAGAATTCCGGGTAGGGGTCTTCTACACACATGCCGTCCATGCACGCCCAGCCAGGCTCACAGTCGAAATCGGAGAAGCACTGGTCGGGCAAGTCGGTGCAGGTGCCCATGCACTCGACGAAACATCCAACGTCTGGTGGGCATGCGCCACCGGGGCACTCCATGAGGCAGAATTCACCTTCGTCGCACTCGCCGTCATGGGTGCAGTAGACGGGAGGGGGCTCAATGATGTCGACGCATTCGCCGATCATCTCGCAATACGCGGGACAAGGTTCGTCCGGCTCACAAACGGGACCGATACAATCTACAATCTCGCAGACCTGGTTGCCGTTACAGTCAGAGTCATCGTAGCATTCGCTGACAATCACTTCCTCTTCACACTCAAACACGCAGGCGCCTGATTCGCACGCCCAGGTTCCCTCACAATCCACCAGGGGGATGCCTCCACAATCCGCCGCCTGCTTACATTCAGCGATTTCCGGCTCAATGCCATCGCAATTCGTGGCGGTGTTGCCCATGAGAGCGAACAGCAGTAAGGCGGTGGGGGAAAGCTGCAACATCTTCCAGATACTCGAAGTTCTCTTGGCGTTCATCGTAATCCCTCCCTGGGAACCAGTTTTTCATGCTCGGGGATTCTCTATTTGCAGGGTGCGTGCCAACCGGCCTAAGTGACTGTAAACAAAGGTTTCCGGGTGAATATCGCTGGACCGAAAGGAGAGCTTAGGTTCAAGTTGTCGACACCACTGTGCACGATCTGTACACCCGGGGGCGTTGAAATTCCTCGGTGGTCCGTTTATACCTATTTGGCGTTGAGACGATTGTGGGGGTGTGTGATGAAGCAGGACAAACGGTTGACCGACTACTTCGAGGGTGTGCGGCAGGCAAAACCTCGCAAGGGCAAGTTCACGACGCTATCAGGCTTGGAGAAGCAGCCCCTCTATCTGCCCAAGAAGCCTGACGAGGAGTACTTCGAGCATATCGGTGTTCCCGGGCAATACCCCTTCACCCGGGGTCCTTATGGCAGTATGTACCGCGGCCGGCTCTGGACCATGCGCATGTTTGCCGGGTTCGGTACTCCCGAGGATACCAACAACCGTTTCAAGTACTTGCTCAAGGCCGGGCAGACAGGATTGTCAACCGCCTTTGATATGCCAACCCTGATGGGCTATGACCCCGACCATGCGCTCTCCATGGGTGAGGTTGGCAAAGAGGGCGTGAGTGTCTCCAATATTGACGATATGCGGGCTCTTTTCGCAGATATTCCCCTCGACCAGGTCACCACTTCGATGACCATCAACGCACCCGCAATCGTCGTTCTTGCGCTCTACTTCGCGGTTGCCCAGGAGAGGGGTATTCCCCTCGACCGAATCGGCGGCACCACGCAAAATGACATATTAAAGGAGTTCATTGCGCAAAAGGAGTGGATCTCACCGCCCAGGCCGGCCATCAAGTTGGTACAGGACACCATGGTTTACTGCGCTCGTCATGTGCCCCGCTGGCACCCCATCTCCATTTCCGGATATCACATTCGGGAAGCTGGAGCGACTGCGGTGCAAGAGTTGGCTTTTACCCTGGCTGATGGCATCGGTTACGCCCAGGCGGGCATCGAGGCGGGGCTCGATATTGACGAGTTTGCACCCCGGTTCAGCTTCTTCTTCGACGTGCACAATGAGTTTTTCGAAGAGATTGCCAAACTTCGTGCGGCCCGTCGTATCTGGGCCGATGTAATGCGCAACCGTTTCGGGGCCAGGAACCCAAGGTCTTGGACACTCCGCACCCATTGTCAGACTGCGGGGGTCTCCCTCACCGCGCAGCAGCCGTACAACAACGTGGTGCGCACCGCCTATCAGGCCATGGCTGCGGTCCTCGGTGGTACCCAGTCCCTCCACACCAATTCCCTCGATGAGACCTACTGTCTGCCCACCGAGGAGTCGGCCAAGATTGCTTTGCGCACGCAGCAGATTCTCGCTCACGAGACTGGAGCTGCCGATGTCATCGACCCCCTGGCCGGGTCTTATTTCGTGGAGGCTCTTACCGACGAAGTGGAAGAGGCCGCTCGAGAATATATCCAGAAGATCGATGACATGGGTGGCATCGTCGAGGCCATCGAAAGGGGCTATCCGCAAATGGAGATTGCCGAAAGCGCCTATCGGTTCCAGCGCGAAGTAGAGTCAAAAGAGCGCATCATCGTGGGGATCAACGACCTCGTGGAAGAGGAGGAGGCACCGATTCCGATGCTTACCATCGACCCGGTGGTAGAGGCCGGCCAAAAAGAGAAGTCGGCCGCTTTCAAGAAGAACCGGGATGGTGACAAATCGCAGCGCGCCATGGATTCGATTCGTAACGGCTGTCGCACCGGCGAGAACCTCATGCCCCTGATTGTCGATGGCGTGAAGTACGTAACCGTGGGTGAAATCAGCGACATCTTCAGAGAAGAATTTGGCGTCTACACCGACCCGGCCTTCTGCTAAACGAGCGGTCCTACCACCCTATTTCCGTTTCAACTTCCGAGCCAGTTTAGCCGCGGTCGATGTGCGGCCCTTCAAATACCGATACTCAGCCGACCCCAGTCCGCCGGCCGGCTTCTCCGGCAGCACCGCAGCGGCATCATCGAGCAGACGGGACATCTCTGTGTCGTATGCCTTGTAAACTCTGGCAGGGGGATCCTTGCGAGCCACCCGATGGACTGCCTTTGAGAGCATTCTGGCGTGTCCGATACGGGAACCGCCCCGGGGATCGGCCGCAGTGGCGAAGCTGTTTTCCCGGTCTTTGACGAGGCTTTCGACGCAGTTACCCGCCAGGTCCATGTAGACCTGGACCTCATCCTCATCCATGGAGGAATCGGAAGCAGACTCCATGCGAGAGACCCATTTGCGCGTCTTCGGGGACCCAAGCAAGCGGAAGACCCGGTCGGAAACCGCCATGTTGGCCCCGAACGTCAGCACCGATGGAACCTGAAACATCTCCATGAAGGAATCGAAGAGCGACTTCTCCACTTCGGCATCTACTCTGGCCGCCAGCTCCCAGGCCTCGCGCGGCTGATAGTGCTCAAACTTCAACTCCCAGTATGAATGTCGTCTCCCACGCACGCCCGGGCGTTCCATGATCTTCATGGGCACGAAGAGATTGTGGGCAATGACATCCGCCGCGAGGTGGGAGAGGTAGCCCAGTGAAAAGGCCTTCAGGTCGTCGGTACCGGAATGCTTCAACATATTGAAGGCGCGGTCCCAGTTGTGGGTGTGCTCCCGGTAGGCCTTGAGATTCTTGGCCAGGAAGCGGTCCGGGGCGATGGACCCATAGAGAAAGGTCATGGGAAATTGGAGAATGGCGGGGGCGTGAGTCGCTATCAAGTCGCCGCTCTGGGCCAGGAAGTTGCGACCAATCTGCAGGTGTGTAACCAATCCCCAGGCGAAGGCATCGACAGGGAAGAGAGCTACAACAATGAGGGCTAACGTTGCGGACCACCATCTCATGGGTATTATCATATGTAGGGTTGCGAGAATTTACAACGGAAGTGGCAATGGCTCCCCGGTGGCATACTTCAGCGCTTCAGAAGATGGCCAAGCGCCTCCGTCGCCGCGGTCTGGATGGCGCCGCAGACCGTCTTCTGGAGCTTGGTAGTCGCCTCAAAGAATCACAGGAAGGGGCCTCCTGGCTGGCCCGAAACGCCGGCAAGGTGCGAGCAGTCCTCTCGCGTCATGTCGAAAATGCCGGTACAGAGTGGGACGAAACTACGCACTTATTGCGTATGGCACGACGTCTCCTCATCGACCGCAAGGCGGTGGTCGGTGCCGACCTTGAGTTGGCCCGTTCTCAATTGCTGGACCTGCTCAAAACCGTGCCGGCCTCTGCGGTCTTTGCGGGGACCTTTCTGATTCCCATTCCCGGGGCCCAACCGATCCTCGCTCCCGTACTTATGGAGCGATTTGGTTTGCTCCCATCTGCCTGGGCCGAGAGCCGCATCGAATCGGAGCTGAGAGACCTCGCGGTGGAGGCACGCCAGAGTGGCCTCGTCGACCTCGCCGAGGAGTTGGACCACATGTTGGCTGGGATTCGCTCGCATCTCGGGGAGGTATCTCGTCTGCGCACCTACGTCCAGGAGAACCCCGATTGGGCCATCTTCTTCGACGAAGACCTCGATTCCCATGTCTCAGACGATGAACTCTCCCACCTCAAGAAACGGGTCAACAAGGCCGCTCAACTGGCCATTGAAGATCCCGACTCGCCCCACTGGACCGTCTACTTTCGTGGTGATAACCGTGACGACAAGATCCGTCGCCAGCTCTCCTTCACCCAGGTCCGCACGGGCTTTCCCGATGGTCGCAATGCCCTCATCCGTCGCAGCGACTCAGACTGGTGGGTCCCGCTCTGGGCGGTCCTCGAATTGCTTGGATGAGGCAATTGACAAATCCAATCGCTTCGCAGATAACTTGTGGACGTTGATAGGGAGGCCGCCATGCACCATCTGGAAAACTTGAAGCAAACCGATTCTGTGGTCCACGACATCGTCACGCGGGAAGAAGTCCGGCAATTCGAGAAGATCCGATTGATACCCTCGGAGAACTACGTCTCCAGCGCAGTGCTGGAAGCGACCGGGTCGGTGCTCACCAACAAGTACTCAGAAGGGTATTCCAAGAAACGCTATTACGAAGGCCAGCAGCTCATTGACGAACTGGAGCTGCTCACCATGGCACGCGCTTGCGAGCTCTTCGGTGCCGATCACGCCAATGTACAGACCTACAGTGGGTCGCCAGCCAATCTGGCAGTCTACTTCGCGTTGCTCAAGCCGGGTGACACAGTTATGGGAATGGCGCTACCTCATGGCGGCCATCTAACTCATGGCTGGGATGTCTCCATTACGGGCCAGTACTACAATTCCGTGCAGTACACTGTGAGCGAAGATACTCACCTCCTTGACTACGACCAGATTCGGGACCAGGCGAAAAGAGCGAAGCCGAAGCTCATGATTGCCGGGGCGACGGCCTATCCCCGTATCATCGATTTTGAGGCCTTCGGCACCATCGCCAACGAGGTGGGAGCGTACTTCCTGGCCGACGTGGCGCACATCTCCGGCCTGATCGTCGGTGGCCAGCACCCCAGCCCGGTTCCCTATGCAGATGTCGTTTCCACCACTACTCACAAGACCTTGCGCGGCCCCCGCGGAGGCATGTTGCTATGTACCGAGGAACTGGCGGACAGAATCGACCGGGCAGTCTTTCCAGGACTTCAAGGTGGACCGCACAACCATACCACTGCAGCGCTGGCAGTGGCGCTCCACGAAGCGGCGCAGCCCGAGTTCAAGGACTATGCAGCACAAATAGTGAAGAACGCCAAGGCGCTGGCGGAGGGCCTGCTTAGTCACGGCTTCAAGTTGATAACCGGCGGCACTGATAACCATCTGATTCTCATCGATGCAACATCTGTGGGCACCCGCGGTCGCAAGCTCGCCAAGGTCCTCGACCGCTGCGGTATCGTTTGTAATATGAATACGATCCCCTTCGACCCACGCAAGCCCTTTGACCCCAGTGGCATTCGTATCGGCACGCCTTCCATTACTTCCCGCGGCATGAAAGAGAAGGACATGGCGGTCCTCGCCGGCTGGATCGCCCGTGCCGTGGAGGTCAAGAAGGACCGCGCCGCCCAGGCCGAGATCAAGGTCGAAGTTGCAAGCTATTGCCAGAACTTCCCACCTCCCGGCATTCGCACTGCCTAGCAGGTCCAGGTGAAACTCTCAGACTTTGAATATCATCTTCCCGAGGAGCTTATTGCACAGCAGGCTCTTGAAGACCGGGATGCCTCACGGATGCTGATCCTCGACAAGCTCTCAGGACAGATTGCCAACAGTTGGTTCTCAGACCTGGGTACCTTTCTCCAGGGCAATGAACTTATCCTCTACAACAACAGCAAGGTGATGCCCGCCCGAATATTCGTGCGCAAGGAGAGTGGCGGTCGAGTGGAACTCCTTGCCCTGCGCATTCTCACTCCCCGACGCTTCGAGGCTATGACCCGCAGCTCGAAGCCACTGCGGGTGGGGCAGAATCTGGAGCCGGAGAGGGGCGAAGTAGCCGTCCGGATTGTCGAGCTACCGGCCCCCGGCAGAGCCATAGTCGAGGTCTCTGGCGGTACAACTGCCGTCGATCTCATCCACGCGGCCGGCAAGATGCCTTTGCCCCCCTACATTCGGCGTTTGCCAGAAGCCGATGATGGCAGCGACCGGACTCGCTACCAGACCATCTTCGCCGACCCCATTGGTTCTGTGGCTGCCCCAACCGCGGGGTTGCATTTTACACCCGAAGTAGTCGCCTCGCTCAAGTCAAAGGGATGCCAGTTTGCTGAGGTTACCCTCCACGTCGGACCGGGGACCTTCCTGCCGGTGCGGGTGGACAACATCGCTGAGCACGAAATGGAAACCGAGCACTTCGAAATCAGCCAGCAGACCTCCGCTGCCATCGCCCGAGCAAAGGCCGAGGGTCGACCCATCCTCGCCGTGGGCACGACGACGGTGCGGACCATCGAAACCGCGGCTCTTCCCGACGGCACCATCCCCTCCGGTCCCGGGTCAAGCCAACTCTTCATCTATCCGGGCTACAAGTTCAAGGTCATCGACAAGATGATCACCAACTTCCACCTTCCTGGCTCCACCCTCATCATGCTCGTCTCTGCCCTGGCCGGACGGAAGAATATTCTTCACGCCTACGAGCAGGCCGTCCACGAGAAATATCGCTTTTACAGCTATGGCGATTGCATGTTGATCGGGTGAGAGAACTCGCGCCTGAGCCCGCATGCTCGCGCGCATTATGCGCGAGACGCCCCGTCCGTGTCTTTCTGTTCGCCGTCCGTGTCTTTCTGTTCGCGTCTTATTACTTGCCGTCCGCGTTTTTCTCTTTCCACCAGCTACAATTTTCCTAACGCCCTCAGCACTTTCTCTGCTGTGAAGGGGGCAGTTCTGAGACGGACGCCAATGGCATCATAGATAGCGTTGGCGATGGCGGGGACGGGTCCATTGATGCCGATTTCGGAGACTGATTTGGCACCGTTGGGTCGCGTGGGTTCCCAGGTGGGGAC
>CAZFVN010000184.1:0-7776 GCA_964522395.1 uncultured Myxococcales bacterium
GCGCCGCATCACCACGTCCTCAATTAAGTTAGTGATACACGGTTGACAACCACACCGGCGTCGGGCCAATCCAAATCCCACGACAGGAATCTCTCCTGGGTAACATCAAAGATCTCGTAGCTACGGCCCAATTCGCCCCCACTCTGCTCTGCGTACCAGGGGAAGCAGGTAGGGTCCTTTTCGTAGTAGAGTCCATCGGCCCCGCCCACGAGCAGCACCTGATTGACCTCTGGCAGCATGACGGCCGCATGGGCACCTCGACCCAAATTCATGCTGGAATCCACGGCCTTCCAGGTCGCGGTTGTCGGGTCAAAGAGCGCAGCTTCCGAGCTCGCTCCGGAGATGTGGAAGCGATCACCTTCCTCGGCGACAGTAGCGAACCCTCCGGCTAGCAATACGCGGCCGTCTAAGAGAGGTGTGAGGGTTGGAAATAGAACGTTATGTAGTGACGATAGAGGTCTTAGATTGCTGGGATAGGGGTAGACGGAAAGAGAGACGCGGGTGTCTTCCGCCTCGCTCACCTCAAAGCGCCCGGAGCGGCCAAGCGCAAGAATGGTCCCGTCTGCGGAAAACCCGGCCACCGTAACTTGCATCGGAACTCCCGAAGGCAACCCGGTGACGTGGCGGTCATGGTTTCTGAACATGGAGTGCGGTCCGCGCACTTCCGTGTGCAACAATGGTCCATGCTGATCATGCAGGTTGATGACAGAAAGCCGGTAGTCTTCGACCGCATCGATTCCCTGGGGCCACTCTTCCGGGGCGACCAGATAAAGGTCAACCCAAAGATCGGTACTCGGCGGAAGTCCGGTGTCCTCAGCGAGGTGGTCGTGTCCCTTTGGGAGACAGGACGGCAACCAGATTCCCAACGCCATCGCCGTCAGCGACAAGCATGCTAGGACGCATGACCATTTGAGATTGGATATGCCCATCATGCTCTCGCTCTCCTTCGCACCTTCACAAATGGCAGCCTAGACCGGCAGATATGGTCTGAACATTTAGCAGTGTTATGATTCGGCGCACAATTGCAGGCTACATTTCAACCTGTTGCAAGTCAAGCAGGGCGAGGGGCCCTGGAAGAAGGCGTAACGCACCGCTTCTCAGCACCCACGGTCTTTCGCAACACGTGGCGGGCCGGCAGCATCGTTAACGCAACCGCAACAACATCCAGGGCCCCGTCGATTCCAATAGCCGCGGGTCGCATCCGGCAGCGCGCCACGGTGAAATCTGAAGAGCAATCTGAGAATCGGCCCCGAAGAGCAGGAGCGGATGTGAGGGCGACGACTGGCAGATGGCAGCCAGAACAAGGGCGGGGGAGAGTGGCATCGTTCTGGTCTCTACGCCGACGACGAAACGACTCTCCGCAGGCCAGATCGTACGGCCCGGTGTATCGGTGACGACAATTGGCTTGCCGGGCAACTCCGACACCTGGGAGAGCTTCTGTGTCACCTGCGCGTCGGCCTCGTCAACGGCAGCCAGTCGTACCCCATGGGGAATGAGTAATGCGGCCACGAGCAAGAGCAGCGGAACCTGACCCCATCGACCGACCTTCGGGGTCAGCACCTCTAGCAGCCAGATCAGACCTTCGCCCGCCACGAGCAGGGCGAAGGGTAGGGCGGGTAGCAAGAAGCGCAGTTCCTTGTGTGGTATTGCGGAGTGAATCGCGACGAATAGTATCACCGACCAGGCAAAGGGGGATCGGGGAGCTCGCCAGAATCCCACCAGGAAAAGGGGTCCCATTGCGACCACCGCCAGAGGAGCGAGCCGAATTGTCTCACTCACTAGAAAATGCCAGGGCTGACGGCCCATGACGGCAAAGAGAGAACCGCCATCACCAAAATGGGCGGTCAGGTTGGCAATTAGGGAGTGGCCAAAAGAGCCGTAGGTGATGGCATCAAGGAGGGCCCCGGCGAGGAGCGTGATGGTGCCGTAAACGGCGGCGTTGGCAATGCTTCTAGAGCCGGCCCCCTTACGATTCTGCCACCACGATAGCAACACCAACGGAGCAACCAGCGCAGCAACCTGCAGTCTCACAAGAATGGCAATCCCAAAGAACATTCCCGCGTAGCGGGCTCGCTGAGGTTTGCCGGATAGTGCGGCTTGCCACTCAGCCACTCCCCAGAGCAGCGGGATGAGACTCCAGACCTCCGAGAGAGTGTGGTTGGAGGCAAATAGCATGACCGGGAAGAGCCCGACCAGGGCCACTGGCAGGAATTGCTGCCACTCTCTACTCTCGTCGTTGGCATAAGCGACCGTGGCCAGACGCACCCAGGCTGCTCCAAAGAGCATCTTGGTGACCAGACGTAGCAACACCAGAACAACCAGGGGATTGCCAATGCCGATCATTTCCAACCCTGCAAGGAGACCAAGGACCGTGCCCGGGAAGAGCCAATTACGAGTACCCGTCTGATACTCCCAGGCGGATAGGGGAAGGCCATGCAAGACCCTGTAGGGCTGTTCGATGTACTGGATCAACTCGTCGGCGTGCCAGAAGGAACCGATACCAATCAGGAGCGTTGCCAGATGAGCTGCACAGACGACTGCGAAAAGGGCGAGGAACTCCTTTGGGTAGCCAGAGTTGGTCACCCTCCTGGCCACTATTGCTCCTCGTCCGGACAGGGTCCGAATTCTCCCTCCCCGTTGACGCACATGCAAGGCAGGATCTGGAGAACCGCGATGTAGTCCGCAATGGCCTGATAATCTGTGGTCAGCGCAATCGATGCGTAAGCTCTCAGTTCGTTGCCAGGCTCAGGAGCGAAGGAGTCGGAATCACAAACATAAACCCTCGACGGACGCTCGAAGTCGGGTACTGCGGAAATACATATCTTGTTGACCTCCAACAGGTCAGGGGTCGTGGCGATGTTCACAATCGAGGCGTAGACATCGTAGGGCGTGGCCTCAGAAAGCTCGATCATGCCGGTCTCGTCAGCGGCCGCAAACGCTTTCAGGTCAAGATTCAATATTCCCTGGCTGAGCTGGAATTCCTCACCTAGTGACGGCGCAATAGACTCTACCTGCAGTCTCTGAGCGATGAAGTTATCAGCCCGCTTCGCTGCAGTATTGATGCCATAGAGCGGAATATCCTCGCCATCAATAAGAGCACGGATATTGGCTACACCGGCTTCGGGAACTTCAACTTCCTGTCCATTCACTGGTCCTTTGAATCGGAAATTCATGACCGGGCCGCCGCTGCCGTCAGAAAAGAAATCCTCCGGTGGCATGCAGGGCTCAGGCGTGTCCACTTCACCGTCCACCAGAACCCTATAGATGTAGCGCATCAGGCCTGCGGACTGCTCCGGCAGGAAGTTGTGCATGTGAGAGATGGTGAGGTCACTGGCAGGATGGTACGCGGTGCCTGCTTCATAGCCGAAATTGAGGCCGCCGTGACCGAAGGCCTTCCCAGCGGGCGTCATGTACTCCATCAGCCCCAATCCGTAGGGAACGTTTCCGCCCAGCAACTCGCACTCGTTGAACAACATCATCTCAGCCAGGGCCTCATCGCTTATCAACTCGCCTCTCAACAGCGCTCTCATGAAGCGCGTCATATCTTCGGCCGTGGTGAGCATGGCACCGGCCGTCCAGGTGGTTGCCGGGTGGAAGAGGTAGGTGCAGTCGATAACACCTTCTGAGTAGTAGAACTCCTCAGGGACGAAAGAGGCAGCTTCAACTGGAATGCCGAATACCGCGGCCACGACTGCCAATTCGGTGTAACCGTGGGCAAGAGTGTCCTTGGCCTTGTCGTCGATATCCATGAAGGTGTTTTCGAGCCCCAGCGGTTCGATGACACGGGTGGTGATCTCCTCCACTGCAGCGTTGCCAGTCACCCCCTCGATAATCATCCCGGCGAGTACGTAATTGGTGTTATTGTAAGCGCACTTCTCGCCAGTCGTAAATACCATTGGCTCATCTGCCACGTAGGCCACCAGTTCTTCCGGAGTCATCGCTCCAGTATCGCTGAAGAAGGCATCGAGCCACAATGTCGGTGCGTTGAGGTAGTCGGCCAGGCCGCTGGTCATGCCCAGCAAATCCCGCATCGTCACCCCTTCCCACTGCGGGTACTGCGGCAGATAGTCGGTGAGTGGTGCGTCGAGGTCAATGAGCCCCTCGTCAACCAGTTGCAGGACCGTGACGGCCACGTACGGCTTGGTGCTGGAACCAGCCCTGAACTGGGTATCTGAGGTGGCCTCTACGCCCGTCTTCCAATCGAGCACACCTGAAGCGCCTGCGAACCACTCTCCTTCACCGCTGCGCACAGCTAGCGTCACCGCCGGGTCACCGCTAAACGCCAGGAACTCGTCAAGGGTAGCCTGCAGAGCCTGCGTAACTTCGTCGTCGAAGGAAACGAGATTCTCACTATCCGTGACCTCTTCAAGCTGCCCTCCCTCGTCCGAAGCCATGTCAAGAACCAGAACATCTGTGGTCGGCGTGACCTCAGCCAGAACATCGAGCGTTACATCGTCCGTGGTTCCAGGACATCCGACCAGGAAGATCGGCAGCACAAGCAGAGGCACGACTGAGCAACGAATACGCATGGTTCACTCCTGGTGGAAATGTAAATGAGCCGCGGGCAGTATAGCTTAGAGCGATGCAGGAGGGAAATGGTGGTCTACTAATCGCCGCCAACAATGTCTTCGTTTGAGGTGGGCATAATCATGTACTTGCCAAAGCCGTAGTCGACGGGGCCAGTGATAGAGTAGACGATGCTGGCACCAGGCTGTGGGTCCCAGTCTACGCCATCAAACTTCAGTTTCACGATGACCCCTTCGCTCAGCGAAATCTCGCCCCATTCGTTTGCCGACTGCTCAACAACGAACTCACCCTCTAGCTTCACGACGACGCCCTCAAAGTCCTCCCCAATCTCGTCCGGTTCGACTGGTGTCGTCTTCAGAGAGTCCGCCATGTTCTCACCCGTTTCGGTGATCTTCGTGGTGCTGAGTTCGGTCAGACAATAGTACTCCGTCCAATCGGCTTCGAGGTCGAATTCGGCTCCCACGGGGAGGTCCACATCGTCTTGCCACTCGGTAACTACGAGAACTCCAGAGAAAGGTCCCGTACCGTCGGGTGTCGTGGCGAAGAATCCGTGTAGCTTATCCTTGGATACTGCATAGCGGGGCGATGCCACAATCAGCCCTTCCAGCGATACGGAACCGCCATCCACAAAAGCATCGTCGTTGCAGGTCGCGCTTGTCTCAGAGTCTTGAATGTCTTCGATAGTCGTGGTGGAGGGCACGACCACTTCGCAATCGCCAGGGGCGGCAATAAGATCACCGGCACTACGGGGCAACAACTTGTAGAATCCATAGTTGAATTCGATGACGCCTGTAAGCGAAGTGTACTCACATCCTTCTTCCAGCGGTGCCATATCCTCGAAAATCATATCATCGACAATCACTCCCCCGTCGATCTTGAAGCCGCCGTAGTCATCGAGGCTTGCCACCTTGACACCCTCGAACTTCACCAGTACACCTTCCCATTTCTCAGGGTCGGCGTTGAGGGTGTCCGCGGTGAGCGGGGTCGCAACCGGGGGGCCGTTGTTGCCCAATACCTTGACGTCCACCGGCTCGAATTCGGTGAGGCAATAGTATTCCTTCAGGTTGCCCACCATGCTCAGGACGTCACCAATAGCAATCTCTGGGGCCGTGCCTTTGGGCAGGACAATCTTGATGCCGCTGTACTCGCCGCCGCCGACGTCAGCAGCGTAGAAACTATCGAGGGTATCGGTGGCGCTATGTACCTGGGACGTAGCGATGAGACAATTCAGCGTCGCATCCTGGTCCAGATTGATGAACCCATTCTCGTTCTCTCCGGGCTCCACGCAGTTGAGCCCTTCGTCCCGAGTCTGGAGATCACTTACCGTCAATCCCACCACCCCGCAGCCCTCCGGGATAGTGACGTCCTTGTCCGGCACCGTAGTGCCGTCTTCTGGATCGACGAGAGTGTCTTCGTCCGGAGCTGTTGAGTCCTCTCCGACTGTTACGTCTTCATTCTTGCTGTTGTCTTCGTCTGTGTTGTCCACGGTGCGATTGCACCCCATCCCCGCCAGCGACAGGAACATCAGGGCAACCAGTGCCCGATAAACAAATCGCTTCATGATCCGCCTCCTAGAAGTAGCTTGCTTGCAACAGAAATTCTTCGAGTCCGATTTCCTTGACCCCGCGAGCTGCGAGGTCAAGTACATAGAGTAGGTCTGATGCCGGCGAGAGGACGTGACCGGTTGCGCTCTTCGCGGCAAGAATGGTCTGGCTGACAAACCCGGAGGCCACAGTGAACCTCCATTCCGTATCTCGCTGGGTGTCGATGATATTGCGCGTCCCATCCAATTGTTCTTCGCACGCAGGGAAGATGTTGAAGGTCAGCGTGGGGTTGGCGTATGTGGCAAGTTCCAGCGCTTCTACAGGTTCCGTAACCGGGCAGGAGGGTAGGCTCTCGCCATCTTTGAGGGTCGCGGCGAGGGCCCGTCCCGTGAAGAGCGGGTCAGCATCTGCCGCCACCGCACAGCCATCGGGAGTACTCACTACGCCATGCAGGAATCCGGTGCGCGAGCCGTAGACAACGAAGGTGCTACGCGGACGAATGCTGAATGAGACGAACTTTCCGAAGCAATTGGTGGAAGGCATGCCCACGGGGACGAAGGTGCCGTCCTCCAGGAGTCCTTCCCCGCCATCGGGAGAGAGTTCCAGGTAATCGTCTCCAACCGCGGCGATGGTGAAGGTATAAGTCGCCCCCACATCAAATTCGCCGCAACCCGATTCCAACGGGTAGTCCATTTCAAAGAGGTCGCCGGGTAGCACACCGACTTCGCATAGGCTGCCCCCAAAGACGTGGGCAGTGCCGTCATTCATGAGACGCGCCTCAAGGGCCGATGTCCCCGGCAGACGGCCCTCGTATGTGACCCTCCAGGTTTCATTTCGGTGGGCCCGCAGGTCCCCCTGAAAATCGATTCCGTAGAATCGCTGAATGTCTTCCTCTTCGTCAATAGTCTCGATCACAAGTGGGCCCAGGTTTGGTACACCGGCGATAGGCGTGAAGCCGAGCTGCACTTCGTCGCCGTCAACGTATAATCGTGGCTTGGCAGCCCTGGTGCGGTCATCCTCTTCAGTGGCAGAATCGGTCAGATGCATCGGTTCGCCATCTTCCTCAACCAGGATCCGACTTGCTCTTCCGCCATCATCCGAGACGTAAGCGTAGAGACGGTTTTCCATAGTGTGGAAGGTTATCGCCTGCGGGACGTATCCAAAATCGATGCCGACGATGCCCTCTCGGACCTTCAACTTGCGGTGCAGGGAATCATCGATGCGGTTGACGTCCAACAGCTTGCCTTTTTCAAGGTCGACGACAAAGAGCTGTAGTCGACCGGGGTAGCCAACGTACGCCAACCGGCCATCAGCCGACAGGGCCATCGTGGCCATGGGGTCGGGGAGTCCTCGTTCGCCATCGGCCCCCCGCGCAAAGCAGTCGGGATCGGCAGGGTAATCGACAGACCCGTCGCCGTCATCGTCACGGAGGTTGTCACAAGGGAAGGGGTTACCATCACCTTCCATCAGCTTCAGAAAGTCGGAACCTTCAGTTCGATCAGCCCGGTCGCTACACCCGGCATCGTCCAGGTCAACGTCGCCGTCGCCATCGTCGTCTATTCCATTGGCGCAATGCGGGAGGTCCTCAAGGGCGATGCAATCTACCGCCCGATTCTCATCTTCCGGGTCGCTTTCCTCGACACAGAAGGTCGGGTCCAGTTCATCGTTGTCTGAGCCATTCACACACACCCGGTCGTCACGGTCC
>CAZFVN010000185.1:0-7666 GCA_964522395.1 uncultured Myxococcales bacterium
GCTTCCGGGGAGCCCCTCGGGCTGCGACTAGACGTCGGTCCCGAGGCGTGCCCCTCCACGCTCCCTTCAGCCTTCGCCGGGTGGTGCGTGCCCGGCTCCTCGCCCTCAGCGCCTGGCGTCAGCTTGGCGACGTCTTCTGTGTCCGGTGTCTCCGCCTTTCCGCGGTCGGAAGGCATCACCACACTGACGGGCCGTGCTGTTCTAAGACCGTGCTTCTGCAGGTCGGCCAGTGATTGTTCGATGGTTGCCAGGCGCCGGTCGAGGCGGTCGAGCTTCTCAACCAGACCGCTCTTTTCGAGCTGGTCCGCGTAGCGGGTCAGCGCCGACTGTCCGTCTTCGGTCTTCTCCTGGGTGCCGCATCCGATGGCAAGGAAGGCCACCAGAATGAGAAACCGCACATTGAAAGCCTTTGGTTCAAAGAACATTATATGTCCTCCTGGTCGAGGAGCAGATTGCCGCCCTCTCGGTCAAAGAGATGGACCTCTTTGGTATCGATTTGGAAGCTGGCTTCTTCACCTTCGACTGTAGTGCCTCGGCCATCCAATCGGGCGGTGAGCAGTGACTCCCCTACCCTCACGTAAACAAAGCGCTCCGCTCCGAGGTGCTCAACAACTTCAACTCGGCCCGTCACGGCTCCCCCTGCAAACTCTCCAGAGGTTGCCGTCCCAGAGGTCTCACCCGATAGAAAATGCTGGGGTCGAATGCCGACTGTCAAGTCACCCGAAGAGGACCCCAGTTTGGCCTTCTGGGCTGCAGTGGGCACCATTTGAAGACCTTCGCCAACGATCTTCTCGCCATCGTAAGTGGCCGGAATGACGTTCATCGAGGGCGACCCGATGAAGGTGGCAACAAAGAGATTCACGGGGCGCTCGTAGACATCCAGCGGTGTGCCCACCTGTTGGATGCGACCCTCGTTCATGATGACAATCCGATCGGCCAGAGTCATGGCCTCCACCTGGTCGTGAGTGACGTAGATGATGGTGGTTTGCAGCCGATTGTGGAGGCGACTTATCTCTACTCGCATCTGGACACGTAGTTTGGCATCTAGATTTGAAAGAGGTTCATCGAAGAGGAAGACGGCGGGATCCCGGACGATGGCTCGGCCCATGGCGACACGCTGGCGTTGACCGCCCGAAAGAGCCTTGGGTTTGCGGTGGAGCAGTGACTCGATTTCCAACACTCGAGCTGCCTCTTCCACCCGTTGCTTGATCTCGGCCTTAGGCATCTTGCGCAGTTTGAGACCGAAGGCCATGTTGTCGTAGACGGTCCAGTGGGGATAGAGGGCATAGTTCTGGAAGACCATGGCGATGTCTCGGTCCTTTGGTGGGACGTCATTTACCCGTCTCTCCCCAATTAGAATGTCGCCATCGGAAATCTCCTCCAAACCCGCGATCATGCGCAGCGTCGTGGACTTGCCGCAACCCGACGGACCGACCAGAACAATGAACTCTCTATCGTGCATGGTGAGGTCGAATTCTTTGACCGCGGTGAAGCCTTCGTAGTGCTTCCAAACATTCTTCAGGACTACCTGAGCCATATTGTCTCCATCCTGAGTTACTACGCAAACATGGGCCAGTATATCGAACCGACGTGGCCAGTCAAAGGAATAATGGTACCCGTACGAAACAGCCCTGGAGACAGCCCTTCGGTCGCTTGACATAGCCCCTGAGCATAGTTATTGTATGTCATAGGTGTATGCCCACAGGAGGCACATATGCGAACCACCATTATGATTGAGCGGGAATTGCTGGACCGACTGGTTGAGGTAGGCAATTTCCGCACTAGAAAGGAGGCCATCCGAACGGCAGTCGCTGAGTTCGTGCGGAGAAAGGAGCGAGAGGCCCTCCTCGAGATGGCCGGGCAGGTGGAGTTCCTTCCAGATCACCTGCACACCCTGCACGGTCTGGAGGAAGACGAATGATGCTTGTGGACTCAAGTGTCTGGATCGATTTCCTCTCAGGACGTGACGACTTCGATCTGGCCCGGCGACTGCTCAATGATGAAGTTGCGCTGTGCGGACAGGTGCTGTCAGAGGTCCTTTCTGGGGTGCGCAAGCCACGGCAACGGGACCAGCTTGAGGCACGATTCAGCGCCCTCACCTACCTGGAACAGACCAAAGAGGTTCATTTGCGAGCCGCTCGGCTCTACTCCGATTTACGTCGGCAGGGAGTTACGGTGCCCCTATCGAACTGCGTGATCGCAGCAGTGGCGCTGGAGAATGGAGTCCCACTGCTGACAACCGATAGGCACTTCGATGCCTTCCCCAACCTTACGCAAACTGAATAGGACTTGCATTGCTCACCAAAGGTGGGTTTGATACGCAGCAAATCTGGTCCCCCGTTGGAAGTACGCGGCACAGTGCTCAATGACGCTCGGAGGTTTTACTTGGAACTACTTGACCTGTTGAACCATGACGTTCGGAAACCAGCACGATACCGTGGGGGGGAGTTCTTTCCTGCAGGTTATCAGGCCCCGAAGGAGGGCGACCTCAAGGTGGCACTGGTCTACCCCGACCTTTACGAAATTGGCATGTCCAATACGGGACTACGTATTCTCTACTCCATGCTGGTGCGTCTTCCGGGGGTCTATGTCGACCTCGCTTTTACTCCCTGGCCCGACATGGAAGCAGCGCTACGCAAATCTGGTGAAAGGCTCACCTCCCGTCATGGGAACATACCATTGGCCGACTTTGATGTTCTCGGCTTCTCGCTTCAATTTGAGCTCAACTATACGAATGTGCTCACGGTCCTGGACCTGGCCGGGTTGCCGCTGCTCAGCGCGGAGCGAGGGGAGTCTTCGCCCTTGGTGATCGCTGGTGGACCGTGTGCCACGCACTGCGAGCCCATGGTCCCGTTTCTTGACGCAGTGCTTCCTGGAGATGGAGAAGAGTCGATTACGCGCTTCGTTGAGGCCGTGCGGGAGTCCATTTCGAAAGAGAGCGGCAGGAGTGACCTGCTAAAGGCGTTGGACCTGCAGCCGGGCACCTACGTACCGAAACTCCATGAACCGACAGAGGGCGGTGGACGCGTGCTAGTGCACGACCAATTGGCGATTCCCAAAGAGACCCTGCGCAATCTGGACAAGTTCGATTCCTTCACCGAATTTCCGGTTCCTGCGGTAGAGACCGTCTTCGACCGCATCTCCCTGGAACTTGCCCGGGGCTGCTTCCAGGGTTGCCGCTTCTGTGAGCAGGGATTTACCTACCGCCCTCCCCGGGAGCGCTCGTTGGAGTACCTCATGGGTTGGGCTGGCGAGACTATCGACAGTTCCGGGCTCAATGAGATTTCTTTGGCATCGCTCTCCTCCGCTGACTATTCCTGCATCCTCCCCCTGGCCTCGCAGATCCGGACTATGGCCCAGCAAAAGGATGCCTCTGTAGCGGTCTCTTCTTTGCGGGCATATGGCATAGACGACACGGTGCTGGACGCACTGACCGACCGCCGGACTTCCAGTTTGACTCTGGCCCCCGAAGCCGGGAGCCAGCGGCTGCGTGACCTCATCAATAAGAACGTCACCCGCGAGCAGATCCTCGACGCCGTTCGCCGCATCGTGGACAAGCGCATCAACCGTATCAAGCTCTACTTCATGCTTGGATTGCCCACCGAAACTGACCAGGACATCGAGGAACTATGCCAGCTCGTGCACGATTGCTATGACATCGTACGGGCCCGGTTCAAAGGAAAGGCTGCGGTCGTAGCCTCAACTTCCATGTTCGTGCCCCGTCCGCATACACCTTTCCAGTGGGAGGGCATGGTACCCGTTGAACAGTTGCAGGAGAAGGTGGCGACAATCCGTGACCGACTGCGACGCAAGGGTATTACCGTGCGCTGGCATGACCCGGAGATGTCGTGGCTGGAAGCGGTGATCACCCGTGGTGACCGGACGCTGGCTCCCGCTATAGAGGAGGCCTATCGATTGGGCGCTCGCTTTGACTCGTGGGATGAGCTCTTCAAACAGAACATCTGGCGCGATGCACTGGCCGCGACGGGAATCGATGGTAACAGATTCCTGAAGGAGATTCCGACGGACCAGTCGCTTCCGTGGAGCCATTTTAAGATCGATGTGGACGATGAGTTCCTGAGACGGGAGCGCGAGCGAGCCTTTGAGTTCAAGTTGACCAAACCGTGCCAGCCCTTTGGGGATAAGTTCGTCTGCTATCAGTGCGGTGCTGAGTGCGAGGATCCTCGGGTGGGGCGCAGGCCTCTGGTCGCTTCGCTTCCGGGGAGCCCCTCGGACTGCGACTTGACGTCGGTCCCAAGGCGTGCCCCTCCACGCTCCCTTCGGCCTGACTGTGAGGCGCTCCCAGGGAACTCGTCCCATCCCACAAAAGCCCCATCAGACCGGCCTGCGGCCGGCCAGCTTCCCCACGGTAACGACTCAACCCATCTCCCGCGTGCCCCATCAGACCGGCCTGCGGCCGGCCAGCTTCCCCACGGGAAAGCACTCTTGGGGAGACCACCCGATCAGATAGAGGCTACTCGCTACCGCCTCACCTACCGCAAGGTTGGGGATGCGGTGTTGCTGGGACATTTGGACATCTTGCGTCAGCTTACACTCACTATGCGGCGAGCGGGGCTGTCGGTGGAGCGCACCAAGGGCTTCAATCCGCGACCGCGATTCTACTTTGCGCTGCCCCTGGCTCTGGGCCACTTCGCGCTGGCGGAGCCGGTGGATATTATCGTTCATGGCAAGCTTGATCAGTCGGAGGCGCTGGAGCTCCTCAATCGCTACTCCATTCCTGGGGTAGAATGTCTCTCCTGGACGGAAGTGGTGGAAGGAATGCCAAAGGTCTCAAGGGTGGTGGAGGCTACCATACTTCTGGCCCCGTCCAACGCCGACGCACCGGCCCTGACCAAACTCATCAAGGCCTTGGATTCCGAGCACTTGAAGGGCCTCGAAATCGCCACCGACATCCCCTCCGAGTTACCCGATGCACCGGCCGGTGTCGTAAGAATCCACTGGAGCACCATCTCGGCCCCTCGCATCGACAAGGTCCTGGCCGAAGCGCACCCGGAGCTTGAATGGCACTGGATCTGTCGGGAAAAGCTCGGGTACTAGCAGCGTCCATTCTTGCGCACGCAACCCGTTTGAAATACACTGCTTTGCGGATAGATACCAACTGGAGGCTCGACCATGAAGCGACTCCTTGTAATTCTCTTAGTGGCAACGATCTTCGCCGCATGCGGTGGTGGTGACGACAAGCAGTCCGGCCCGACCACGACCGCGGGCGAAACCTGCGAGACTGAAAGTGCTACTCTCTGCGGCATCACCGTGGAAGGTATCGAGGCCGTGCTCATGTGCAGTGCAACCGCCAACGGCAGTGCCTGGAGTGAGTCTTCAGTCTGCTCCAAGGCTGAGTATTGCAGCGACGATTCCCTCTGCGTGATTGACTGCAACTCGGCCTGGCTTTGCGAAGGCAGCGAGTGCGGTGATGATGGCTGCGGCGGGAGCTGCGGCGGCTGCCCGGTTGGAGCCAATTGCGTCGCCGGTGCCTGTGTCGAGTATGTTTGCGAGCCGCAGTGTGCAAATCTCTCTTGCGGGCCCGACGGATGTGGGGGAACTTGCGGTGACTGTGCCGGGGACACTGTCTGCCTCTGGCCCGACTTTGCTTGCTTCCCGAAACCGGAAGGCTGTATTCCCGATTGTTCTGATAAGGAATGTGGTCCCAACGGCTGCGGTGGTGCTTGCGGCAGTTGCGCAGAGGGGACATTCTGCCAGCCGGCAACTTTGACCTGCGAAGCGCCCTGTATGCCCAGTTGTGACGGCAAAGAGTGTGGTGACGACGGCTGCGGTGGAACCTGCGGCGCCTGCGCCGGAGAGAGTGAATTCTGCATCTCCGGCCAGTGCGCCCCCTGCGACCCGGTCCTGAATGTCGGCTGTCCCGACGGCAGCTACTGCACCTATATTGACGGCAAGGGTCCACAATGTGATGTAGCGGGCAACTCGAAGTATGGTGAAGCTTGTGGCGGCACCGACTCCTGCTCAGAAGGCGTCTGCATCGAACTTACAAGCAGCGAACTTGGGTCCGTCTGCTATCAAATATGTGGCATCAACTCTGACTGCGGCGAGGGGAATCAGTGCATCACGTTGCAAGATTCAGCCTTCATGATCTGTGGAGCCGGGGCGGGCCAGTTGCAGAAATGCAACATGCTGGAACAGGATTGTGACCTCGATACCGACGGCTGTTACTACGAAGACGGTGCCGGCGAACCGGTCTGCCTTACTGCAGGCCCAGGTCAGGAAGGCACTACCTGCTCAGGACAACCCAACGACTGTGCGGAAGGCCTGACCTGCCTCTCCACCAAAGGGGCCAACTGGACCTGCCGCAAGTTCTGCAACACCACAAAGGGCAAGGAACCGTCCTGTGACCCCGATAGCACCACTCCAAAGTGCACCAATTACTACAACAAGCAGACTGCCGGTTATTGTAAGGAAGAGTAGGCGGCCTCCCAGCCGCAAAGCACCGCCAATTACGCCACTGCCGTTGGGTTCCGGAGCGTATTCCAACACCCCATCAGAGAGTGAACCACACAAGCCGATAGGACGCGAAATGCCCTGCGTCAATCGCTAACACGTTTCTTCGCACCACCCGCGTTCTACAGCCCCTGCTCCAGCGTAATGCGCGTATTTGCGGGCGGGGGTGAGAAGTCTTCTGCAGTGCCGCCAGGCCAGTAGACAGTCACCGAATCGATGTTCTCGGCTTTGCCGAGCCCGAAATGGACAACGTGAGAATCCTGCGCGTTCATGTGGCGACCGCCACCTTTGACCAGGCGGGTCATCTTGATGCCCCCGGCTTCGACAACGACTCTAGCACCGATGGCATCACGGTTGGCGGTGGTGCCGACTAGATCCAGTTCGAGCCAGTTGTTCTCCTGCCCCACCCGATTGATGAAGAGCTGGTTCCGCTGCGCACCCATTCGATCCATCACGATGAGATCAAGGTCGCCATCTTCGTCGACATCAGACCAGACAGCCCCCACCGCGTCGTTGACGATGGCGTTTGTTTCGTAGGTGATATCTGCAAAGTGGTCCCCGTCGTTGCGGTAGAACTTGAAGTAGTGGTTCTGGTAGAGGGCTGAAATGACGATATCGAGGTCACCATCGTTATCGTAGTCGCCCCACGCCGCGTTGACGTCCCCTTCGTCGTAGATGAAGCCATATTCCTCGGTCTTGTCCACAAAGTTGTAGTCGGGTGGGCCTTGATTGACCAGGAGCCGGGAGTCATCGCTAAGTGGCATGGTACGCGGATGGGAGAGGTTTGGTTCGAAGAGGTCCAGATCGCCATCGTTGTCGAAATCACCCCAGTCTCCGCCGTACGTGTGACCACCCCAGGGACCGTTGCCATCATTCGTGAGGCCCAGTTCCCCGGCTCGGTCCTCAAAGGTGCCGTCGCCAAGGTTCCAGTATAGAAAATTGTCCTTGAACTGGTAGTTGCCGACCCAGACCTCGGCCAGGCCATCGTTGTTGACGTCGGTCCAACTGACACCGTAGCAAGGTTCGGCGTTCTCTTTGACCATACCCGCTTCCTCGGTCATGTCGGTAAAGGTCCCGTCGCCATGGCCCACCATGTATTTATCGTTGTAGGCCGGGGCCTCCGGGTAGGTCACCAGCCAGTTACCCCAGTAGACATCGAGGATTCCATCGTTGTTGCCATCCCCGAGGGCAG
>CAZFVN010000186.1:0-7665 GCA_964522395.1 uncultured Myxococcales bacterium
CCACAGAGGAAGAGAAGAAGGCCACAGAGGAAGAGAAGAAGGCCACAGAGGAAGAGAAGAAGGCCGCAGAGGAGAAGAAGGACACAGAGGAAGAGAAGAAGGCGACAGAGGCAGAGAAGAAGGGCACAGAGGAAGGGAAGAAGGACGAACCACCTCCAGCGAATTCAGGTGCAACGGAATTTTAGGGCGAGGGACCAATGAGTGTTAATGGCACCAGAATCTGTCCCTTCTGCTCAGAAGAGATCAAGGCTAGCGCAATTAAGTGCAAGCATTGTGGGTCGATGGTGGCCTCGGGGACCGCTCCACCTGGCACCACGGGGACAGGAACGACGGGCACGGGGGCAGGAGGTAGTAATCCGACCTGGTGGGATCTGGCGGGTCCGTTGGCAGAGGGTACGACGGTGCGTGAGTATCGGATTGAGCGGACCCTCGGCATTGGCGGGATGGGTGAAGTCTATCTGGCCAAGAATGGGCTGACGGAGCAGTTGGTGGCGCTCAAGGTGGTCTCCCCTGAGGTGATGCGCCAGCCTGGAATCAGAGAGCGTTTTGTGGAGGAGGCACGGGTGATGTCGCTGTTGCGGCACCCGGGTATCGTGCAGCTCTATAGCTTTTTTGAGGAAGGGAATCGTTTCTTCATGGCCATGGAGTACATTGAGGGTCGTGAACTGGATGACTGCCTGGAGGAGCGTCCGCTAGACGTCGACGAGGCTGTTTCTATATGCGGCCAGATGCTAGAGGCGCTGGCCTATGCCCATTCGTTAGCTTCCCCCATCGTCCATCGTGACATCAAGCCGGGAAACATCCTGGTGACGAAGAAGGGGCGAGTTGTAATTATCGATTTTGGTGTGGCTAAGGCCTTGGGTCGAGACAAGATGACCAAGACTGGGGCTGCAGTTGGCACATACGAGTATATGAGCCCGGAGCAAGTGCAGGGGGAAGAGGTTTCACCGGCATCGGATATCTATGCGGCGGGAATTGTCCTTTACAAGATGCTCTCGGGAATCGTGCCTTTCCCGCAGCAGAGTCAGGGTGGCTTTGAATGCATGAAGGCTCAGGTGGAGAAGGAGCCTCCGGCAATCGAGGAGTTTCGTGAGGGGATCCCCGACTGGCTGGTAGCGGTGCTAGGGAAAGCACTTTCGAAAGATGCTGCCCAGCGGTATCAGAATGCGGGTGAGATGGCGGCCGCTATTAGGGAAGAGAAGGCGCCTGAAGTGGCGGCGCCCGCGGGCTCAGCTCCGGTGAGCGGCACGACAGCTCCCGGGGTGGCGACCTCCACGACAGTTCCCGGGGTAGCGATGCCGTCGGTCACAGAGACGGGAGCAGCGGCAGGGAAGAAGCTCTGGCCTCTCTACGGTGTAGGAGCTGTACTTATCTTGCTGTTGGTGGCCTTCCTGGGCGTCAAGCTGGGCGGCTCGGGTGGCGGGAAGAAGGAAGATGATCGGGCGGAGAAAGCAGAGTCTGCTAATCCAGCGAAGAGAGCGGGGCTAGCGCAGTATGACCGTGATCGGGCTGGGGAGAAGAGAGAGGCTGACAAAGCACCTTCAGTAGGGTACCGGGACTACGCAGAAGAGAAGGATAGACGTGCTCCTGTGGCAGTGGAGTATGCCAAGGCGGAGGAGAAGCCCGCCGCGCCGGAGCCCATTTGTCGCCCGGCCTGCTCTGGGAGGGATTGCGGCGACGACGGTTGTGGTGGCTCTTGCGGTTCCTGTAGGTCAGGGTGGACGTGCAAGTATGGGAGTTGTCGGGCTCCAGAACCTGTTTGCCAGCGCTCCTGCGGAGGCAAGGACTGTGGCGGGGATGGTTGCGGCGGATCTTGCGGGTCGTGTGATTCTGGATGGACTTGTGAGTATGGGAGATGCAAGGCTCCGGAGCCGGTTTGCCGACGGGATTGTTCTGGAAAAGATTGTGGCGAGGATGGTTGCGGCGGCTCCTGTGGGTCTTGTAGGTCTGGATGGACGTGTAGCTACGGGAGTTGCAAGGCACCTGCGATGGAGCGTCTTTCAGTGTATGAGGCAAGTGCCACTGACTGGAACTACCGTTACGAACAGCCAGCCAGGTACGCTCCGGCGAAGCTGCTGGATAGTAACTCGCATACAGCGTGGTGCAAGACGGACGGAACGGGAGAGTCGATTACATTGCGGCTTTCGAGTACCAAGACCGTCCGACAAGTCAGGCTCTTGAATGGCTACCAGAAGATCAAGAATGACAGATATGGTGACCGCTACTATCGCAACAGTCGAGTGAGCAAGGTGCGCATCCAGGATGACTCCGGCAATGGCAGCTATGCATATCTGCCCGATGAAAAGAGCTGGCAGTATATCGAAGTAGATAATCTACGGACAGATCGCATCGTCATTAGACCGACCGAGGGAAAGTGGGGGCCAGATAGGAGCCTTTGTATTTCTGAAGTGGAGATTTGGGGGAACGATTGATCGGACGTACGACTCGTGTAGTTCATGTTGGCTTGGTGGGTACATTCCTGTGTGCAATGATTCTTACCCCAATGGGAGCAGCTGAAGCTAGGCAGCGCAAGAGCAAACCTAAGCCACCCGTCCTGATTCCGACTCCTCCGGCGGGTACCCTGCTGGTGGGCCCGTACTTGTTGGAGC
Organism: uncultured Myxococcales bacterium; assembly: GCA_964522395.1. Lineage (GTDB taxonomy): Bacteria > Myxococcota_A > UBA9042 > CAIXZC01 > CAIXZC01 > CALGBT01. The sequence continues at coordinate 2,610 of CAZFVN010000186.1, forward strand.
CGCGCCCTGACGGAATCCGAATTCGGTGGGAGGTAATGGGTGAGAAGGCGAGCTACATCCTCTTGCAGGTGGCGGATGGGACGCAGAAGAAGATTGCCGGGACTTTGCAGACGGCGGAGGAACTCACTGTCACCTTGCCTGGGCGGGTATATGAAGTAGAGATAAGCGAGTTGCTACCGTGTCAGAAATACAGGTATTGGCTGCTGCCTTTCGAAGATAGTGGGTCCGCGGGCCACGAATTCCAGACTCCTCCGAAAATGGGAGAGGTCTGTGAGAGCGCTTTTCGCATCATGGTTTATGGCGATAGCCGAACGAACCACAAGATTCATACGGGGTTGGTGCCTGCCATGGTGGGAGTCGCGCCACAGATGCTGGTCAACATTGGCGATATCGTGCACAAGGCGCGACGGGTCTATGAGTGGCACAAGTTCTTCCAGATCGAGAGGTTGCTGCTGGCTACTGCTCCCATTGCCATCGTTCCTGGGAATCATGAAGGTTACAAGGACTTACCTTATGGTGCAGAGTTGATGCGCCGCTACTTCCGTGGCGGGGAGTCGGGGGGCACCGGTCACTATTCTTTCAACTATGGACCGATCCACTTTGTGATGTTGGACCTCTATTGGGGCTTGCCCATTGCAGAGGGTGGGAAAGAGTGGATTGAAGAGGATCTGGCGGCGGTTCCGGAAGGGTACTACAAGATGGCTGTGATGCATGCCCCGGTTTACTCATTCGGGCACCATGTGCCCACCGAGTCGCTGAAGTCATTGCGGGAGGTTTTCAAGAAGGGCGGCGTTGACGCAGTCTTTGCTGGGCATTCCCATATCTATGAGCATTTCGACGTGGAAGGGATTCACTACCTGACAGTGGGGGGTAGTGGTGCGCCCTTTCATACCCCGAAGGAGAATGTCGTTCCAGAAGAGCAGGAGTTTTTGCTCAAGACGGACCGTTTCCACCACTTCGTGGCGTTGGATGTGAGTAAGGAGGGGATCGAGTTCAAGGTGTGGAATTCGAAGGAGAACAAAGTCGTGGAGGAGTGGCGTATGGCGGCGCCGGAAATATTGCAAGGCCAGGATGAGAAGGAAGTAGAGAGGGAGTCTAAATGAGTGACACGAGAGTCTGTCCATTTTGCAGTGAGCAGATAAAGGCAAGTGCCATCAAGTGTAGGTACTGCGGGTCGATGGTTGATGGCAGTGAGGGTACGTCGCCGGGGACGGCGGGGTATGGGACTGGTTCGGGGACGCAGACTGCAGCGGGTTCTGGAGCTTCACCGGAGTGGTGGAATCTGGCCGGGCCGTTGGAGGAGGGGACGTCTGTTCGGGAGTATCGGATCTCGAAGATGATCGGTCAGGGTGGAATGGGCGAGGTGTACTTAGCTGAGAATGACCTTTCGGGACAGAAGGTGGCGCTGAAAGTGGTTTCCCCGGAGTTGATGAAGGACAAGGGGGTGCGCGCTCGATTTCTGGAAGAGGCTCGGGTGATGTCCCGGTTGAAGCATCCCAACGTGGTTCAACTCCAGAACTTCTTTGAGGAAGGTGGACGGTTCTTCATGGTGCTGGAGTTTGTGCCGGGCAGAGAATTGGACGACATGCTCGATGAGCGTCCCCTGTCGGTTGATGAGGCCGTAGCACTGGCCCGGCAGGTGTTGTCTGGATTGGCGTATGTTCACAGTCTGGGAGACCCTGTTGTTCACCGTGACATGAAGCCTAGTAACATTCTGGTCACCCCGGAAAACCAGGCCGTGATCATCGACTTTGGAGTAGCGAAGGCTGTCGGTCGGCAGAAGATGACCAAGACGGGTGCCGCGGTGGGGACTTATGAGTATATGAGTCCGGAGCAGGTTCGTGGTGAGGATGTGGGACCGTCATCGGACTGCTATGCCATGGGCGTGGTGCTCTTCAAGATGTTGTCTGGAGTAGTTCCCTTTCCGCAGGAGAGCGAAGGCGGTTTTGAGGTGATGCGGGCGCACGTTGAAAAGGTTCCGCCAGCACTAAGCGAATTCCGTGAGGGGATTCCTGAGTGGCTGCAAGAGCTAGTTTCCAAATCGCTGGCGAAGACCGCGACGGATCGTTTCGCATCTGCTGCGGAAATGCTAGCTGCCCTGGAGGAAGGGGCAGGTATGCCAGCCACGCCAATTACCCCTGGCACCCAGCCGGGCACGACGCCACCGCCGGCCTCTGGTTCGCCGACGACCGTTCCACCTGCCGGCGCCACTACCACGGTACAGTCGGCTCCAGGAGCTAAGAATAGGGTTCTCTATGGTGGGATTGGAGCGGCTCTGCTGGTGGCCATTGCGATTGGTGGGTTCTTCATGATGAACAACAAGGAATCGAAGAGCGATGGAGGTGGGAAAGCGGTATCGCCTGCATCGCAGGTAGCACCGGTGCCCGAGAGGTCGGGAGGGCTGGTGTTGTGGGGGGAGGCTTGTGAACATGCGTTTGAGGTTGCCAAGAAGGAATCGGGAAAGAAGGGGAGAGACAACCCGCCGACTTCGGAGGAACTTGATGCCGCGATGAGGAGTTGTGTCGATGGGTTTAAATCTTTGCCATCGGAAGCTGCTGATATCGCGGCCAGGTGCATGCTCAAGGTAGACGAGATGAAGGCCATTGGAAACTGTATGGAAGAGGCGATGAAGAGCGCGGCCTCAAGTGGCACGTGGCGGAGCGGGAAGAGAGAGGAGAAGGAGGAGGAGAAGAGAGAAGAAGTGAAGATGGCAGTGGAGGAGGCAGAGAAGGCGGAGCCAGCCGCGGTCGAGAACAAGGCACCGGCTGCGGAGAAGAAAGCAGAGCAAGATTCTGTGAAGAGTGAAGTTCCTGAGAAGGTGGACGTTGAGCCGCAGATGGCCTTGCCCCATTGCAAGAACTCCATGTGTTACGTGCCCGAAGGGGACTTCTTGATGGGGTGTGATAGAGACAAGGACTATAACTGCACAGCCTTTGAGCCGAACCAACTTACGATCAACCTGGACGGTTTTTGGATGGACCGCCATGAGGTGACTTTTGGGGAGTACAATCGGTGCGTTTCGGCGGGCTCCTGTCAGGCGCTAAGCACAAATGATGGGCAGTGCCTGATTCCGAAGAAGAAGCGGTTTGGAAAGGGCGATCTTCCATACAAATTCATGGGCAGCGATCAGCCGGCCATTTGTGTTGATTGGTATCGGGCGGATGCATTCTGTAGATGGCAGGGGAAGCGTTTGCCAACTGAAGCAGAATGGGAGAAAGCCGCGCGCGGCACGGATGGAAGGTTGTTCCCCTGGGGTAACAAGCGGGCAACCTGTGATTTGGCGGTGGTGGTGGAGGAGCATAACTCGGACCCGATATGGAGTCGTGGATGTGGAACCGCGAATACCTTCAATGTCTGTTCGAAGAGCGGGGGAAATTCCCCTTACGGGTTGTGTGACATGGCCGGAAATGTCTGGGAGTGGGTAGCTGATGCCTGGGTGGAGAATCCAACCGGGATTGATGCCAAAGGAGGCATGAAGGGGCAGGCGGAGTATGAGAAGCGTGTGTGCCGGGGAGGGTCGTGGACCCGGGCGGCGGCTGACGTACGGATTACCTTTCGTGACTTCAACTGGGCGAAGACTGCTGGCTGTGGAGTTGGATTCAGATGCGCCATGGATGGTGGGCCAGACCTATCAGGTGGGACTGCACCGGCACCAAAACCGAAGGCTGATCCGAATTGGGCGACGATTCCGGCTGGTTGCTTTCAGATGGGGGCACCGTACGGCGAGCCTGAGAGGGATGATGACGAAGTACAGCACGAGGTTTGCATTTCGAGACCCTTCCTGATGCACAAGACGGAAGTGACACAGGGGCAGTGGCAGGGTCTAATGGGGACGAATCCTTCCGGTTTTCCTTATTGCGGGAGCGATTGTCCGGTGGAGAATGTGACTTGGTTTGAGGCGCTCTCCTACTGCAACGAACTCTCGCGGCAGGCGGGGCTTGATACGTGCTATTCACTGATGGGCTGCAAGGGGTCAGTTGGACGTGGCATGAAGTGTAGTTCAGTGAGCTTCAAAGGGGTTGGCTGTGAAGGTTACCGGTTGCCCACGGAGGCGGAGTGGGAGTATGCAAGCCGGGCAGGGTCGACCAAGGCATTTAGTACGGGGGATTGCCTAAGCGCCAACGAGGCGACTTACAATGGTGAAAAGCCGCAGCCCGGTTGCCCTACCCGCGGTCCGTTTCGCGAGGGTCCCCAGGAGACCGCAAGCTTCAGTGCAAACAGTTGGGGTCTCTACGATATGCACTGCAATGTCTGGGAGTGGGTCTGGGATGCCTACGACCAGTATCCCTCCTATCGGGTTACCGATCCGGTGGGGCCTACAGGCTTGGGCGAGCGGGTGAAGCGAGGTGGGGCGTGGAGTCGAGCGAAGTACTGTCGGTCTGCCAACCGATATAAGTTTGCTCCTCGCAAGCGTGAGAACAACCTGGGTTTCAGGCCGGTGCGGACGATCCAGTGATTTTGCAAACGAGGTTTGGAGTTGACGGAAGAGAGTAAGAGATGCCCTTTTTGTGGCGAAGAGATTCTGGCGATAGCGATCAAATGTAAGCATTGCCAGTCGATGCTTGACGGGACGCCGGCACCGCCGTCGGGGTCGCAGGTTCCTCTATCCACGGCGACACCTCTACCGGCGGATGTGCCGTCCTGGTATCACCTTTCGGGACCGCTCCAAGCGGGGACACAAGTTAGGGAGTATCGCATTGAGCGGATGCTTGGTGAAGGCGGGATGGGTGAGGTTTACCTTGCGTTGGATCAGAATACAGACCGCAAGGTTGCGATCAAGGTGGTGGCCCCTGAATTGATGCGGGATGAGGGAGTCCGTCGCCGTTTTCTTGAAGAGGCGAGAGTAATGGCATCGCTGGAGCATCCCAGCATCGTCACTCTCTTGGCTTTCTTTGAGGAGGGCGGGCGGTTCTTCCTGGTGATGCAGTTTGTGGACGGCGAGTCACTGGAGGAGCGGATTGAGCGGCAGGGTCCTCTATCATTTGATGAAGCAGAGCGGATCCATGGGGCAGTGCGAAGTGCTCTGGACTATGGGCACGGTCGTCCGCAGCCGGTG
>CAZFVN010000187.1:0-7642 GCA_964522395.1 uncultured Myxococcales bacterium
GCCCCTCGGACTGCGACTTATCGTCGGTCCCGAGGCGTGCCCCTCCACGCTCCCTAGGCCAGGTGAAAATCTCTATCTTGTGGGATGTTCGTTCAATCTACGCGGTAGGAATTGTAGAGGCTGGCCAGGACGATTAGCAGAATTGCAATCAGAAGTACGCTGGAACGGCATGCCGGCGTTGAGGTCCCGGCAGAGCAACTTGAAGAGGATTTGGGGACGACTTCAGGGTTAGGCTCGACCGGTTCTGCAACTGCTTCAGGCTCGTCGATTGTCTCCCATCTGTTGCTGATGGTCTCCTGGTAAGTGTAGACATCGGCCTCCCGCTCAATCTGGTCGACGTGCATTTCAACTATTTCCAGTGGTGGTTCGACCGGGATTTCTGGGAGCTGGAATGTCTCGCTCCAGCCAATCACTCCCATAGTGCCGTCATGGTAAGTTGCCTGGACCGATAACTGGAGCATCTCGCCCTCCGGTAGCGTCGGCGGGCAGATTTCCGTCTTCCCGTCCTTCGCTTCTACTTGTTCGAGGATGTCATTTGAGAATTCACCGGTCCTCAGAGTCACATTGAAGAAGTCGGCCTGCCCGGAGAAGGGTTCAATCTCCCAGGTCACTTCGCCGCACTCCCCGGCATACCAGGGGGCAGGGAGGACGACCTGTGGAATGGCGTGATAGAAGAGTTCGTACCAGGTGCTTGTCCCCGGCTCCACGGTTACTTTTAGTAGACCGTCATTGCCAGTTTCATAGCCCTCCAGTGCGGCAGAAATGGCGTAGTCGCCCGCGGCGAGTCCCTCCACTATCGCGATACCGTTCTCCTTGGTGGTGTAGCTGGCATTATTGATGGTCACTGTGGCACCGCTGATACCGTTGCCGGCCGGGGCTACGCGCACGGTTGCGAATAGAGTACCGGTAGGGTCCTGCGCACCTGTCACGGGAAGGCTCGGCGGCCAGTGGTCGTAGGTGCCGAAATTGTCGAGGTAAGTTGACCAATTGAAGGGCAGCACGCCGCTGGGGTAGATGGCATCCCAACTGGTGGAGAACCAGGGGAGTTGCTCTTCCTCGTAGTAGAGTTCCACGTAGAACCCGATGGCTCCGTCTGGTTCGGCGACAAAGGGAATGGCCAGGGTGTCCCGTTGCACCTCGCCGTAGGTTGCGGGGTCCACATCCAATTCCAGGGTGGCTTCTCCTGCGATCTCGTCGTCTGACTGGTCAAGCCCGGGCCGGTCGCGCCGAACGACCCCACGTATGTTGCCGGCAAAAGGAAAGGCTGCGTAGAGTCGAACCGATGCTTCCATCTCTTCACCCAGCAGAGTCTCACCGATGGCGGTCACGCTCTCGCCGCTGGCAGTGGCGTACCCGACATGGTCAATAATCAACTCAGGCCAGGGGGCAAAGATCTCGGGCAGGAAGTTCATAACAGATCGGATGTTGCCGAAGATCTGCGGCTTATCGCTCCAGGTGGGCCAGGTACCGGGGGGCGGCTTGTTCTGGTAGAAGAAGACCGTTGCCGAGGGCCCGATGAGCGCCATTTCCTCGTAGAAGTCCCAGAAGGATGGGTCCATAAGAACCGAGTTCTTGATCCGCTCCTTCTCTGCGTCAGTGTGCTCCCCGATAGTCACCTCGTAGTCCAGGAATGCTCCCATGGAGCCAGCAAACACAAGGTCGGCGAGATCTTCTGGGGATTGACTGAGCAGCATCTCGATAAGGTCATGGGTACCCTGGTAGTCGAAACCACCGAGGAGTCCCTCCACTTGTGCCAGAAGGTCCTGGAAGCCAGCCCAGACGAAATCACAATCGGTGTTAGTCCCTGAGTAGCTGCTACCTTCCTGGCAATACCAGTAGAGAATCTCTTCGCCCCTGACTTCGGCCTCCTCGCCCTCCAGCCAGAAGTACCAGAAAGCGTCGGCGACGCGGTGGTAGTCGCCGGTCATGAGGTCGCCAAAGCCCTCGGTGATGCCCTCTGATTCTCCCCGAGGACCATCTTCCCCCGCCACGATGTCGAACATGCCCAGGGGCTCCATGGCAAATACGGTGGGTCCGACAAACTGTTCACTAGCGGCATCTCCCCCACCGGCGTGGGCAAGATGGCCCAGGGCGAAGAGCGAGAACTGCACGGGCATCTCCTCGGCCGCGGTGAGGAGGTGGTAGCTGAGGCCCTTGGAGTGGCCGAAGGCGAGGCCATCGACGGCATACTCAAAGTCTGGAGAGATGGAGCCCAGAGAGAGGTATGGGCGGGCCCAGTCAGCCCCGTCAGCATTAGCCCACACGGGGTCCGATTCAACGAGCATGTCGAGGACCATGTCCGCTTCTCGGCAGTGCATTCCGGGGCCGTAGGCATGGGCAGGGAGCGACAGCGAGGAGAGCAGCAGAGTCACGAGCAGGTTTCTTAGCAACGTCACGAACGCCTCCTGGACCACTATCTGCGGACCAGTATACACACACCGCTTCCCAACCCCAACGCCCAAAGGTGCTCCTGTGTCATGCTGCGCAGAAAGCTCGTCGGCTGCCCCAACTGCGCCCACAACTCGCTACGCGGCCGCCGGGGGTTCTCCGCGGTTCACGCGCGCAAGCGTGGGTGGTGCAGTGCATCACTTTCTGCTACTCTGACAGGCAAGCGATGAGGGGATGATGAGAACTACGAAACTGGCAATTCTTCTTTGTGCGACTGTGCTATTGTTGCAAGGCTGTCCCGATAAGCCCACGCCCTGGACCCCCGACAATTCCGCGGGTACCGATTTGCGTGGTGACGCGAGTTCGTTGGCGGACGGCACCGGCAAGGTTGATGGCATAAAGACCGATACTCCGTTGCCCGTCGATGTGACGAGTACTGATGACGTTCTGAATGATCAGATAGCCGTGCCCGACACCAAAGCTGACCTCGTGGTCCCCGTCGACACGGTAGCGGAGTTGGTGGAAGAGGATGTTGTCGATGTTGTCGAAGAGCCGGATGTTCCCGTGGATGCCCCATGTACGCCCGCCTGCGGCAACGACAGTTGCGGTCCCGACGGTTGCGGCGGTGTGTGCGGAAGCTGTGGCGATGGTGAGAGCTGCTTTTTCGGGCAATGCGTCGTGCTCTCTGGGGGATGTGACGACGGCAATGATGTCGATTGGGATGGTTGCACCGAGGGATTTGAGTCTGAGTTTCAGGTGAACGTTGCCAATTGGGACGATCAACGTCAGCCTGCCGTGGTGGCCACTGGAGAGTCTTTTGTGATCGTCTGGCAGAGCTGTGAATGGAATGAATGGGAAGGGCCTGTTCAAGGGCACGACGGGTTGGGTTGTGGAATTGTCGCCCGCCGCATCTTCCCCGGTGACATGGCGAAGGAGGATGAGTACCCGGTTAACGAGATAACCCAACAGAATCAGTTGGCTCCGGACATTGCCGCCCTGGGTGAGAATCTGGTGATGACCTGGCTGAGCTACGATTCTGGCGACGAATGGCAGATCAAGCTGCGCGTCTTCAATGATGCCGGAATCCCGTTGAGTCCGGAAATCGCCGGCAATGCCAAGGATCACCAGCCCTATTGGAAACCAGTGGTGGCAGCATCTGGAAATGAGCAGGTACTTGTTGCCTGGATGGGGATCAAGGAGTTGGGCGGCCTTGGCGTTATGGGCCAGTATTTCCATTGGGACGGGCTGTCAGGCAGCTTTGAATCAGTGGGCACTGTAATTGAACTCAAGACGAGCCAGACTGTGGATACGTACCACCCACGTATCGCGACTCTGGCTGATGGCTCCTTTGTGACAGCCTGGGGGGCGGAAGTAGGCGGGGCTGCCTACGTAGACGTCTTCGGGCATACTGCAACCTATCCCTCCCCCCCCGAGGGAAATGACTTCCTGCTCTTCACCGATGGCGGGGATGGGGCGGCTCAGGATGAGCCTGATGTCGTTTCCACTGGATTTGGGTCAGGCTTCCTGACGGTCTATCGCGACAACGGCTTCAGCCAGAATGAGATGGGTCTCTCAGCGCGTCTCTTCACATCGGCTGGCCAGCCTGTGGGAGTAGCAAAGCCGCTCGTCGTAACCCCACCGCAGGTCGCGCTTCCGGCAGTTTCAGTGAAGGGAAATGGCGCTGCCTTCCTCGCCTGGGGAACTCACTTCGACAGCGGTGAGGGAGAGGAATTGCCCTGGCAGGACGAGATCCGGGTGGCGGAACTTTCGCCGACCTTGACCCTGGGCGCGGTCACCACCGCCAACCTTCATGTTGGTGATTATCAGAAGTTCGCCCGAGTAGCGACCAACACCAACACCGGGCATAGCATTGTCGTCTGGGAGTCCTGTCCCTGGGACCAGACCAACGAAAGCCTCGACCTGCCTGGTCAGGATGGCGATGGCTGCGGCATCTTCGGTCGCATCTATCAGGACTGAGTCAGAAGGCCTTGAGTAATTGAGGTCGACTCTTTTGCCCCTTCAATCCAAGGTTTGCCATCCATATCTTTCCTCTGGACAGAAAGCAGGCACTGCAGGAGGCAAGTCATGGTACCCGCCGCTATCGGCACTGATTTGATTCGATTCATTCTTCGGGAAGAGCGTAGATACCCTAATGCATCGGGCTCGCTGAGTCTGGCGCTGGTGGCTCTGGAGCACGCTTCCAAGGAGATCGCGGCGCACGTGCGTAAGGCGGGGCTGGCCAATGTGCTGGGCAAAACCGGCGAGACCAACGTGCAAGGCGAAGAAGTTCAGAAGCTGGACGACCTCGCCAACGAGTTGATGATCGATCATCTGGGTGACAGCGGGCTCTTCTATGCCCTGCTCTCCGAGGAGACTGAAGAACCAATCTTCTGCAAGGGTGGCGAGGACGCACGTTACATCATCGCATTCGACCCCCTGGATGGCTCGTCGAACATCGATGTCAACGTGAGTATTGGCACTATCTTCTCCATCTTTTTGAAAAGCGATGGCACCGGGGACGACTTCTTGCAGAAAGGCGAGAATCTAGTGGCAGCCGGGTACGTGGTTTACGGCTCCTCGGTGATGCTTGTATACTCCACGGGGAACGGAGTGAACGGGTTTACCCTGGACCCTTCAGTTGGAATGTATCTGCTCTCTCACCCCAATATCCAGATTCCCACGGATACCAAGATCTATTCCATCAATGAGGCCTACGAGCCGCGCTGGCGAGAAGGACTGCGGGCGGGTGTCCGAGCCATGAAGCACCAAGGTTTCTCGTCCCGCTACATTGGCTCTATGGTGGCCGATGTCCATCGCACTTTGATCAAGGGCGGGGCGTTCATCTATCCCGCCGATGCCGTCAATCCCGAGGGGAAGCTGCGTTACCTCTACGAAGTGGCTCCCATGTCTTTTCTCATCGAGCAAGCGGGTGGTCGCGCTGATACCGGGTCCGGTCCAGCGCTTCGAGTTTGCCCCCGCGAGCTACACCAGCGGTGCCCCATCTATCTTGGCAGCAAGAGCATAATAGACGGGTTGATGTCTGTGCTCTGAGTCGGCTATGATCTCCGGGAGTGGGGGTCATATGTGGAATCCGATTCGACTGTTTCTTATGGCCGGCTTGCTGGGGGCATGTAGTGGGTCCGCGGGCAATGCCGATTCCTCGCTCCCGCAATCAGATGTCTCCTCCCTGGATATATTGGCCCAGGATCTCCGTGACCTGACGACTGTTGACCAGGGGCGAGTTGACTCAGTCGCCGCCGATTTGCCCGTCGGTGAAGAGCTCTCGATCCCCGATGTCCCTTGGACCTTCGACCCGGCAGACTATGACCCGATACACGGTTGGATTCTTCTGGATGGTGATCCCGAAGCGGTGAAAGTATCCATCCAAGCGGCCGCCAGTTTCGGAGTCAACCATATCCAACTCTCCCACGGCCTCATCATGAATGTGGAGGATCTTCTCGGCGACGAAGCCGCAGTGCAGACTCGAATCGATACCCTTAATTTGGGCATTGATTTGGCCCATCAGATGGGAATGAAGGCTTACATCTGGACCCACGAGTTTTCTGGTGTCGGTCTCGAAATCTGTTATGCCCCCGATGATCCTATCTGGACCCAGCGAGCCGATGCCTATCGCCAGGCATTCGCTTTGTTACCTGAATTGGACGGTGTGATCATGATGTTCGGATCGGCTCCCAGCCCGCCCTGGTTCTCCATCTGTATGTGCGACTGGTGCCTGGAGAACTACGACGGTCTTCCCCTTGTGATTCCACCCGCTGAGGAGCGGATTGCCATGATCACCGAGCGCCTGGGCGAAGTCATCGTCAACGAGCAGGACAAAGAGCTCTTCGTCCGTACTTTCGTCCATGAGCCGGCAGAAATCGGGTGGCATAACGATGGGTTGGGGGGCGTCAAGGGAATCCCCTTCACCGGGATGCACAAGGGGCCGGTGCAGGACTGGCAACCTTACAATCCCCACCACCCGAGCATCGGCAATGTTGGCAACCATCCTTCGGTTATGGAGTTGGATCTGGCCGGCGAGTATTACGGCAAAGCCGTTTTGCCGTGGTGCGCACCGGGTTACTACTGGTATCGGCTGAACTACCTGTGGAACCACCAGGGAATCGGCGTGGTTGCGCGCATTCAGCGTGGCTCCCATACGGCCATCGGTACGCCCAACCAGATCAATCTGCTGGCAGTCCAGAGGCTGCTGGATGATCACAAGGCTTCCCTCGATGGAATTTGGAACGAGTTCATCCAAGACTTTTACGGGGTGGCTCCGGACGGTGCTGGGCAGGCCGCTCTCAAACGGATTCTTGCTGACACCTTTCCCATCCGGCGCAAGTCTCACTACGCGCTGGGTATCTGGGCCCTGGAAAAGTCCAGCGACTTTCCCGATAGCCTCGCTCTCGACGAGTTCAACGACCGTGGAAAGATGCCCAAATGGGATCTTGAATGGCAGGGAATCTGGGACAAACTGAATGAACCCGATCGAACGACGGTGCTCTGGCTCTGGCAGGAGGGGTGTGAGGCGGTGGAGCTGGCATCGGAGGCACTGGAGGATTTCGACGAGGCGGCTGCTTCCCTTGAACTTTCAGCCGCAACCGACTTGCAGCGCCGGCTGACCCACCAGTGGTTGGCGGCGCGGGCGTGGCGCGCTATCGACCTCTACATTTGGAGTCACCGGGTGAAGATCAGCGAAGAGGTCGTATTTGAGGAGCGGGACGCTTGGAAGGGGTGGGCTTTGGAGGAGCTGGCCTTGGTGAAGAGCGAGATGTTGGAAGCCGGTTTGGCGGGCATTGCCGTGGCCTCGCCAGAACGAATCCAGCAGTTCCTCGACTCGGTTCCCACCGTTGAAGCGGGGCCTGTCAAACCGGTGGGATTGCGCTTCTCTCCGGTGCGCTTTCACTGGCAGGATGGGGTCGGGTGGCGAGCTACTTTCGCCACTGACGAAGAGACTCAGGTCGTAGTGGATTACGGACTCGAGCTGCCCAACTACGGCTATTCCACAACCGTCTTCTCGCCCGGTGGCGGTACGCCGGTTACAGTTTCACTGGATGGCCTGGAGGAGGACCAGCGGTATGTGGTCCGGCTGCGTGCGGCATTTGGCGGGACAGAGTACCTGGGCGGGGATTTCTGGTTGGTGACGAGGAAGTAGTTTTCGCAGCGCGTCCCCCCTGGGCCTTCGGCCCTGTTCCCCCCCCGCCCACTGGATCCGCATCCAACTTGTAGTTCTATTACCGCCGGTTATGTGGGT
>CAZFVN010000188.1:0-7294 GCA_964522395.1 uncultured Myxococcales bacterium
TGAGGATGATCACCCCAAAAAGGAAGCAACGAAGCTTGAGCATGAAATCTCCTAGTAGACGTACCATGGGCAGATTCTAGTTGGAATGGCGAAGGAGCCAGCCAGACTGTTACCCAGTTCCTTGTGAATCAACTGTGCGTCGCCGAAGGTGCCGTCGCCGTTCCCCATGTAGATTTGCAGCTTGCTGTCGGGCGCGGTCCACATGTAGCAATTCTCGTTGTTGTCGCAGTAACTATGGCCGACTACGATGTCGAGATTCCCGTCGAAGTTGAAATCGAAAGTCCGCGCGCTCCCCGTCATTCCCATCTTATCGCCGCATCCGCCGTTGCAAGAAGGGTTGAGGTCGAAGATCTTGGTGCCAGCGGAAGAGAAGCTGCCGGGTCCAGTGCCCTCATACATCCAGGCGGAGCCAGCATCGCCGTCGTCGTCTAGGCCCAGCACAACATCTCCCAGTTCATCGGTGGTGAAGTCGGCGAAGAGGAAGGAGTTGGCAGGTCCTTTCTGACCGGCGTGCGTGAACATCTCGTTGGCCGGATTGAAGGTGCCGTCGCCGTTGCCCAGCATCAGGTAGACCTTGGTATCGGAAGCGCCGCCGCTGGTGTAAACGCCAAAGGTGAGGTCGACATTGCCGTCGCCGCTCAGGTCCTGCGCGGTCTTGGCCCACTGGATGCCCCACTTGCCGTTGGCCTGGGGGAGAATATCGAGGGCATTGTTGACCCGCGTAAACGAGCAGCCCTGATCGGGGGCGGAGCCAATGACACAGGGTGCGTTTACCATGGGGCCACCACCGAGGAAGGTGTAGCCGTACGCCTGAGTGGGGTTGTTGGGCTTGTCGAAGTAGTATTTGACGAAGTCGAAGCGGAAGTCCCCGTCGGCATCAGTAAGGACACCGGTAATCGGCTCGTCAACCTCCCCGACGTAGTTCTGCGGGAAGTTGGTCCCTTGCTCCAATCGGTAGAAGAACCATAATGAATGGGTCCCCGATTCTTTCATCGGATAGGAATGGGCGATGAAATCCATGGCGCCATCCCCATCGAAATCAGCGATGGCAAAATAGCGATACTGCTGCTGGCGACAGACAAATCCAGCACCGCACCCATTGGGACACTCGCCTGCCGGCGCATCGGCGACGCACGTTGCCATCTCACAGTGCTGGCCTGCCGGACAGCCGGGGCTACAAGTCTCTTCGGTAGCGCAAACCCAGCCAAGATCTTCGCCGATGGTGATCGGATTGCCGAAACCGCCCTCTCCATCTGACATCTTGACCCACATGTGGCCATCATTTCGAGGCATCAACATGAACGCGGGGAAGGCATCGTTGGGATAGGCATCGGCCTTATCCGAGATGCCATCAAAGTCGGAGTCCGCGTTTTCGGGATCGGTGAGGCTACAATCATCGCCGAACTCGGTCTCTTCGACGTCAAGCAGCCCATCGTTGTCATCGTCCAGGTCGGCGTTGTTGCCGGTGCCATCGCCGTCGGAGTCGGCCCATTCATTGGGGTCATTTGGGAAGGCATCGAGATCGTCGGGGATTCCGTCATTATCGGCATCGGGACAGATGATGCCGAAGCAGAGGCCGTCGCAGCCATCGCTACCGCAGGTCTTGCCGGCGCAATCGGGTTGGCAGACGCATTTGCCCACATTGCATTGTTCCTGGAGACCAAGACATTGGCCGCAGGAGCCCTGGCAACCGTCCGGGCCGCAATCTTTGTTGGTGCAGTCCGCCTGGCAGACGCAGATTCCCTCGGCGCAGATGTCCTGCGCACCGAGGCAGTCGCCGCAACTACCGTTGCAGCCGTTATCTCCACAGAGTTTGCCTTCGCATTGCGGCTCGCAGCACTGACTCCCGTCGCAGACGCTGTCCTGGCACTCACCGCATGAGCCCCCGCAGCCGTCGTCGCCACACACTTTGCCATCGCAATTGGGGTCGCACACGCAGGTTTCGCCTTCACATTCGAAGCCTTCGGCGCACGGACCACACGCACCGCCACAGCCGTCGTCGCCGCATTCCTTGCCACCGCAATCGGGCTGGCAGACACAGATTCCAGCAGCGCATCCGTCCTGCGGTCCGGGGCATTCTCCGCAACTTCCTTCACAGCCATTGTCACCACACGCCTTGCCGGCGCAATCGGGTTGGCAGAAGCCACAATCAAAGGGGTATTTGGCATCCGGGTCTGGCCCTTCGCCGCCGCAATTGTAGGCACTGTTGGCACCATCCCAACCACACGTTTCGCCTGCCGCGGGACAGTCAAGAGTTTGCAGCAAATCGTCCTCGCACCAGTAGAGGGTGTCACCGTCGCAACAGCCGAATTCCAAGACATCTCCACAATCGCCGCCGCCCAGGCAGGTGCCCTGAGAACAGCCGGTACCTGGTGCACATTCTCCACAACTGCCCCCGCATCCGTCGTCGCCGCACTGGCGGTGGAGGCAGTTGGGGACGCACTCGACCTCGGACGGCACTTCCACCGGGGTCGTATCAGTGGCGGTCTCGGTCACCGCAATGTCCTGGTTGCGGAGCGCATCGGACCAGACCAGGGGGACGTCCTGGACACCATCCAGACCGTTGTTCAGCGGCTCGCTCCCGGAGGAACATGAGCAGGTAACAAGAAGCGCCAGAGTCCATGCGAACCGTCTGCCAGCCATCACTATCCTCCCGCTAAGGTGTGGGTTGAATTGTCACCTGCCGGAGGGCAAGTGTCAAACGCTACGCTTGTTACGGCTCTTCCCATCATCTATGCTTCTCACGCACGGGAATTGAGAATCGAGGAGGTAGTTCATGCTTCGCATGTGGCAGAAATTCGCGTTTGCCGTTGTCATTGCAGCGCTGGTGTTTGTAGACGTCTCACCCATCTACGCCCGGTCTATGACGTTTGCAGATATGATCAAGACGCAAATGCCGAAGGGAGTGACGGTTTCGCCCGATGGGGCGCGATTGGCGTTTACGCTCAGTGGACGGGATCTGGAATCCAACGGTTCCTGGTCGAAGGTCAAAGTGCTCGCCATCCAGAGTGGCGACTTATTGACGATCACGGCAGGTGGCGAGCATGAGTCCAGTCCAGCGTGGTCAGTTGACGGAGAACGGCTGGCATTTGTCTCGGACAAGAGCGAGAAGGGGCAGATCTGGTTGGCCTCGCTTGCTGAGCCTGCCAGGGCGGTCCAGTTGACAGATCTCGCGTCTGGCGCGTCGTCACCACGATTTGCTGCCGACGGGGAGCATCTCTACTTCACTTCGTCGGTATATCCGGCTTGCGCCACTCCTGAATGCAACGCATTGAAGCTGGCTGCGGAAGCGGACAACCCGGTGAAAGCGAAACTATTCACCAAGCTCATGTACCGCCATTGGGATCACTGGCGAGATGGCCGGGTCAGACACGTCCATCGGGTGCAGCTCGATGGCACGAAGGTCATTGACCTCATGACCGAAGAGGGCTGGGGAGTCACCGGTGCCTGGGACGTAAGCGGTGGCGACGAATGGGTCTACTACACGACGAAGGACCCAACTGATGAGACCCTCTCCACCAACAATGACATCTATCGCTTCGCCGTAGCCGATGCCGTAGCCGGCAAGTGGGGAACTGAGCGAGTGACGGAGAACAGCGCATACGATAGCCATCCTATCTTCTCCCCGGACGGTGAGTGGGTGGCCTACCACAGTCACGAGCGTGCCGGGTTTGAATCGGATCTGCTGAAGCTGACAGTGCGAAAGGTGAAGCGCGGTAGCAAAGTGGCCAAGTTGGCCGAGGGGCTCGACCGGCCAGTCTATGAGTGGGGCTGGTTCCCCAACGGAAAGAAGCTCTGGTTTGCAGTGGCTGACCGCGGCAGCGTAAGTCTCTTCACGGTAGCTCGAAAGGGTGGTGAGCCGAAGCGAGTAGTGGACCGCGTCTACTTGACTGGGATTGTGCTCTCTCCCGATGGGAAATCGTTCTACGCCACTCGTCACTCTCTCACTGCGCCTCCGGAGCTCTTCCTCTTCCCGGCGGATGGCGGCGAGCCGATGCAACTCACTGACTTCAATGGCGAGCTATTTGGACAGTTCGAGTTGGCGACAGTTGAGGATTTCTGGTGGGAAGGGGCTGATGGCGACAAGGTCCACGGCTACCTGCTCTTTCCCCCGGGAACGTCCAAAGAAAAGAAGAACCCATTTCTGCTGGGGATCCACGGTGGGCCGCAAGGGGCTTGGGGGGACCGCCTCCACCCGCGTTGGAACGCACAGCTCTTCGCAGCACCGGGCTACGTGACACTGCTGGCCAATCCTAGAGGTTCAACGGGATATGGTCAGAAGTTCACTGACCAGATCAGTCGGGACTGGGGCGGTCGGGTTTACGAAGACCTCATGAGCGGTGTCGCGGCATTGGTGGAGAAAAGCTGGATCGACCCCGAGAAGATGTGTGCGGCGGGGGGCTCCTACGGCGGCTATATGGCGAATTGGATTCTCGGGCATACCGACAAATTCAAGTGCCTGATCAGCCATGCCGGCGTCTACGACCTGAAGAGCAAGTATGGCTCCACAGACGAACTCTGGTTCCCGGAATGGGAGTTTGGTGGCCCCCCCTGGAAATCGGCTGATTATGAGAAGTGGTCACCATCCAATTTCGTCGAGAAGTTCAATACACCGATGTTGGTCATTCACGGTGAGCACGACTATCGCGTGGCGGTGAACCAGGCGATGCAACTATTCACTGCGCTGCAGCGTCGCGGCGTGCCATCACAGTACCTCTACTTTCCGGACGAGACCCATTTCGTGGTGAAGCCGAAGAATTCCCAGCTCTGGTACAAGACCTTTCATGGCTGGCTCGATAAATGGATTGGCGGTCCATAGCATAGGGAGAGCACAATGGATTTTTGCGACCTGTTTTCTGAGAAATTCGCAGCGACACTGCGAAAAGGAATCGAGGAGTCGGCCAACGACAATCGGCGGATAGCCGCCTTCGACGCGGATGGGACCTTGTGGGACAAGGATCTGGGCGAGGCTTTCATGCGCTGGCTCATCGCCCGCAAGAAGCTCAAAGACGTGGACTACTACACGGACATCTACGCGGACTACGAGGCCCGGGTGGATGCGGACCGAACGGCAGCATACGCGTATGCGGTGCAGTTGATGCAAGGGCTGGAGGTGGCGGAAGTGAAGCAGTGGAGTGCTGCCCTCGCTATTGCCTGGCCCAACTATCGTCCCCGTATGACGGCACTGGTAGAAGGACTGCGCGAACTAGGTTTCGAAACCTGGATCATCTCGGCATCGAATCACTGGACCATCGGTGAGGCTGCGCCCTACGCGGGCATCCCAATCGATTGTTGCCACGGGATTCGTACCCAGGTGAGATTGAAAGTGATCACCAAACGCCTCGTCTCCCCAGTCACCTGTAATCAAGGCAAGGTCGATGCCATTGAGAAGTACATCGGCGTAAAGCCCATCTTTGCCTTCGGTGATTCGCTCGGTGACTATGAAATGCTGTGCCATGCACGCTATGGAATGGGCGTCGAGCAGTATGGGTCGACGAAGCCTTCTTTTCGAAAGGCGGTTGCCGAGCATGGTTGGCCGATGGAGGTTTTCTAGGGGCATCAGGCTCTGGTCGCTTGCTTGCGGAGCAGCCGTTTTCGCTGCTGGTACTCGCTAGCCGCTGCGTTCCAGGTCGAAAAGACTCTCCTTCACGCTCCCTTCGCCGGGGCTACTCCATCCCCAAAGCCAACGGATCGACTTTCCGGCCGCCGTCGAGTCCCTCTCTACCCGTCGCCCGGTAGAAATACTCTACAATATCATCTCTGACGATGGCCTCGACGGGGTCCAACTGCCCCAAATCCCGGGCCAGGGCGTAATGGTGGACGGAGCGCAATGCGGCTTCGGTACGAAGAGCCAGTTCCTCGGCACCGCCCGCGGCGCTGGCGGCCAGGACACGATAGTGGGGTCGCTCGTCGCCAGTGATGCCCAGCAAGGCGATGGCGCAAAAGTCCCCAGGCCCGTTGACCTCGTCGATGACCTGTTGGGCAACTGCGTTGTCGAGCTTCTCGCCAACCAGGTCAATTCCTCCAAGCCGGCCCTGGAAATCGAGGCAGGGGCACTGGTTCAAGAAACCCGCAACTCTCAATCGGTCATCCAGTGCGTAACGGAAGAAACCGTTGCCGGTGGAAAGTAGTGGTTGGACTTCCATCTCTTCCTTCAGCTTCCAGGAGGGGAGGATCTTGTCGTCGTCGAGATTGCGAAACTCGTAGAAGTGGCTGTTTATGGCCAGGGGGAACTCCTTTTGGAAAGGAATGGTGACGACGCCCTCGGTGGCCCACAGGCCCTTTGCCTGGAAGGTGGCGTGGGGTAGGAGCTCCTGGAGCTGACGAGCGAAGGGGGCGGCACCGGCGTTTTTCCACGCACTGATCAGGGCCAGGCGAGGCCAGAGTTGCTTCAGAAAGTCAGGTTCGAGGGCGCCGTCCCAACCGCTCAAGAGGGCAGCCCGGTCAAACTTACCGCGGTGCCGCAACTCCTTGGCCACCGCGTCGCGGTCGTGTCCCAAACGACGGATCAATTCGAGGGCGTAGGTGGGGCTCCAAACCGAGAGCAGTGAGAGATCCTCGGCTCCAACCAGTCGGCAGAGAGTTTCGAAGATGCTCTCGTCCGCTGTGGGCAATCGGCTGACGTCGTTGCTCACGGCCATAACCCGCCCAAGCAGGGTTCGTTTCCACCAGGGCAGCAATTCGAGGTCGTCGGTGGAGGCCGAATCGCCCCCCGGCCCCTCGCGCAGCTCGTCAGGTAGCCAGGAGAGCGACCAGTAGTGCCGACCCCGCAAGGTGCCCGGATGGCGGCGGCCAACGTCGGCCAGCCACGGCCCAATGGCTCCATCGAATTCGGCAAGAAGTGCAGTAGAGTAGGGGACCCACTTGCGAGTTTGGGTAGAGCCGCTGGACGGCTCATACCGAATGCAGCGTGGTGAGAGAACGCTTGCCCCGGTCTCACGTTGATGCACCACATCTTTGGCGTAGTCGGCATAACCCGTAGTGGGGAGTGAAATGGACATCTGCTCATAGGTCCAGTCGGCCGTAATCCGCAGCCGTTTGCCCCGCTCGGTTTGCGCTGTGGCAGCCAACTGTTGCGCCAATCGCGCTCGCTGCACCTCTTCGACCCGCCCCAAGGCCCGCAGGAAACGGCGTTCCCCAGGCAACTGAGCGGCGTAGTGCAGACGATGTATGACCCGGTCGAACATGTGGCCTATTCCACTACGGCCGGTGTCGGATGGCAAGTGCTATCTTCAGTCAGCGCGGGCCTCCCTTCCCCAACCCCTTCCCTGCCAGTGGGAAGGGGCTCTCGTGC
>CAZFVN010000189.1:0-7199 GCA_964522395.1 uncultured Myxococcales bacterium
GAGCCATTCACACACCCCGGGTCGTCACGGTCCGTGAGACCATCCTTATCGTTGTCCAACCCATCCTGGCAAGCCTCAACTATGCCCACTCGGGAAGTCTCATACAGACCTGCCGGGTCGAGCATAGAGAGGTAGGGCTCATGCAAGTGCGCCACGGCCAAACGGCTCCCGTCCTCACTGCGGGCGAGGGCATTTGGAGAGCCGCCGATGTCGAACAACTCAAGCTCCCCGGGAATCCCCTCGTCGTCTAATCCGAAACGTCCGATGCGCCCGGCGGCAGGGGCTGTGACCAGGAGTTCGTCGCCAGCAGGATTCACCAGCAGCTTCCCCGGCACGAAGGGGAGGTCGATGTCAGTCCATTCAAGGGTCGTGGGTTCTATGATTATCAACCGCAGACCGGCGGTGTCTACAGCGTATGCCTGTGCCGAGGAGGGATGAACGGCCAGCGCGGAAAGATAACCGCCCACATGGAGGCGGGTGAAACCGGGAATCATGCGGTCGGTGTCTAGTGCATCTCCGTCAGTAAGGTCAATGAAGCCGATATCGCCGGTGGGGCCATTGGCGATGATTGCTACCAGCCGCTGCTCTACAACGTCACCGGCTTTGCAATCTGGAATGGCGACCGGGGCGTAGGTTCCATCCGTGCCACGACTCTGACAGAGCACTCCGAAAGCCGTCGGGTAGGAAAGGGAGAAGAGGCTGACGGAGGAAGGATTTGCGCAGCCTGCAGTTAGTCCGAAGAGCAGCGGAAGAAGGAGCGGGAGCGCCCGGAAAAGTGAACTATGCGCACCAGTCCTCATCAGTGAATCTCCGCAATATGGGTATGATAAAACGGACTCGCCGGGTCGATATCGACAACGGATATCGTATGGTCGAGGAAGTTCGTAACATAGGCTCGCTTCACTTCATCGCTAATAACAGTGCTGACGTGATATGGGCCTGCGCCAACGTGAACCACTGCAACTGGCGTGGCTGTTGCCACATCGATGGCCCACAGGGTGTCGTCGTTGTAACAAGGCACGTAAGCGATTTCGGCACTGCCGGCCCCAGACCTGGCCACTTCGACGATCCCAGGTTTGGCACCAACTGGTACACTGGTGACCACCGCCTGCGCCAACTCGGGAACCTCGTCAGCGCCATCAATGAAGAGCAGCGAAGCTGGTGTCCGATAAGTCACCAGAACCCGTTGGCCGCCATCGGCGAAGGCGATGCCCCGACCGTACTGGACAGAAGAGAATGGCGCCGGGAGAGTGACGCTTGAGAGCTTGTCCAATTCGGCGCCGGAGGGGCCTTCCTCAACACGGAAACGATAGAGCAGGGGAAACTGCTTGTTGGTCAGGTAGACGATTCGAGTTGCCGGGTCAATTCCAGCGGAATGAAGTCCCGTTGCCAGCGTCACGCGGTCAACCAGGACGGGCAAACCTTCCCCGTCCAACTCGAGGAGAGATAGTTGGCCGCCCTTCATGGCCGCGACCATCAACCTGTCAGGGGTCCCCTCGTCGCCTGGCAGGAATCCCAGACCGTAGGGGTCTGATCCCAGCGTCAGGGTTTCGGTGCCGCCGCTCTGTTCGAGGATTCCTTCAGTGATTACGTGGGACCCACCGCAATTCCCGGGGTCACCTGCATCATCACTGCAGACGAAGGTCAAGTCGTCACCCGATCCTTCAATGTTGAACCAGGTCAAAGAGTTGTCCCCACGAATGGCGAGGAAACCAAATCGAGCATTGCTCCTGGTCGATTCAGCCAGCAGGAAGGAACCGGGAAATGACCCGAAAGTTGCGGAACCGCCGCCCAATTCGTGAGTGCCTAAGTCGTAGGTGACCATTGAGGCGGCGCGATATGCTAAATCAAAGTTGGAGTTGATTACGTAGAGTCGGCCAGTGGTTTGGTCTACTGCAGTGGCGAGGGGATAGTGCAGCCCGTCGGTCAGTGGCGGACGCCCCTGGAATTCCTCAGCGCAGCCAAACATCGTAGCAACAATCAGCACCACAGTTGTAAGCGAGCGCACCAAATGGAAACCTCCTGACATTCGGGCGCATTATAAAGAAGCAGCAAGAAATTACAAGCTACTCCGCGCGCCGCACGGACACGAGCGTAATGGGCGCTTTCGGGACGTCCTGACGGAAGGGACCACCCGACCCTGTCTCGACGGCTCCGATTTTGTCCACTACGTCCATTCCTTCGATGACTCGACCGAACGCGCAGTAGCCCCAACCGGAGCGTGATTCGTTTCTGAAATTGAGCATCTCGTTGTTGCGCAGATTGACATAGAACTGTGAAGATGCGCTGTTGCGCTGCTGTGTACGGGCCATGGCTATGGTTCCCCGTTCGTTGGGAAGGCCCGTGGCCGCTTCATTCTCGATGGGCTCTCGGGTTAAACGGCGGCCGTAATCAGGGTCGAAGCCGCCGGCCTGGATCACGAAGCCCTTGACGACCCGATGAAAGATGGCACCGGTGTAGAAAGAGTCGTCCACGTAGCGCAGGAAATTGGCAACGGTAATTGGAGTCTTGTCGGGGTAGAGCTCCACCTTGAATGAGCCCATATTGGTTTCAATGACGACCACAGGGTTGGCCGATTCGGTTTTGGCTGCCTTCTCCGCAGGCTCGGCAGGCTTTTTGGCGGGCTCGGCCGACTTCTCCGCAGGCTCGGCAGGCTTCTTGGCGGGCTCGGCCGACTTCTCTGCGGGCTCGGCCGGCTTCTCTGCGGGCTCGGCCGGCTTCTCTGCGGGCTCGGCTGCCTTCTCTGCGGGCTCGGCCACCTTCTTAGTGGGCTCGGCCGGTTTCTCAGTGGGCTCGGCCAGCTTCTCGCCAGGCGCGGCGGACTTTGCGGCCGGCTCAGCGGTCTTTTCGGCAGCCTCCGCAGATTTCTCGGCAGGTTCAGCCGGCTTTTCGGCTGGTGCTTTCCGGCAGCCCATGGCCAGGGCCGTCGCCAGTGCCAGTGTCAGGAGCAATCTCATTCTCATGTTGAACCTCGGTAGCTGAGTTGATGCACCAATTAGATGTCACGATTCGATCTACCACACCCCGCTCCTGGAAGGCAATGGCTACCGAGACGACGTTGCATTTGCAGTAGGGGTGGGATAGTCTGGGTTGACGAGGTGGAGCATGGACCTTCCATTACGATTCGACAAGGCGAACCGCCGCGGTGACGGGCGGTGCGATTGCGCACTGGCTACTCGTTGGAACAGTGCTGAGGGCAGTGAGTTAGGCTACGTCTCCAACCTTTCTCCCGGGGGTTTCTGCCTGCGGACCAGACACCTACTCACTCCCGGATTTGATGGAAAATTCAGGATCTCCCGTGATTCCGGGGAGGTGGAAGTTACGGCCTCAGTAGCATGGGTCAGGCAGCTACAGGTGGAATCGCATATCGCGGCCTGGCACGAAATGGGCATGCGTTTGCGTGCACCAATACCCGCCGGCTACAGAAAGCTGCTAGAGGCTGTGGCTAATCCGGTTGAGGAGCGAAGGACCAATCGGCGGTTCAGCCACAATCTGGCGGTAAGCGTCACTTCCGGTGACGCAACATTTCGCACTCAATCGGTTGATGTCAGCAAGGGCGGGGTGCTCTTTCTCTCCGACGAAACACCGCCCCTTGGAGCAATGCTGGACATCGAGATGCGTCTGCCTGGAACCACCGACCCCGTCTGCGTCGAGGCCCATGTCGTGCGCGTCGTAGAGGGCGACAATGAGGACCGGGTGCGCGGCTTCGCAGTGCGCTTTCTGAACCTTGGCGAAGGGGAAGAGCGGATGTTCATCAACTATCTCAAGATTGCCAAGGAGTTGCGCGGTCTTGCATCCTCGGTCTAGCGATGGGCAGCAACATCGTCTCACGAATAGCTCCATTGCTCCTCCTCGTCTTGCTTCCAAATGGTGCCACCGCAACTCCCCAGCCAGTGACCATCCAGGTCGTCCACTTCGGCAACCTTGATGGCGCTTTCACGCAAGTAGCTTGTCAAGCTGATCAGCGCGGTCGGGTCGACTTCGCCAATCTCCTCCAGGAGTTGTCCGAGATTGGCAAGGAGGGGCACACTCTTGTCCTGTCGAGCGGTAACGTGCTCGGTGACGCTCCGTTCTTTGACTTTCTCGTCCGTCAGGGGGAGTCAGGCATAGCCACTTTTACGGAGATGTTGCGAGCGTCGGGAGTTGAGCTTCTGGTTCCGGGGGTCACGGAGTTCCTCGTGCCCTATCGTATGTTCCTGGAGTTCCTTCCCGACTTCCACGCCGCTGGCTGCCGTTATCGTGCGGCCAACGTCGAGGTGGGGCCTGATGAGGCCGCTTTGACTCTCGCTGGCAGCCCGGTGCTGGAACGAGAGTACGATGGGGTCAAGGTGGCGGTGCTTCCTCTCCTCGGCCCGGCCATTAGTGGTGTCGTGCAGCCCGCCAATATCTCGGGGGTCAAGATTGCAAATCCGGTTGAAACGACCAACAAGTTGGCTGCCAATGCCCGGAGTTCGGGGGCCAGTCTGGTGGTCGCTTTGGTCAACCTGGAGGCCACTCCAGGCGGAACCGGGGAGACCATTGACTATACCCGCCAGTTGAAGGGAGTCGATATTGTGGTGGCGGGAGGACTAGCGGACGACGGGCAGACTGAGCCGGTCATCCGGTCCGCTCGCATTGGACCGGAGCAGACTCTCCTCGTCGGTACCCCACGAGCGCCCGAATCCTGCGGCGTCGTGACCATTCAATTGGTGCAAAGTCGGCAACGGTGGAAGGTTGACTCTATCGAGGCCTCAAACCGAACGGTCAGCTCCTTCCGCCGCAACGAAGAGGTCGCCGAAATGCTGACGCAGGCGACCTCGGAATTCTGTTCTCTGGGGGCACGCTTTCTCGGTACCGGTCGAATGGACCCACCCATGTCCCGTGGCGAGTTTCTCTCCTATGTCCTCGAAATTGTGCGACGGGAATGGCGAGCGGACCTCTCCATTCTCTCTCTCGACAGCCTCCGGGGAGAGCAGTCAATGCAGATTGCAGGACCTGTAACCGCTGGCTTCCTTGCCCGAATCCTCTCTCGCCACGAAGTAGTGACGCTCAGCGTCCTCGGCCAGGATCTCGCCAAGTTCGTCAGCTCTTACTACGGCCCCTCCAGTGCCGACCTGCGAGGCTCATTGGTGCTGGCCGGTGCCCGCCGGCTCGCTGACGGGTCAATTGAAATCAATGAGCGCCCTATCCACGCCAAGCGGCGCTATACCATCGCCACCTCCGATTTCCTTGCCAGTGGCGGCCGAGCATATCTGGCTCCTCTTCTGGCGGCGTCGGCCACCCGGGTGAAACCGACTCGATTCTTCCTGCGAGAGATGGTCCATCGCTACTTTGACAAGGATCAGTTTGCGCAATTTGCCACCGATGGCCGGATCAGTGGCAAAGGCAACTTCCCACTTCTTTGGGACCGACCTCTCTGGGAGTTTAGCCTCACCGCCAACGGTGGTATCAGCAATGTCTCTATCGGTAACCCCGGTGACTATGCGGAAACGCAACTGACCTCACGTTCTCCCAATACGGGGATTAAGGGTGATGGCCAATTCCTGGCCGTCATGTCCACGCGGGACCATAAGGTGAGTGAGTTCCTGAAAGCCCAATATGGCATGGTCCGAATAGGTGACGAGGAATTCAATGAAACCCAGGACCTGGTGACGGAAGAATTCCAGTACTCCTGGACCGGCTGGCGCAATCGCAAAGGGAAGGGGCGTTTTTGGATCCCCGCACCGCTCGTTCGAGGTAAGCTGGAAACTGAGTTTTCTCCAGCCCCGGAGGTCTTTCAGAAGGACGATGACGGCTCGCCCGTGGTCGATGAGAGTGGCTCAAATGTCCGCGCCTATGAACCATATCATCACCTCGAAGTAACGGGCGTGGCAGGATTCGAATGGCTCTTCGGTTCCAAGGCCAGTGCGGGCCTCGGGTATGGCTTACGAAGCGAACTTCTGGCCACCTCGGGGTCGAGCGCTGACGGACTCCATGCGGGTGTCGAGTTGTACTATCAAATCAACAAGTTCCCTCTCCATTCCTGGGGCTCTACTGGAAGTCTAGCTATCGACTCTCGGTTTGAGTTGTTCTACGCCGATTGGAGTGATGATCGAACCTTGAAAAGCTCGGGCAGTACGAAGCTTATCGCATCGCTGGTGGGACCACTCTCTTTTACCCTGGGCTTCGACTTCTTCCTCTATCGTTCGGGCGAAACCGGGTTGGCCTACGCGTTCGATACCATGGCCGGTCTGAGCTTCTCCTATGACGCCGCTATCCAGCAGTTCTAGAACCGCCAGCCCGCCGGCAAGGAAATGGGTGCGGGGACCCCGCTCGCCTCAACATCAATACGAAGGCCCAGGCAGGCCCCTTCGTCAAATCGCAAGTGCCTCCTTCAAGTACTGCTGGCAAAGACCAATGCTCTTCTCTGGCAATTGCGTACCACGCAGTTATTGACCGGTCCAGGGGCTCTCCGGAAAGAGAGCGACCGGTGTGAATCTGGGGCACGTTTCGGCGCACGTATCTAGCGGAATTGACTCCAGCCGTCTGGGAGTGGAGTTGGATGAACCACTACCCCCCGTGGCACATCAATCATGAGGGACCAGGCGGGGCCGTTGGTTAAGTCAAGTTGACCATTTACCAACCAGAAGGGGTCGTTCCAGACGAGCCGATCTCCGTCCTTGTATCCGTGTCGAAGCCGCAGCGCCACTTCCTGAGGTGGGTCTATGGTCAGCACAAACGCTGCTGCGTAGGGTAGGGTGACCGAGTCGAGGACAGTTGCCGAATCACTACTGGCAACCGCCTCCAAGAGGATTCGACGGTGGTCTGCGACTGTAGCACCCGCTTTGCGCCGATCCTCAGGTGTCTTCAAGATACCCGTAACACTGTACTCGCTATAGCCCTCCAGATACCTGGTCGACACGGTAACCAACGGGTCAACGTAGGTGGGTCTTGACGCACCAGAAGCTTCCCCCGGAAGCGCACCGCCCGACAACCAACCCCACTCCTCCAGGCGCCGGGCAATTATCCGGGCAATCACCTGGTGTCCCTCTATGGAAGGATGCATCTCATCCATGAAGAGGGCCTCTTTGCTAAGTCCAGTCGCAACCAATTCGTCTGGCAAACGCAAAATCGGATGACCCAGTCGAATCGCACTCTCTTCCATGACGCGGCGATAGAGGTGCCAGGGCCAGATAGCTCCTTTCTCACGCAAATCCTCTTCGTTGGCAAGCATCAGAAAG
>CAZFVN010000190.1:0-7054 GCA_964522395.1 uncultured Myxococcales bacterium
AGGGAGTAGCCTTAAAGGGCGGCGACAATCAGTCATTGCTCATCATCGAGTCAACGTGCAAGTAGGTTCGCCAATGGGTACCCCCACGGGTACCCCCAGCAGGGCTTGCAGGGGGTACCTGGCGCTTGCATCTGCTTGCTCGGCATGGTGCGTAAGCATTTAGTAATACTAAAGAAATCGTCAACTTGCGGAATCGAAGCGCTACCTTCACACGGTAGAAGTCACTGGTTCAAATCCAGTATCGCCCACTTTAGCCGACCGTCATCGAAGCCACCTGCTCCGGCGACAGTAGTGCCCTGGCGAAGCAATTTGCCATTGCACCACGAGGTCGGCTTAACCTCGCCGTAGCCTGGCCAGTGTTCGCAGTGAATGCGTGGTGCGATGGCGAAGGCGGGTCACGAAACGTCAATCGCCGGAAACCGGCGTGACACAATCCGCAGGGCACACCTCGAAAGAGGCGTGTATGCCCTGTTCCCACTGCCGAACGGCAGATTATATATGAGCCGGCCCCTTGGGGTCGGCTTTTTTGCCTGGGTGGTGACGAGAAAAGTCTGCAGACCCTCTAGAATCCATACCAGGGCAAGATGTCGTTGCGGCCCACCGCCTCGAATCGGTCCCCGCCGTGAACAAGAAAGCCTGGCAACTGGGGGTTCTTAACCAGAGAGCGCCAGTACTCCAACCCCTTGAACGCATCGGTCCGGACGGTCTGTCCGGCTTTGATTTCCACAGGTGCCTGGGCGGCCCCGTGGTCGATGATAAGATCCACCTCCCGACCGTTGGAATCACGCCAGTAGTACAAGTCATGATCCATCCCCTGATTCAAGGCTCTCTTGACGAATTCGGAAACGACATAGCCTTCGAAGACCGCACCCAGCGCTGAGTGGAACTCCAACTCTTCGGGTGACCGGATACGAAGCAGGTAGCACAGAAGTCCGGAATCGAGGAAGTAGAGCTTGGGGGACTTGACGATGCGCTTGTTGTAGTTCTTGTGGTAGGGGGGAAGCAACATAACTACGAAGGATGCCTGCAAAATGGAGAGCCACGCTTTGGCCGTGGGCAGCGAGATTCCCGTCAACATTGCCAGGTTGGAGTAGTTCACCTGCTGCCCGCTTCTTGCTGCACAGAACATGACAAACCGGCGAAATGTTTCCAGATTGCCTATATTGACTATTTGCCTGACGTCACGTTGCAAATAGGTCTGATAATGGTTTGCCAGCCAGTCTTGTGGAGGGATTTTCCGGTCGTGGATTCTTGGGTAGAACCCGGCAAGCAAGGTCTCGAGCATAGAGGGAATCGGTGCCTGTATGGGCGAATTGTGGGCGACTTCCAATTTCGGGGGGTAGCCGGTGGATTCCCGGCGATGCAACTCAGGGATTGAAAAGGGAAGCAGGTGGCGGACGGCGGTTCGTCCAGCCAAGGATTGGGCGATCTTTTCCATGAGGAGGAAGTTGGAGGAGCCTGTTAGTACAAAGCGTCCGGGGGTATCGTCGTCGTCAACCACTCCTTGCAAGTAGGAGAACAGCTCGGGGACATGCTGAAGTTCGTCGAGAATGACACCGCCTCTTCTCTGGCGCAGGAATCCCCGGGGGTCCGAGAGGGCAGCTTCTCTGATATCGGGATCTTCCAGCAGCAGGTACTCGTGGTTGGGAAATGTTGCCTTTACCAGAGTGGTCTTTCCCGATTGCCTGGGACCGGTCACACTAATTATTGGGTAATGAAGCCTGTCCTCTTCCAACTTACGGGCAAGCGTGCGTGGAATCATCTCCCCTCCATGCTTTTCTAAAGTCCAATTTTAGATTTACATAGAGTGGGCGCCACGTCAAGTGCTGTTCAAGAACTGGCCACTTCTCCCGGGGACGCGGCGAGGATCGCCGGCAACACGGCTGTTGTACCAAATCCCCTCTCTTGGCATAATGATCACATAGAGGGTCAATACTGATGATGAGAAAAGGCCATGCCTGGATGGTGGGATAGGCGTCGAGGCGGATGGGTCGTTACTGCGTCAACCGATGTTCCCCGCGCTGTGAAGCCCATCTCCCGAGTGCCCTATCCGTCTCGCTCCGCTCGCCACGTTTCCCACGGGAAAGGGCTCATTGGATGGGCATGCGCTCACTGCCGGGATGGATGTGCTGAGCGTAATTGGGCGACGTCTGTGAGTTGCCCGCCAACCAGGCTTTCGCAAGCAGCACAATCTGGGACTCTACTCCACCCCACCTTTCCACTTATCACCAGGCAGTCTGCTGATAAGTGTATCGTGCACCCGAGACCATGCCTCAGCCGGGTCATAGCGAGTCCCTGTCCGCAACAAGGGCGAGACGTCGCCGAGAAAGGCGGCATCGCACATCTTGGCCGCCATGTTCTCCTCGAAGTGGGCCCGGGTGACCGGCGTGCCGCTAAATTCCATGTATCTCCCGAAGGCCTCGAGCAGAGAGTCCGGGTCACTTTCGGCGTGGCCAAGTCCGAGCCAGAGATCGAAGAGGTCGCGTCCCTTCTTTCTCTGGAACAAAGCCCGTAGCTTCGTCGCCAGCAACTCTGAGAGCGCGTAGGTGACAATCGGGGAGGTTCCGGAAAACCATGGGTTCGAGACGGTCTCTTCACGACTTGTGAAACCGTGGACAGCAAAGTGCTCACGGGTGTTGATTTCCAGCTTCAAACGCATGCGCACAACCGGCTCGAAGCTCGAGTCAAATCGATAGGACAGAGTGAACCGACCGTGAGCTGCCTTCCACTTCGGTTTGCCAAGCCACGGGTCGAGGGCGGCTCGCATGTCGGCGACTAGCGGACCGATGGGTTCGGCAACACGCTGCACGAGATCAATATCCTCAGAATATCTTCCAGGAGGGTCGAAGAACAGCTTATGCAGCGCGGTGCCGCCGCGAAAGGCGGCCTGCTCTGCCACGATGGGTCGATTGAAGAGTTCGACCAGTGCTCGTGACAGCAACAGATCCTGCTCCACCTGAGCGTTGTCCGGCCATGGTGCAGTCTTGCGCCAGGCGGTGATGTTCGCTCTCGGGATCACAGGTCGTGCTCCACGTCGTCGTTGACCAGCACGCGCCAACGGCTGTCAAGAGGGGCTCCCGTCGCAGCCCGCCCCGAGCTCAGTTGCGTGGGGGTCAGGCGCTTCCCGCGCAACACCTCGGCCAGAGCGTCTGCAAGGTCGTGTTCCCCTAGAAAGTCGAACAGCCAACCCAAGCGCTGGACAACGCTGACCGCTTGCTTGGCGGCACCGGCAGCGATTTGCGCGCCGTCCAGCTTCTCGGCGATTTCGGAAATCACGGTGGCGATGTTGCTCCAGTATCCACTGGCCGCCGGGAAACGTACCAGATCGAATGCGGTCGTCTCCGGAGTGCCCACCACCATGCTACCCGTTTCAGTCCGCATGGTCTGGGTAGTCACCTGCTCGATCAGGCTTCTGCGATAAAACTCGATTCGAACACGCCCGACCTCTATGTTCCGCTCCACCGTGTTGGCGAAGACCTGGAACGTCATCGGCTGCTGGTGTCCAGCGCCATGCAAGGCTGCGGCAGACAGCAGACCAACGTAGTAGCTCCGCTTGAGATGCTCCATCAAGTCATCGATGAACCAGGATGCGGGAGGGCAACCGGCGATGCGATACTCCGGTGGCACCAAGACATAGAACCCGCGGCGCGGTGCGACGACCTGGCCTCGCTCCTTGAGGCGTCGCAGCGCGTGTTGGACCGCAATCGGGGAAGTGTCGGAGGCGGCCTCGGCATCGCTACGAGTAAAAACGTATCGGCCATCCTCCGGGAGCCGCGCCACCCAATCAGCAACTCTACCAAGCCCGCCCATGCCAGCACCTCCAGTTGCAGAAGTTAGCACCATACGCTATGTTTTGCAAACTCTTCCGCGAGTCATACACAGAAGCGCTGCAGCGTTCTTGTCCACGAGATGAACAGGGACGGCAGATAGGCTCGGGTGGCTGGATGTGGAGTGCCTTCCCGTGGGGAGGCTGGCCGGCCAAAGGCCGGACTGGTGGGGCTCGCGGGAAATGGGCCGAATCGTAATGCGCCACCCTGCCCTGGGTGATGCTATTCCTGGCGACGGCACTGCGCACCTTACTTGCTGAGTGGACGGACTGGACGTGCTGGACCAAGTGGACACATGGGTGGGAGGAAGACGTTGCGGGCAAGTGGGGTGCGGTTGGTGGGACGAGCATGCCCATCTCCACATCTGCCCGGCCTTCGCGCTAGGAGCGCATGCTCGCGCGCATTATGCGCGAGACGCCCCGTCCGCTTTGTCGCGTCCCCGCTTTGTCGCGTCCGGGGCATGAATGCCCTGTAATCACTGCCGAACGGCAGATTATATATAGAAGCCGGCCCGTGAGGGTCGGCTTTCTTGCTTAGGTGGTGCGCTGCGGGCGGCTTTCGCAGCGCGACCCCGCCTCAGCCGGCCAGCCGGCTGGTCCGCCCCAGGGCGGACACGACACTACGCACCACCCGATCACCTGATCGGCCGCACAGAGCAGCACTGCCTGCATGGTCAGCAGTGTCGTCTGCCCCTCGGGGGGCAGTCCGGCGGAGCCGGGATGGGGGGATACGCGTCGAGGCGGATGGGTCGTTACTGCGTCAAGCGATGTTCTCCACGCTGTGAAGCCCATCTCCCGCGTGCCTACTCTGCGCTGTCAGTCAAACAGGTGGATAGAATGCGGCCGGGCTCCATGAATGCCTTCTGCTGGATGGCAACGAGGCAATTGTGGCCGTACGACCAGTTCATGAAGTACTCCCCAATCACCTCGGATGACTCGTCAAATGAGCCTCGCCAGAGTTCTCCTTCTCCCTGAAAGCAGTCATGGCCGCCGCCGCCACGATACGCATCCATTTCATCTACCCAATCAGCGAAGAACGTGGTGTAGTAGACGGAATCTCCAACAACGGTCGATGTCTCCCCCCAGTGGGCGAAAGCCTCTACCTCGTCGGGCGATTCGTAGAGGAGCAGGTTGGCACCTACGTCGTAGACAAGCATCTTCCCCCCTCCGGCGACAGAACTGATCCCCCTCAGGCCGGGACTGCCCACGAAGGACAGGTTGTTGCAGGTGAAGCACGCCCAGTTCTGTTCCTTGTACATGATGAGGTATGATCCCGAGGCTGTTTCCTCTAGTTTGGAGCTTGTCACACCAGCCTCAACGAGCGCCGAAGAGCCCGCACCGCCGAGTTCTAGACGGAAGACATCAAAGGTGCAGAGGTTTGGGGGGTCGGGCAACGCATGATAGACGAGGAGCGTGCCTCCAGCAACATCCGAGAAGTGGGGCAGGGATGCATCGTCAGCTTCGTCCATCCACGGGACGTTTTCGGCAACCAGTGTGGCTTCCTCGCCGGTGCCGACCTTCAGTACGTACAAATTTCCCATTGCCTCGAACTTGAAGTGGGTGTTGTTGATGGGATGCGCTTCGACGAACGCGAGGTAGGTGCCGTCGGCCGACAGTTTGAACGCAAGCGGCACGGGCCTTTGGGCCAGAACCGAATGCTCGCCCGTGGTCAAGTCGGCCAGAATGAGTGAGTGGGTGGTCTCACCGCCATTCTTCACCGCAGTTTCCAACACGACCTTGTCGCCCCCGGGAAGGAATCTCGGATAGGCCAGCTTCGGTGCAAAGACTCCGTCCACCAGGTAGAGCGGATCACCGCCATTGATGGGCACGGCGTGGCAATCAAACGTCGAGTCATCGGTGGC
The DNA here is from genome assembly GCA_964522395.1 of uncultured Myxococcales bacterium. GTDB lineage: Bacteria > Myxococcota_A > UBA9042 > CAIXZC01 > CAIXZC01 > CALGBT01. The sequence goes on from CAZFVN010000190.1 coordinate 5,689, forward strand.
GTAGAGGACGTAGTCTGACCCCGGTGCGGAGTAGTACCAGCAAACATCGTCGGCCAGGTCGATATGTTCCAGAGGACCATCGAGTTTCATGGACCTGAGCATGAAACCCGGGCCCGGGCCCATGCGATAAATGAGCCACGGAGCGTCAAGCCCGGCCCCCATTATGGGAGTCAACCAGAGCGTCTCCACACTGGCGTGCTCGGTCTTACCGAAATCGGCCCACATCCAATCCGTAACGGGCACCTGGAGCACTTCGTAGGTATCCTGGACCGAGTTGAGAACGTACAGGTTGGACTTTGTACTGGAGAAACCCGGCCTGCGCAGGTATGCGGCGATGCCAAATTCTGGGAAGTGAACATCACCGAAACCGATACCGAACTCGGCAGAAAACAGGGCTTGAGCCCCAGGGGGCGAGGTGGAATCGAACACGTGAAGTGTCCACTCGAATGTGGCCAGGTTCTCACCCACGGCCGCAATCCGGTTGGGTCCCAGCACGTACGCCAGCCTGTAGCTGCCGCCTGCAATCTCCTTCCATCCGGAGGGCAACGGCCCGAGCGGTTCAACCGCAACGTCCAAATGCGGCCCGAGGTCCTGCAGCGCGTCCTCCGGTCCCCATAAATCGGCGGCTGCGTCCGGTGGAACTAGCGTTCCGCTCTCGTCGTTGGCTTGCAGGTCAGCTACCGTCAAATCAGGAATCGGTTCGCCAACTCTGTCCGAAAGGGAGCCGGCCTCCGTCGAATCGAGGCTCACAACTCCTGAGACCAGCGTCCGACCGGCTCGAGAACAGGTGGACAGAAGGCCGACGAGCAGCAGACCGCAAGCAATTCCACTCACGCTCACCGTAAGCAAAGAAACACGGTTTCCAACTAGCCGCAACCTACCCCATGATTCCATTGTGCCTCCTCCCCTGCCGGCAGCATTCGCCGACCGAACCGATCCCGAGCCAGGCATGCGTCGTCGGCCCCCTGTTGTCGCACACTGTTCGAGCAGGGGCTCAGCCGTCAGCACTCGCAGTGCAGTCTTCTTCTGATCCCCAGTGGCGCCTGTCAAATTCTGCCCTCACTCTACCTTGGAAGGAGGGGCCGGACAATGATGACTTGAGCTGCGAGCAATGGGCGGTGGGCTTTTCCTGGGAGCGCGCGCATACTGTGCCTTCGCCACTGCGTGGCAGGTCAGGCAAGATTTCAAGTTGCTCGAAGCTGCCTCCAAGGCACCCTGTTCCACCGAAACAGACAGGGACTTTCCAGGGACGGTCTGGACTGCTGGAAGGGGTCCTCGCGGTTGAAGCGGAGTACGGACCACCCCGGGAAACCCGATCTGATTGACTTTGTACCCCCCGTTCTGCGCTGAGTGTGTCGTTCTGAGC
>CAZFVN010000191.1:0-6974 GCA_964522395.1 uncultured Myxococcales bacterium
GCTCATAACCCGAAGGTCGTCGGTTCAAGTCCGGCCCCCGCGACTAAGAAAAGGTCAGCCATTTGGCTGGCCTTTTTTCGTTAACCCATGGCTGCCGTGGTGCCCAGTCATCATCATCAGTGTGGTACGGCATGGCATGGTGGGGCAGAGTCATCAAACGGCATCCCCGGCTCCCGGCTCCGCTGCGCCGTGCCTCCGCGTGGGGTTATCCGATGGGTGACCACTCGGGGATGGGTGGTGTGTCTACTACTCTCCGGTGCATTCCATGCTTGACGACCTCATGTCCGCCCAGAACTCCGCACTTAGCAATCGGATAACCCACGGCGGCAGCGAAGCGAGTTGTGGGTGCCTTTGAGTTGTGGAGGGTGAGCTACACTGCCGGTGTCAACGAAGGGACATAGTCTCTTGCCGCGCGCTCCCTCGTACATGATGCGCGAGACCCAGAGTCCGTCTTGTCCACCGAGTATGTCCTTGCAAGGTGGTGCTCAGTCATCAAACGGCACCCCCGGCTCCCGGCTCGGCTGTGCCGTGCCTCCGCAGGGGGTTATCCGATGGGTGACCGCTCGGGGATGGGTGGGGAGCGTACGACCCGGCTGCGCTGTCCTGGCCGGATTGCTGCATATCGGGAGCATCTCTTCGAGTCTCGCCGTGGCCCCACGAATGGTGGTGCGTCAGTCCAAAGGTGCGTCGGATGCCAGGGTTGGGGCCCGAAGCGCGCCCCAGCAGTCTTCCCGGCACGCCGCCAGGATACGCTTCCACCCGTTGCGGGCTGCCACTGCTTCTTCGAGGATAGTGATGTGCTCTGCTTCCTGGTCCTTTACTGCATACGGAACCTGTCCGTTCCGGTACTCCTCCAGCAGCTCCTTGCGCTGCTCCGGGCTCTTCGCCGAAGCGTGGATTCGTGAGTAGGCCTCGCAGGAGTAGGCGAACAGTTCCCGCTTTCGGTAGGCGATGGAGAGCAGCCACTCCTTGCGTCTGGCGCTGGGGAGGCCAATGGTCCTCCGCTTGCAGTTGTGAAACACGTGCGCGGCCTCATGAACAACGAAATCCTCGAAGGGTCTGGTCTGGCCAAAGTAGGCCATGGATACGTAGCTGGTTAACTCGATTCCCATCCCTACGATGGCCTGAGTGTCGCCCAGAGGATCGGCGCCGATGTTGTGAAGGTAGAGGCTGGCCAGTTCCCAGGCCGAGCGATGGAAGTTCATACCCTGCAGCAGCCTGGCGACGTTCCCCCTGTGGACGAAGACAACGGACCTGGCCAGTGCATTGAGCACTACCGGTCGTTCCACCCTGGGAAAGAGGCCTCGGACCATGGGGGCCAGCTTGTCGCGGGAATAAGCGAGGACGTCGAGACCGGCCGGCAACCGTCGCGTGCGAATGCCGGTCTGTCGTTGCTTGACTTCTGCGACCAGGGCGTCCCTCAAATCCTCCCTTCCTCTGGTCGCTTTCTCGAGAAACGAGTCTCCCGGCCAGGCCCGGTAGTCGAAATCGTTGTCTCCTGTTGCCAGGTAGCGGTCGATCTCGTCTTGAACGGTCTTTGCCATGGTTCACCTTGCCTGTGCCAGCGACCCATGGACTACCATGCGAGCGCACGGTGATGCAAGTGCTGACGAGCCGCCCATCGGAGGCGAAGAGGTGGATTACTCGGTTGCTCTAGCAGGCAGGTCAGCATATGGTCTGCTGGAACGAGTGAGGTTCATCTGAGCCGCCGGGACCCCGCCTTCCATGCTGGCCAAAGCGCGGCTGCGCCTCGAGAAACACGAGTCGTAAGTCTGGGGCAGGGCGTCTAGTCCTCTGGCTTTCATACGGCAATCATTTGACCCTGTCCTATTATCGCGGTAATTTCACTGGAGTACAGGAGGGTGCCGGAATTGCCTTCCAGGGGGCTGCATGGCCAATCTTGATCGGGAAAAGAGGACTACCGTCGGCGTTGAACTCGTCAGACTGCTGGCATCAGAAGGGGAGCGAATTTTCACGACAGAGCGAGCAAGGGAGGTGTGCGGTCGAGTTGGTATGAGCGAAGGCTACGTGGTGGAAGCGCTGTTCCATCTGCGCAAGACAGGCTGGATAGTGCCCATACGCCGGGGCCTGTATGCGATATCCTCTACGACGCCTGGCGTGAGTCCGGCGCATGAGTTCGAAGTAGCGATGGCGCTGGTGAAGCCTGCAGCAATCAGCCACTGGTCGGCCCTCAACTTCCACGGTTTGTCTGACCAGGTTCCCCGCACCGTCTTCGTCACCACGACCAGCAGAGCGGTACCGCGGAAAAGGCTGAGCGGTGCCGCCACTGGCAACGGCAAGCGCTATTTGGTAGGGGATACTGCTTACAGGTTTGTGCAGACCAAGCCCGACCGCTACTTTGGTACCGAGACGGTGTGGCTGGGAGAGGCTCGCGTGATCATCACCGATCCTGAGCGAACGTTGGTCGACGGGCTGACGATGCCGCATTTGTGCGGCGACTTCGCTGAGGTGCTGGAAGCGTTTCGCGCACGAGGCGATGAGTTGGATATTGCGCGGATCGTAGAATATGCGCTCAAACTGGATGCAGTCACAGCCAAACGACTGGGATGGGTGCTAGAGGATCTGGGCATCGACGCCTTCAATCTAGGCGCCCTCGAAAGCGTTCAATTGAAGGGATACGGGAGACTGGACCCGAGCGGTCCCGAAGGCGGTCCACACAATCGTCGGTGGAGTGTGCGTGAGAATCTTCCCGGCAAGGTGGGTCCATGAAACCGTTGCGAAATCGGCTGCAGGAGGCACGGAGGAGTCTCGGAGTCCCCTGGGACGTTCTCGAACGGGACTATCTTCTTTCGTGGGTGCTGGCTGGCATCGGGCAGGTGCCAGCCTTGAGCAAAACGCTCGTCTTCAAGGGCGGCACAGCGCTGAAGAAGTGCTACTTTGGAGACTATCGCTTCTCCGAGGACCTGGATTTCTCGACAATTGGAGACGTGCCCACCGGTAGCGCCCTGGAGTACGCTGTCAAAGAGGCCTGCGTGAGAGCCGCCAGCCTGCTCGATGAGTATGCTCCGGTCGAGATACGCTGTGAGCGATACTTGGAGAAGGAACCGCACCCCGGCGGGCAGGAAGCATTCACTATTCGTGCACGATTCCCCTGGCAACGCGAGCCGTTGACGCGAGTGATGGTGGAGATCACGGTTGATGAAGAAGTACTTGTGGCCCCGGTCGAGAAAGAGGTCATGCACGGTTACGAAGAGGCTCTGAACGCACGAGTCCTGGTGTATTCAGTTGAGGAGATTGTGGCGGAGAAGCTACGTGCCATCCTGCAGCACGGCAAGTTGCTCCTCGACCGCGGTTGGAGCCGGTCACGTGCCCGTGACTATTATGATCTGTGGCGGCTTCTGACGGAACAGACATCTCCACAGGATCTCCAGGGCATGGGCAAACTGCTGAGCAGCAAATGCGCTGCCCGCTCCGTGTCGTTCTCGTCCCCGGACGACTTCTTCGACCCTACCACAATCGGACACGTGGAGCAGACCTGGGAACGGTGGCTTGGGCTCCTGGTGTCGGACCTGCCGGATTGCCAGAGAGTTGTTGCTGAGCTTCGGCCTCTTGTCAGGCAACTGCTCCCGTGAGCCCCTGGTCCCCCACAGGTCCCAAGGATGCGTCAACATGGGGTAGTTGAGCAAGGTTGGCAAGTATCGGGGTATAATGTAATCAAGTATATGTAAGTAGGTGAGGATAATGAAGCGCGCTCATAACCCGAAGGTCGTCGGTTTTTCGGCCCCTGCGGGGCCTGCGAGTATCTGCGGGCCTATCGCCCCTTGATAGCAAGTCTGGCCCCCGCGACCATGAAGAGGTCCGCCAATCGGCTGGCCTTTCTTGCGCTAGCAGCCTTCACACACCTGCCCACGGCGAGGCCCGGCTCTGCTGTTGATGAAGCGAGGGCGTGACAGAGGGCCTGCACGCGGCCAGTTGACTTGGTATCGATGAAATCGATTTGACATATCGGAAAGGCAGGTGTAGTCTCCGGGATCAGTTGGGTACCATTACATCCTGAAGGAGGACTCATATGGCTCGCGTCAACCTCTTGGACAAGACGACCGCACCGACGGAAATCAGCCAGTTTTTCGCCAATGGCGACCCCGGACCCATTCCGTCCAGTCTGGCAAACGTGGCCGACTTAACGGCCGTTGCGCTCCCGTTTATCGGTCGCAGTTTGGGACCGTCGACAATTCCCTACCGGACCAAGGAAATCGTTATCCTCCGGGCCTCGGCAAGGCTTGCTTGTCGCTATTGCACGCAAACGCATAGTGTCGTCGCGCTGGATGCCGGCCTCGGTCTGGAAGAGGTCGCTGCCCTGCGCGGGGAGCGCTCAATAGACAGTGCTTTTAAGGAACCATCCGAGCTCGCCCTCATTGCCTGGACCGATGTCATCTCGGACGGTGCGGCACCAATTGGCGGCGAGGCGATGGCCCGGTTGAGGGAGCACTTCTCGGAAGCTGAGGTAGTGGAAGTTACTATGACCGCGTGTACGACCATACTCCTCAATCGATACGCTACCGCGCTCGACCTCCCCGTGGCCGAGGCGCACGCCGGGCTGCTCGCTGAGCACGGCTGGTAGCCTTCGTTGTTTCCTAAATCGCCCGCCCTCAACGCCGGCCAAGCGACCCCTGCGGACGCCTTCGAGTCGGCATTGCTGAACTTGACACCGGGAGCCCCTTCCCGCTGGCACGAGATGGATACTGGTGGGGCACCACCCTCACACCAATTGGCGCTGACACCGCGCTGTGGTATCGTGGGCACCGGATTGGCGAGGAAGGAATATGGACTTCGATTTCAGGCAACTCGAGGCCTTTTGCAGGGTTGTTGAAGAAGGTGGCTTCTCCAAAGCGGGAAAGGTGCTGCACCTGGCCCAGGCCTCGGTGAGCGAACGCATCGCAAACCTCGAAGAGATCGTGGGAACCAGGCTCCTCGATCGGCTGGGGCGTTCAGTGGTCACAACTCCGGCCGGCCGCATCTTCTACGACCGTGCCAGCGCGCTCCTGCAGGGGCGTAGGGAGTTGGGCCAAGAACTGGAGGCCTTCTTGCAACGCTGGCAGGGAGCCCTCCATATCGGCGGCAGCACCGTCCCCGGCAACTACATCCTGCCCGCGTACCTGGCCCGCTTTCGCCAGCGCTACAACCAGGTCACCGTCCAACTGACCGTGGCCGACTCAGCAGCCATCATCGAAGGGGTGGTGGATGGCGAATTGGAGCTAGGATTCACGGGCTCCAGGGTGGAGCGCCCCGGCCTTGAATACGCTCGCATGTGGGACGATGAACTGGTGCTGGCCGTAGCTCCCGACCATCCTTTCGTCGGACGAGAGTTGGTGTCCACAACAGACCTGGCAGAGCAGCCACTGATCGCCAGGGAGCAGGGCTCAGGTACCCAGCAGAGCCTTGCCTCGGGTGCAGGTAAGCTTGACGAGGTCCTCTCCCGATGCAAGGTCGCCGCCGTGCTTGGCACTACCGACGCAGTCAAGGAAGGTATAAAGAGCGGCCTCGGAATTGCCTTTATCTCCGCGCGGGCCGTCCGCACAGACATGGAGGCCGGCTTGCTCAGTGCGGTGCCCGTCAAGGACCTGCTTGTCACAAGGAACTTCTATATGGTGCGCGACCAGCGGCGCAGCCAATCACCCCTTGCCAACCTCTTCGCAGGCTTCGTCACCACCTGACCCCATCGACAATACTGACTGAAGAGGCGCTCTGTTATCGGAGCGTCCCGTTGGACCTATCGGTTGCGCCTAGAGAGACTACTTACGGCAAGCTACGGAGAGTCGCATGTCCTCCTCATCACCGCGGTGGTTCGGGCCTGGTACAGAGACTACATACGGCAGCCTACGGAGAGTCGCATGTCCTACTCATCACCCGTGTGGTTCGGGCCCGGTACTGCTCATTCGCGACCATATGCAGCAGGTCTCAGTGAACGGTATCCTCGAAATGCGCAGTCCGGAGTCCACCGTAGAGGATGATTTGCCCCCCTGTTGTCGAATGGTCGGCCACGACTACCTCGGTCTGTGCCGGGGACCGGACTACACCGCCTACTTCGTGCGCAAAGGCGAGCTTCTTTCCGACCGGCCGGATGACCTGGAGCAAGATAATGCCCAGGCGCGCTCCAACGATTGGCAGGCAAGGAGATCGGCCCTGGTGTGGTGAACCCCCGCACAGCTATTCCTGAAACTCCAGAGGAGATTGTCGCCCGGGTGGAGCAGGCCCTCGAATTCTACACTCCTGAGCAGATCTTCTTGAACCCTGACTGCGGCTTTGGCTGCTTTGCAGAACGTTGCGTTAATGACCATGATACCGCCGTGGCAAAGCTCAAGAGCATGGTCAAGGCTGCCCGCCTGCTGCGCCAATCCAGGTAGCCCCGCGCAATAGGCAATGTGGTACCTTCTTATTGCCCAGCGTCAGTTGGCCACTACCGTCGTCTCGTTGGGGAAAGTGAGGTCCCGACAGGGCTGGGCGCCGTAAACCATGAACCGCCTGGCGTTGATGTCGATGGGGTCGTTGTCGCAAGGCTTGTCGTCGGGGGCGCGCTTCATGACCTCTCTGGCGTAGTTGTCGCCAAGTTTGAAGCCGTCGAAGGTATACTCTTTGGTGCGCTTCAACAGTCTCTTCTCCTGGGCTTCGGCATAGCGGTACAGTTCGGTTGCCCCGCTAAGGTCGGCGAGTGCAGTTACTGCTGCTATCACATATCTGATCATCTCTCTCCTCTGGAACCATCCGTTCAGCTAGATGATTCCATGCTATGTCGCGCGGGGTGTGGAAACAAGTGAGCGGACCTCATTTCTGCTTCGCGTGAATTCCCCCGCCCCACCGACCCTAACCTTGACCAACATGCTCATGTGGACTATCATAGCTATAGACATAGGGGTGTTCATGAGGACTGTACAGATGACTCTCGAAGAGGAGCTGGTGAATGTGGTTGTCAAGCACCTTCCATCAAATAAATACCGGACTGGCGGATACAATTG
>CAZFVN010000192.1:0-6965 GCA_964522395.1 uncultured Myxococcales bacterium
CACCGTACCCTTCCCCAGGGGAATATTGGCCCGCTCACCTTTCTTGAGCGATAGGCGTAAGGGGCCGTAGAGGTGCGTTTCCTCGCCGGAGGACTGGGCACCTTCGAGGCCTCCGAGTCCGATCATCTGCTGGGCGGGCATGGCGTTCATCATGTTGAAGGCGGGGTTGTTGTTGTCCAGATTGTTGAGGCCGCCGCGCACTCCATCCATAACCTGTTGCATCACCCATTGTGGCTGGGTTCCCTGCTCGACCAGTGGTGACTGGGTGTAGCGGAGGGGAAAGGTCCCCTCACCGGTGGCGAATTGCACTTCTGCGCCGGCGAGGTCGAGCCCGTCGTTGGCTACAACCGCGTCCAATTGCAATTGCCCTTCGTTGCCATTGATGTCCAGTTGATAGGTTGGCAGCCAGCCGAGGAACTGCGTCATATAGGATGACGTGATGTGGTATTTCCCCTCCTTGAGGGAGAGTCGCAGTCGTAGCTCTGCGTCGCCCGTGCGCTGGGTTTCCGGCAGGCTCGCGGTGGAGACGTCGCTCTCAATCTGCAGGATCTTGTTGATAGGAATCATGAGCGTCCCATCTTTGACTCCCAGGGCCACCATCTGCTCACCACCGCCAAGTGCCTGTGGGGGAACACCCAGCAGAATACCGGAACGCTCGCCTTCGGCAGTCCTGATGTAGACCGTTTTGCCTTTGAATTCCTCGGTCAAGGCCATGAGAGTTCGATAGGACTTGTCGGCCGGGCCGGGCACCGCCTGGATTTCAACGATGTCAAGTCCACCTTTGCCGGTGAGCCTGAGGGTACCAACTACCGGTCGGCCGTGAATGCGAGTGGAGACCCATTCATTCTGCGTATCGCCCCGGCCCTCTTCCTGGACCCATGCCAGACCGTTTTTGTAGACGACTACTGTGGTAGGTGTGCTATCGAAATGATCCGCATACGCCAGGGGGGCCAAAGCCATTGAGAAAGCCACTATCAGGAGCCAGCACCGCATCATTCACCTCCGTTGTTTGGACGCATGATAGCACAGGTGAATGATCCCTTGAAGTGCTCTTGAGCTTGCTCAAAACTCGCTCTCCCATTAGACTGCTGCCATGCGTTTTCGCCCTATGGCATACGACGACTTACCGGAGATCATGGCCATTGAGCACGCCAGCTTCACGGCCCCCTGGTATCCGGAGATGTTCCTGGCTGAAATGGAGGGACCGGTCTCATTCACCATGGTCGCTGAGCAGCAGGGACGGGTGGCTGGATATGCGACCTATCGAGTGGTTCTCGACGAGGCTCACCTGATGAACATTGCCATCGTCCCGGATCTGCAACGGCAGGGATTAGGCAGGGCACTGATGGACGAGATAGTGAAGCATTGTCGCAGTGAAGGAGCAGTCTATATGTACCTAGAGGTGCGACGCTCGAACGTCGCGGCCCATGCCCTCTACATTTCAGGGGGTTTTACCTTTCTCGATGTGCGAAGGGCTTACTACACCGATAATCGGGAGGATGCCATTCTCTTGAAATACGATTTCCCGGAGGCTGGCCAATGAGTTGGAGTACCCGGGATATCGTGGTGGGCAATGGGCTGCAATTCGCCCCGCTGGCAGGTGTTTCCGACCCTTCAGTGCGGGTCTTGTGCCGTTACTTTGGGGCGGGTCCGACGATGTCCGAGATGGTCTCGGCCCACGGCATAAGTGTCAAGCGGATGCATCTGCTGACTGACCAACTTGAACTCCTGGAAATGGAAGGGCCTCACGCCTTGCAGATTGTGGGGAGCGACCCACAGATAATGGCCAATGTTGCTCAACTGGCGGTGGAACACGGGGCCGATGCGGTGAACCTGAACTTTGCGTGCCCGGCGCGCAAGATTGTGAAGGGTGGCAAGGGCTGCGCGATGATGAAGACCCCGGAATTGGCGGGTACCATCATGCGGGCTGTGCGGGGTGCGGTTGAGGTGCCCGTGACCGTGAAGATTCGGTCTGGTTGGAGCAACAGCACCATCAATGCAGTAGAAATCTCAAAGCTGGCGGAAGATTGCGGGATGGATAGTGTGACTCTCCATCCCCGGACCCGGGAGCAGGCCTTTGGTGGACGGTCGGACTGGTCGTTGATCAGAAAGACCGTCAGGGCTTTGTCGATCCCTGTAATTGGCAACGGCGATATCAAGGACGCGGCCGATGCTCGTCGGATGTTCGAGGAGACGGGCTGCGCAGGCATCATGGTGGGGCGCGGGGCGCTGGGGAGACCCTGGCTCTTCGCCGAGATCATTGAGGGGCTTAGGGGGACCGACTTCCTCGGACCGCAAAACCACACGGTCCCGGATCTTTCGGAGTTTTCCCCGGCACCATTCTCTATTGCCAAGCTCGCCGAGGGGGACACCGCTCAACGGCGGGAGTTGATCAGACTCCAAATCGCCCTGGCCGCCAAGGTCAAGCCTGATAAGATTGTCGCCAAAGAAGTGCGCAAGCATGTCATCTGGTACGCTCGTGGTCTGCCCAACGCGTCGCCCTTTCGGGCTTCGATTCATACTGCTACTGATATTGCTGCTTTGCAGAAGCTGGTTGATGGCTTTTTTGGGTAGGCCCGCACTAAATAAGCCGAGTCTTCGCCCATGGGAATCTTATATGCTGGCGGCCTAGCCGCCTTCCCGGTGCTTGCGCGTCGGAAAGTGGTATTTGAAAATCAAATTTCCAGCCAACGAAACCAGTCCCGCGCCAAGTGACTCTGCGCGCCGGGCCCGCTTCACAATCCGGCTGGATCGATAGAGGTCCTTCTAGGCGGCTCGATAGCCGGCCAGGAGTTCTTCGGGGGACATCTTGGCGGGCTGGAAGACGACGTGCTCGGTATCGTACTCACGCCAATCGCGTGAGATGATGCGCCCCTCCCCATCCAGCTTCTTGAAGAGGTCGGTTCCGGGGTAGGGTGTGAGTATGGAAAAGCGGGTAAGATCGACTTCTACCTCATCGATGAAGTCGGCGATATTGTTGAATGTTTCCTTCGTGTCCTCATCGAAACCGAGGACGAAGCAACCTAGAACGGAAATGCCCGATTCGTGGAAGATCCGGACTGCTTCTTTGTACTCATCCACCTGTTGAATTGGCTTGGCTGCGGCCAGCAAATTGGCCTGATTCATGGTTTCAAACCCAGCCAGGATACCGTAGCAGCCGCTGGCGGTGGCGAGGCGCATCATTTCGGCATCCTTTGTCATGTCGAGGGTGGCCAGTCCTCGCCATTTTATTTCTAACGGGATGAGGGCCTCAAAGAGTGCACGAGCATAGCTGCGACTGGCGGTGAGGTTCGGGTCCAGGAAGAGGACTTTCTTGTTGGGCAAGGCCTTGATCTCATCAACGACTTCGGCCACCGGACGAACGCACGGCGAACGGTCCCACATGGTGTGGATGGCGCAGAAGTCGCAGCGGTTGGCGCAGCCGCGGGAGGCTATCACCGTGTTCTTGGTGAGGTAGATTGAGTCGGGTATCAGGTCCCGGCGGGGCGGTACGGCCGGCAGTTCCCGGGGGGCCGGCGAATGGTAGATGCGTTGCAGTTGCTCCCCGCCGGCATGGGCCAGCAGCAGTTTGGGCCAGGACTCCTCGGCATAGCCGGCGACTACGCAGTCGGCGTTTTCGGCAGCCTCTTCCGGATTGAGCGAAGGGTGGGAGCCGCCCAATACGACTAGAGTGCCATGTTCGCGAAAGAAGCAGGCCAGTTCGTAGGCGCGTGGTGCTGCCGAGGCGCAGCAAGTGATCCCCACTACGTCCCACTGTTGTCTCGTGTAGTCGAGACGCTGTACCCCTTCGTCGACAATCGTAATCTCCGGGTTGAGTTCCTCCGGCACAAGGGCGGCAAGGGTGGAGAGCGTGAGTGGTGCGTAGAGGGATTTGTTATAGATGAAGCCGTTATGGCGGTAAGTGTTGTCTCCTGCCAGAATGAGAAGGATCTTCATTCTAACGACGCCTCCTTGACCAAAGGACTACTCATTCTTGCGAATCCTCCTTGACTGAGGCCGCGCAGAAATAGGTCCTCTCGCCGGCTGCGAAGGCGCGGTGAACGGCTCCGCCCGGTATCCCCGACTGATCTTTGAACATCCCCCGAAGTGGTGCTGCCATGGCTACCAGCAGTTCTTCCTTCTGGTCTCCGGTGAAGTCCAGCGCGGCCCTCACGTGGGCCGTAATATCCTCCAATTCGACCAGTTTCAGCCCTGTGCTATTCTCGCGCAGGGTACTCTCCAGCGCGGTCGCCTCAGAAGCATCCCGCAAATCGGTATAAAGGAGATGTCCGCCGGGGCGCAGTACTCTGGCAACCTCGCCCAGAAAGCGGTCCATGGTTCCGTAGCAGTGAGACGATTCTACATTGATCACCACATCAAAAGAGCCATCGCCAAAAGGCAGATTCTCGGCATCAGCTTGCTGGAATGCGACGTTGGGAGTGGAGGCGTGGGTGCGGGCGGCGAAGTCCATGGCGGCGGCTGAAATGTCGGTGCAGATGAGTTGCTTTGGGTGCATGGTGCGGGCAACAAATTCGGCTCCACCACCCCGACCGCCGCCGATTTCAAGTACCTCTTTGCCCGTCAGCTCCACCGCTCCGGCCACTCGATGGTAGAGTTGCAATGAAAAGCGGCTCCATTCGTCCCGCGCTGCCAATTCCAAGGTGTGACCGTTCTCGGTGAGCGCGGCGTACCCGTAATTCATGACCACCAGGCGTGGGTCATCAAAGGCCCGGGAGAGCATCTCGTAGGAGAGCCGGGTCACCGTCCTGCGTACTGCCGGGGTTGATTTGATGAGTCGCTTCATGGTGCGAAATAGCATGTGGTTGACAATATAGGCATTGCCGGGCGAGGTCAATCGTGGGGGGGTTGACTAAGCTGCTCGATGGTGTATCTTTATGTGTAAGGAGATGTGTAATGCGCACCAATATTGAGTTGGACGACAAGCTGCTTTCAGAGGCCATGCAGCTCACCGGGCTCAAGACCAAGCGAGCCGTGGTGGATGAGGCGCTGCGTACGTTGCTGAAGGTGCGCAAGCGGAAGAACCTCCTCGATTTGCGAGGCAAGCTCCGCTTCGCTCCGGATTTTGACCACAAGGCGCTGAGGCAAAACGAGAAATGATCGTGGTCGATACTTCAGTTCTCATTGATCTGCTGAAGGGGAAGGTGACTGAACCGGTAGGCAAGCTAGTGAAACTGGAGGAACATGACACCCCTTATCACGTCCCTGCAATTTGCTGTCAGGAGTTGCTTCAAGGCGCTCGCAACGAGCGCGAATGGAAGCAGCTTCAAGCCTACCTTTCGACCCAGAATCTGCTAGAACCAGGTGACTCGTGGGAAACCCATCAGGCTGCGGCCCGCATCTACTTCGATTGTCGGCGGAAGGGTCTTACTTTGCGCGGCAGCATTGACTGTCTTATTGCACAACTTGTCCTGGACAACGACGCTGTGCTGCTCCATGACGATGATGATTTCAGACGGATAGCGAAGGTGCGACCGCTGGGGTTTCTTTAGGTTTGGGTTTCGGTCATCGCCCTGCATCCCCGGGCTGTCGCCGCGCGCAGCGACTCCTATCGTCCCACCCAACACCAACCACGATTGACCGTGGTACCCAATAGCGATAGTCTCCCAAGACTGGAGGATTTCGACGGTGCGGATTGCGTTGATACAACCTGGCCTGGGGGTGCGGGACGCGAAGCGGCAAAAGGCGCTTGCCTGTCTGCGACCCACTGCGTTGGCGGTGTTGGCTGGGGCAACGCCGGCTGGGGTTGAGGTGCTGGCTCTTGATGACCGGTTCGAAGAGCCTCCATTTGATGAGCAGTGGGATCTGGTGGCCCTTTCAGTGGGGACCTTTCAGGCGCGTCGGGCTTACGAGATTGCGGACCGATTCAGGCGTGACGGAGTGCCGGTTGTACTGGGCGGCTTCCATCCCTCTCAGTGTCCGGACGAAGCCAGTCTGGTCGCTGATGTCGTGGCGGTGGGCGAGGCGGAGGTACTATGGCCGCAGATCGTAGAGGATGCCCAAAAGGGGCGATTGCAGGCAATCTACCGACAGGATGGAAGAGCCGACCTCGCAGCCACCCGCCCAGACGCGTCCATCTTCTCCAAGAAGAAATATGCGCCGGTAAATGTGATTCAGTTTGGGCGTGGTTGCCACCACAACTGTGACTTCTGTTCCGTGCGGGCCTTCTATCCAGAGGGCCTGCGGCATCGGCCGGTGCGGGACGTGGTGGAGGAACTGGAGCGGGCCGAAGAGCGCTGGACTTTTTTTTCTGACGACAATCTTTGCGGTCATGCGAGTCGCACCAAGACAATGTTGCGCGAAATTGTGCCCTTGAAGAAGCGCTGGACAGCCCAGACGTCTCTCGATTTCGTGGACGATCCGGAGTTGCTGGAATTGATGGTCAAAGCTGGTTGCCAGACAGTGATTATCGGGCTGGAGTCACTCAATCCCGGGACCATCGACCAGATGAAGAAGGGCTGGGCGGATGCCGGTGAGTATGCCCGCAAACTGAAGATCGTCAGGGACCACGGAATCATGGTCTACGCGACCTTTGTTTTTGGGTACGATGCCGACGATCCGGGTATCTTCGAGCGCACCTATCAGTTCGCCATGGAGCAGAAGTTCTTCCTGCTGAACTTCAACCATCTCAATCCCTTCCCGGGGACGCCGCTCTACAATCGGCTGGCATCGGAGAAGAGACTGCTGTTGGACCGCTGGTGGATCAACCCCGACTATCGCTTCGGTAATGCGGTTTATGAGCCGCGCGGAATGACAGCTCAGGAGTTGACCGATGGGGCCTTTGCAATTCGCTCCAGAGTCCACGGCTATCCCGCAATGGTGCGTCGTTTCCTCGACCGGAAGACGAATGCAGCAAGTCTGGCCAACGCTTTAACATTTGCCATGGTTAACATTGGCTCTCGGCAGGATATACTCAGTGTGGTTGTCAAGCACCTTCCATCAAATAAATACCGGACTGGCGGATACAA
>CAZFVN010000193.1:0-6944 GCA_964522395.1 uncultured Myxococcales bacterium
GCGGTAGCGTGGTTCGAAGTGCTAGCATGGTACTCCGTCAAGCACCCTGGCAGAATTAAAAAGCGTAGCCGAATTGGAGGCGGCCGCGGGGGATGACGCCATCGTATGTGTCGGAATCGGAGTTGGTGCTCGACTCTTCGGCAGAGAGCCAGGCATTGCCGAGGCCAAACCCCAGGTTGAAATTGAATCCGGAATCCCAAATCCAGCTCCAGCCGAGAAGCAGTTGGGCCCCACCGCCGCTGACGCTGACGGAATCGCCAAGATCGAGGTAGAGTGCGAAGAGACCGGGCTCAAGGTAGAAGCCGTCGTTCATCTTCTTGAAGAAGATAGGAGCGGAGACGCCGAGCTCAAATCCGTAGAGGTCGGTATCGCGAAGGTGCAGGAAGGAGGCATCACCCCGCACAGCGATGAAGTCTGAAAATGCGTAGGAGTAACCGACGCTGAAGGTACCAAAGAACCAGGCGAGCGGATTGGTTGCAATGAGGTGCTTCTTGTAGGCGTACTCGTACTTATTGTGCTCACCTACGGGCACCAACTGTTCGCCAATGGTGCTGTGCTTTTCCTTGTCTAGCTCTTCCTGTGCAGAAGCTGTGCCGATACCCATGAAACTGCAGGCGACGATGATTGCCAGTGTGGTAACGAGCGTCTTCATTAGTTTCTCCTTAGCGAAGGTGAGGGAACCCTTAGAACCGGAACATCCGGGGTCGAAGATTTCGTGTTGCGGGCCAGACGAGAAGGCCCAATGCGATGAGCAGGAGCAAGAGAGCGCCCGAGGAGCGAGTGTCCGTTGCCGAACAACCACCGGAATCACCGCCGTTGCTCTTGCTCTTGTCAATAACGCAATCTCCAAAGAAGAGCTTGTAGCCGTCAGGGCATTGGTTGCCCACGGGGGCCACGCTGTCCTGGCCCGGGTTCGGATTGAAGCCGTCGTTGTTGGCAGGCGATTCGTTGTCCCCGCCAAAATCTTGTTCAACGATATCGGGCGCAGAGCCTTCAGTGCAGAGGCCAGACCCGGCGCAAAACTGGCCAGGTCCGCATGTGCCGCAGGAGCCGCCGCAGCTATCGTCACCACATTCCTTGTTCAGGCAGTTGATTTCGCAGGGAATGTCTTCGATGCAGACTCCGACGTCGCACTTGAATCCGGGGCCGCAGGCGCCGCACATACCGCCGCAGCCGTTGTCACCGCACTCTTTGCCTGCGCCGTTAGGGGTGCAGCCGACACAGTGTCCAATTACGCACTCGACTTCGAAACCGCACTGACCGCAGAACCCGCCGCAGCCGTCCTCGCCGCATTCTTTGCCACCGCAGGCAGGGGTACAGGGAACGCACTGATTGTCGATACATCCATCCCCATCCTGGCAGTTGCCACAACTGCTTCCGCAACCGTTGTCGCCGCAAGCTTTATTGACGCAATCCGGTGTGCACATGGTGCAGGTGCCGCCATCGCAGGTCATACCCGGAGGGCAACCGCCGCAGTCAAGTCCGCAGCCATCATCGCCGCACTCTTTGCCCTCACAAGTGCCCAAACAGCCAGCATCATCGACACAGGTCTTGTATTGCGATTGGCAGGAGCCCGCCCCAGCCTGGAGCAAACAGACGGTGTTGGGTGGGTTGCCCGGACATAGCGGTGCCAGGCAGAGCAGGAGTTCGGCATAGAGGCCCTCTGCATGGATGTTCAGATTTCCGGCGCAACCGAATGCACATTGAGAATCGTTATCGGGACATGAAAGCAAGCAGGCCAGGGCCTCGCCGCAATTCAGCTCCCCCGCGCTAGACGGGGTAGCAATCGTGCTCGCAAGAACCGTTAGGGTCAGGAAGATACCCAGACGACGCATTTGTTTATGCCTCCTAAGGATGTTCTGGCCGGTAAGTGTAGCCGGGAGCCCTCCTCAAGTCAAACGCACCCGGCGTCCATACCATTGCCGTATCCTTGGTAGACGCGACATTCCCAGTAAGAGGAGTAACCATAACCCCAGTGCCCCACAACCTGCGGGTCGCCCGCCGCTGCACCCTCCGGACTTCCCGCCTGATGAGGCGACGATATCAGAATTGGCGTCGGACTGGGTGCTGTCAGGAGGTGTGTGGTCTGCGGGGGTGATTTCAGGCGCCCCGTTGTCCACTGCCGTGACAATGTCTGCCGACGCCTCAACCACAGTATCGGGCCACCCGCCCACAGGCATGTGGCTGCGCGCAAAGGGCGAGACGTTGCTGGCGCCCGGTTCGCTGGCTTCCAGATAGCGCCCCATCCAATATGCGGCCAACAGGTCGCCGCCCGGGTTGAGTCTCATGCCGCCGCCTCCATTGACCCGGAATGGATTCGAGCGGGCATTGAAGTTCGAGGGTGGTCGGATTGACGGGTCGAGGGCTTCGCTGGCCATCCAAGTGCCGCCATCGTCCTGTGCCGTCAAGGTCAGGATGGTATCGCCGTCGATGGCGAGGCACTCCCCGGCCGCGGTTTCTGTATCGTCGCAGTTGATGCGCATCGGATTCCAGTAGGGGCCCAGGTCGAATGCCAGGAGCAGGTCCCTCAGCTCTTTCACCGTCTTCGGCTGGACCCCGGTGCGAGTCAGACCAAGGTAGATGGCGTGCCAGAAGGGTTGCTTGCAGAGTGCTGCGGTATGTGACTCTCCCGCCCGTTGCCACCACCCCTGCTCCAGCCAGAAGTGGAGTACGTCCGCCACCTCCGGGTCGGTTTCGGTATAGAGGGCCATCCAGAGGGCCACGCCCGTCATGTCGGGATTGTCAAAGTTGGTCATCGTGCCAGCGTAAATGTAATCCAACGCACCCTTGGCACCGTCGAGGGAGTCCTTCATTAGTTGGAGATAGTTGCGTTTGGAGAGGAGCTCTTCATAGATAAACGCCTCGACATCGGGATCGCCGGTGACGTGGTATAGCCCTTTCATTACGCCCACGGTCATGAAGAGATTGAAGACGTTCCAGGACCCTTGCTCCTCTGTCAGGTAGAGCTTTTCAAGGGAGAGAGGGTTCAAGTCGTGGTGGAAGGTCGGGCGACCGTCGGCATCCATAATGATAAGGTCGTATTCGCCTTTGCCGGCGGGCCCCTCGAGATTCTCAATCTCCCGTTTCGTCATGAGCACCTGAGCGAGGCCCAGCGCATCTTCCTGCATCCGGGTGACCAGTGCCTGATCGATGTCGGGGTCATCTTTCATGGCGTCGTAGAGCGCGATCATGGCGAAAATCTGCCCAGATACCTGGTCCTTGCTCGCAGAGTCCTTCCAGATCCACTCCCCCTCGGGTAGCACTCCACCGGAGTTGTCCTCTCGGTAGGTACCGTTGTTCTTGGGTTGCGGAAGAGGCTTTCCATCCTCATCAAAGAGGGGAAGCATTTCCGGGTAATGCACGGGCAGCGTCGGCTGGTCAGGAAACTCTTTGACCATGCGCCGGATTCCTCGCGCCACCACCCCTTTGCCACCGCTCAGCACGTAGAAGAGGTGCCAGGAATCTGCCGCCCGAACGACCCGTTCTCTCCAGAGTGACAAGAGTTCTTCCGGGGCCCCCTCGCGGCGTAGAGTCTGGTATGCAAAAGCCGTCCCTGCCACTGCCACTCCGCCGAAGAAACCGAGATCCCCATATTCGCCGTAGCCCGACAGCAATTCGTATGGATGCTTCCCGGTCACGGCCACGATATCCTCGGACTCGTCCTGAGCCAAAAAGGTATTAATCGAATCAATGGACTCTTCATCCTTGGCATGGGCATCGAGGGAGAGACCAAAAGGCACCGCGTTGATTCCAAAGAACTGCCGTCCGTGGCGGTGCATGTGGCTATCGAGTTCGGCATTTCCCGTGGGCGGAAGAATCGGTGCCGCCGATGCAGACGATGCAAGAGCAACGATGGTCAGACCGAGAACCAGTGTACGCATGTGTCATTCCCCCGTAGATAATGTAACGTCTGCAGGCTATCAGCCATACCCCCCCCAAAGCAACCCTCCCATACTTTGCATGCTCGACCACAGCGGTACCCACGGCGGCAGCGTAGCGAGCTGTGGGCTGCTGTTCCCCTCCCATGATTTCCATGCTCGGTCACAGCGGTACCCACGGCGGCAGCGTAGCGAGCTGTGGGCTGCTATTCCCCTCCCATACTTTGCATGCTAGGTCATAGGGGACGGGTGGAGTTTCGAGACTCGGCGTTGGTGGTACGCGACAGCCCCCTGCTCTGCGAGGCTGTGCCTCGCCTGCCGCGGGGGGTACCGCTGTGGGCAGAATAAATGATCACATTTTTCTCCTTCCGGTGTTTCTAGGTTAGTTGCGACGCTACCGAGGATCACAAAACAAAGTGAATAAGGAGGAGTTTCATGAAAGGGGAGAGGTCTGTGAATTTATCATTGCTGGTTGCACTTGCGCTCGTTGCCGTTACCTGGGGCTGTGAAACCGGAGGAGGGAATGAGGAGGTCGAAATCCTGGGCAATTACCCCGCTATCGAGATATCTCCAGCCGAAGTCTGCGCCGGAGGGTCAGCGGGCGAATCGGGTTGTCAGATTGACTTCGAGCTAGGGGCGGTGGAGTTGGGTGGCACGCTGAAGAGTACTCTGCTCATTAAGAACTCCGGGGAGCGTCCGCTTCTGGTGAAGAGTATCGAACTGGCCGATTTCATGGTGGAAGGGGGAGGGCAGGACATTTCTCCACCCTTCACATTGGAACTGCCCGCATCCTTCACCGAATCCAAAGGGGCCGGAAGTCACTTCTACGTCGCGGCGTTGGGGGAAGGGACGGACGAAATGCCTGAAGAACTTGCCATCCGAGTTGTCTTCCAGCACATCGATGACCTGGCTCGCTCGGCAACACTGGTGCTTAGCACTGACGCCTCAAATGCCCCGACTGTGAGAGTCAAACTTGCTACTCTGGCCGGTTATCCGCGAATCCAGGTGAATCCTACCTGGGTCGATTTCGCCCAGGTCAGTGCGGGACAGCAGGACAAACGCAACGTGAACGTGTTTAATACCGGTGACGCCGACCTGACCCTTACCGGGTTCAGCGCGGTTGGCAGTGAGTACTACACCATTTCAGTACATGGCACTGATTATGCGGTAGGCCAGGGCACGGCAGAGGGCATCACCTTCGAAGAAGCAGTGGTGATCCCCCCGGGCGAGAAGACCTATTTTGACGTCCGCTTCGTGCCCACCACGGCGGACCCGGCAAGTGCGATCATGCTTCTCTTCAGCAATGACCCTGAGGCCGCCAATGGCACCGAAGTAACTCTCTCAGGTAACGAAACAGTGCCTTGCCTGGCAGTCAACCCTGAACAGCTTAGCTTTGGCGGCCAACTGGTTGGAACAGAGACGACGGTTCCGCTGGAACTCTCCTCTTGCGGTGATGCCCCGGTGCACGTCACCGGATTTAGATTCGCCGAAGGGTCATCGCCCGACTTCTCGGTCTTGACCGATGACCTCGACCAGGAAGTTTCCACCGAGAGCCCTCTCGTAATACCAATCGGCGGCTCCATCTTCCTGCAGGTCGCCTATGAGCCCGATTCCGAAAACCCGCTGGACGGTGATGGCAAGATCCTGCTCGATGAGGGCACGCTCATCATTGAAAACAACACCTTTGAAACCGAGAAGGAAGTGTACATGAACGGGGGGGCGGGACACGCGAAATGCCCCAACGCCATAATCAAAGTAGCTGAGGGTGACGAAGTCATCCCCCAAACCACCTTGCACCTCAAGGGCGATGAGAGCTTCAGCACCAACGGAGTCATCGTCAAATGGCAATGGATTGTCGACGCTCCAGAGGGCTCTGTGGAGAAGTTCTTGCCGTCCAACACGTTCCCCAATCCGGCTCTCACCGTGAACATCGCCGGTATCTACACCATCCATCTAACTGTCTTTGACGAAATGGGTACCGCCTCCTGTTTTCCGGCGGTCTACGAGGTCGTCGTGATTCCGGACGAGGCGCTACACGTCGAGTTGCTGTGGCACAATCCAGACGATCTTGATGAAACTGATACCGGTCCTGATGCAGGGGCGGATATGGACCTTCACCTCCTTCACCCCTATGCGGCTGGTCCCGACCTTGACGGCGATGGTGCCCCTGATGGTTGGTTTGACATTCCCTTCGATTGCTTCTGGTACAATGCCCATCCAAACTGGGGGAGCTTCGACCCGACTATCAATGATGACCCGGGTCTCGACAGGGATGACACCGATGGTGGGGGTCCGGAGAACATCAATCTCGACATCCCCGAGAATGTCACCTATCGAGTTGGCGTTCACTACTGGGACGACCACGGATATGGCCCCGGTTATGCGACCATGCGGATCTATATTTACGGTCAACTGGTTTTCGAGGTGACGGACGTCAAGCTGGTGAACATCGACATGTGGGATGTGGCAACCATCGAATGGCCCAGCGGAAAAGTCACGCTTGTCACCGATCCGAGCTCCGGCGGCTACAAGATCACCCCGAATTACTGCAATCCTCTCTTCCATAATTGTCCGTAGGCGGCCGCCATTCCGATGTTCCGGGGTCCTGACACTCCACTCGCTTGCCTCTGACCTTCCGATCTGATTGACTTTGTACCCCCCGTTCTGCGCTGAGTGTGTCGTTCTGAGCGGAGCGCAGCGGAGTCGAAGAATCTCCCCCATGCTGGAATGTGCCTGGGCTAGAGCTGCTGTGCACAAGGCCTTGCCCCTACGCCCAATGCGTGGGGAGAGAGGCGGCCCCTGTGCGTGCGCCCAGCCCCGTGGCAACTCGAAGGCACTGCCTCGAAGACAACGGCGGAGGCGAAGACAGAAGCAACGACAATGACAACGGCCAAGGCAACGACAACGGCAACGACAACGGCAACGACAACGGCAACGACAACGGCCAAGACAACGACAACGGCTACGACGGAGGCGAAGACAAAGACGAAGACAGAGACGAAGACAGAGACAACTGCGAGAGGAAAACGACGGCTAACTACTTACACCACTTGACGGGACGTATAC
>CAZFVN010000194.1:0-6753 GCA_964522395.1 uncultured Myxococcales bacterium
CGCAATCGAGATAATTGAAACACTCTACGCAAAGCCCCGTGGCAGGTGCGCACTTGAGTCCAGCGGCGCAATCAGCATCGACTGAGCAGGGGCTGAGACGCAATTCCGCATCATCAATAGCCTCGAAGGGGCGTGAAGTCGAAGCGTCGAAGGTATCGTGAAGGTCGGTCCGCGCCAGTTGCACCTCGGGGACCAGGTCGAACAGGTCCGTACTCGATGAGTCAGTGGAGTCATGCTGGGCACCGAGGTCGACCTCGGTGCGCCCGCTACATGCCAGAAACCCCGATATTGCGATTGCATAGACTAGTAGCCAACGTCCCATAACTCCTCCCCAACCGGCCGCGGCATTTTACGCCCGGCACCACCCAAGTCAAAGAGTTCTGGAGTTTGGATCAGGCTGTGGTAATCTTCTTGCAAAGATGGAGCGAAGCCGAATGGACCATATTAGAAAGCTCGCCAGATGCCTTGCTGGCGCCGGTCAACGAAAGGCTTTTTTTGACGACCTTGTGGACATCTGCGTGGAGTCGGTAGGTGCGGAGAGAGGTCTTCTGGTCATGAAGGATGGGGGCAAGCTGGCGGTTGCCAGTGCGCGCAATCTCGACCAGGAGAACTTGCGTGGCCGAGAAGCTCGACTGCCCATGACCATCGCGGAACATGCCATCTCCGAAGAGGAGACGGTTTTGCTGGAAGATGCCATCAACGATGAGGCCTTTGCCGATTCGGATTCTGTCTACGAGCTTGCGCTTCGCTCTGTGTTATGCGTCCCGGTGATTCATGACGGAGAGGGGGTGGGCGCCCTCTACGTCGATTCCCGTTTCATCCCCTCCGCCTTCGACGGTGACGATGCCAGGGGGTTGGAGACTCTGGCGGAATTGGCCGCGCTCTTCTTCCGGGATGAGGCCAGCGGACGCGAACTAGCGGAAGCAAATTCGTCCTTGGAGCGGAGTCAGGAGGAGCTGACACGCCTGCGTGATCATCTGCAGGAACTCGATGCCCTTGCCAATGTAGCGCCAGCGCCGTCAGACGAGGGCGCTGAGCAAGTGGGATTTCCTGGAATCATCGGGCAGAGTTCAGCGATGCAGCCGATCTTCTCGATCATGCGGCGCGTCCTCAACAACGATATTACGGTCCTGATTACGGGTGAATCGGGCACCGGTAAGGAACTGGTGGCGAGAGGCATCTTTGAACAGGGAAGGCGAGCTGATAAGCCCTTCGTGGCCATCAATTGCAGTTCGATACCGGCCAACCTAATCGAGAGCGAGCTATTTGGCCACGTGAAGGGGGCGTTCACCGGCGCGCTGCGGGATAAGAAGGGGCTCTTTGAAGTCGCGGATACGGGGACGCTCTTCCTTGACGAAGTCGGTGACATGCCGCTGGAGATGCAAGGTAAGCTGCTGCGCGCGCTGCAATATGGTGAGGTACAGCCCTTGGGTAGCGTTGAGATGAGCAAGGTGGATGTCCGAGTTCTGGCGGCGACGAACCGGAACCTGGAAGAACGCATCGCCGAAGGGGCCTTTCGAGAGGACCTCTATTATCGGCTCAATATCGTCACCATCGAAGTCCCGGCCCTACGCCGCCGCAAGGAGGACCTGCCGGCGCTGGTCCAGCACTTCCTGGACGACAATCGGAGGCAAGGAATATCCTCGGTCAAGGGGGTCGCTCCCGCTGGCCTCATGGCTCTTCGTAAATACCCGTGGCCAGGGAATGTTCGGGAGTTGGAGACCGTCTTGAAGAGCGCTTGCCTCTTTGCTGAAGGTGAACTTCTGGGCCCCGTTGATTTCGAAGCCCTGGTCCGCCCTGAAAACGTCCTGGCCGAGATGAACGACCCGACCTTCTACGAGGGGCGGACTCTCGACGAGATCGAGAAGGACGTGATCCTCGCCACCCTCTCCCGCAACCAGGGCAACAAGAAGCGCACGGCAACAGAACTCGGCATCGACCGCCGCACCCTCTACAACAAACTGAAGCGCTACGGAAAATCCTAGCCTACTTCAAACCCAGCAGCGCTGCGCTACGCCGCAACAGGCCTTTGCGGAGGTCTTCGTTGATGGGGCGCTTGCCGAAGTAGCTGCCCCACATGCCGCGCATCAGACGGCGACTGCCCGCCTTGAAGATCGTCTTGCCACGCAATTTCACTTTGACGCGATCGCCCTTGCTTTCGAAAACGAAGAGGTCACCTTTGCTGACATCGGTGCAGGAGGCAAGAAAGGTCTCGAGTCGCTCCGATTCTGCAGCATAGTTCTTGGCTGACATATTTGATTCGAGGGAGTTGCGAAAGGCCTTTCGGATCTTTTCGGCGGGAACGTCGCGGACAAAATGCAGGACCATTCGCCGTCTGATGCCGCTGCGATGTACGACCCGATTGGCTCCGGCAACCCCCTTCTCGCCTACCGCTTCAACGAAGGCGGCACCATCCACATAGAGGGCGGCTGCGTAGACGTTGAAGACCAGCTTCTTGCGCACACCGACGCCGAGCAAGGAGAGACCATCGCCAGTATCCGCTGCAAACTCGATGCCTGTTGCCGCCTCTTTGACCTCTTCGGCTTGCGCCGGTGGGCAGAGTAGTAGCAGGAAGGTGATTCCAACTAGGAGGTGACTTTCTCTACGCTCCATGGTTCTCCTCGGGACAATTCTATTTCCTCGACCCTCTCCTCGGTGGAGAAGTCGACGATGAACTTTGTGGTTTCTCCCTGCCCACGCCACTCCCCGGTATAAGTCCTGGCCCCGGCCCGCAGATCAAAAACAGGCAGTTCCAGACGCGCCAGGGAGAGCGATTCGGGAGCTCGACAGACGAGTCCGTCGGCCGAAACTTCAAGTCCAAAGAAGGCCAGTTGGTGGAGGACATTTGCAATCGCGTACTCTCGTCCAGGCCAGACCAGCGTTCCTCTCCCAGCGGCCAGATGATGTTCGCGGACAACGGGGTCAAATAGGGCATGCCAATCTGGGCAGGGCCAGCGTCCTCTAGAGAGCAAACGCCGGTCCGCGAGATATCGAACGGCGACGTCCAAATCCCTGCGAACCGCAATGGCAAAGAGGCGAGGGCTCCATTTCAATGAGGCTTTGCGCTCCTGCTTCAGGCCTGCCTTGACCTGCTCCCAGACGGCATCCGCAAGTTCGTTGGATAGCCCCATCCAGAGCAGCGCGACAAGGTGGTCAAGGGTAGCCTCAGGATCTGGCACGAAGAGGCCTCTGAGAATCCATGGCTCCAATTCGCGCTGCACTACAAGTGCTTCGAGTGCCGCGCGGTGGCGGGCCGCAATAACGTCGAGGTCGGCAGCAACCGCCGGCAGCAAGGGCCGGAAACTGCCCGCAAACATCTCACAGCCACGAACCATAACTGCGGTGGCGGTGAGAGATTCCAGGTCACCGTCTACACGGGCCGGGACTTGCGATAGAGCATGGGCCCGGTCAGCATCCGGGTCGCACCATTTTGTGGTAAGCAACTCGGCATTCCCAAAGAGGTCTTCCCGCTGGAGATACGCGACAAGGTGCTCCATCGCCTGCGGCAAGGTGGTTTGCAGCGATTCAGGAAGTTGTGCCGAATGAACGCCCTGATATGTTCCCAGTGCCACGAGCAACCAAATTGCCCCTTCGACCATTCTTTCGTCAGAAGTTTCTGGGTCCAGAGAAGTACCCAGAAGTCGCGTCACGGCATCTTCCAAAGCGGCTAGTGCCCGCTTCGGGTCGGTCCATGTGAGTGCCTCCAGGGTAGCCGCCAGATTGGCGCAACTATGTGAAACACCGCTGACAAAAGTGTCGAAACCCAGGGGTGGTGCCAGAAAACCCTGGTCGCCTGACTTTTGAAGTGCTCCCAGGGCACAACCGCCGTACCAGAGGCCTTCGAAGGCCTCTTTCTCTGGGTCTGCTGTCTTACGGGCAACGAGGCCCGGCCAGACCCTTTTCCGCCACAAGACGGACTCATTCTGCTCGAAATTCTGTACAGGGAGGAGACGGCGTAGACCATCTTTAGCCTCTTCCCAGGGCCCGAACCAGGTAACGAGCCCCCCGTAGACACTCTTACCGGCAGGGATTTCGAAGCGCGACTCGGCCACAACCCGGCGCAAGACCGCGTACTTGGGCGCTTCGTTTTCAGGGTCGAGGGCAGCGAGGAAGGAAACGGGCAGCTTCCCTACGTGCATCTTCACGTTGCGCGTCAAAGCTGTAAACTGGACTGGCGGCATCTTCCAGTCCCCCAGGTCCGGCAACATTTTTTCCGCTATTTCTCGTTGTAGCTCGAAGGAAGTTTCGACCCGTACCGGGCTGCCGACGGACCGCTCCTTGAAATAGCCGTTGCCCTCCACTCCCCGTTTCAGAACTGAAGAGAGACGACGGCCGAGGAAGCCGGAACCACTTCCTTCGGCGACGCCGACCACGTGGGGGGCCAGAGACCAGACCTCCAGAAGTGATATCCACCGTACTCCCTTACCGCTGTTGGTAACTCGATGAATCGTCATCACTGCTGGCAAACCACTGATTGGCAGCGCTACCGTGCGCGCCACATGTACATCGGAGAAGGAGAAACGGAGGGTGGCTGCGAAAGGAGAGAGTACGAGATTCGAGGTAATCACATCAGAGTGGTCAGCCATCTTGTTGTCCAGACCAACAACTCTGCGTAGTCGCCCACCCTCTCGCAACATCAGTGCCGGAGCCCCTGCACCGCTCAGCCCATCCCCGCACATATTCACCACGGGGCCGGGAAAGAGGAAGGGGAAGAGACCACCATCTCCGTGGGCGATAATCTTCAGACTATCATTTGATAGAACGTGGCTGCAGGGCAAAACTCGGGACTTCGGGGCAGGAGCATAGAGCACGGCCGGCAGCCCTTGCTCATCCATTAAGGGGCGCCCCCAGTCAACCCCCTTCAGTCGCCATTTCTCACTCATCAGTAATCATCATCCCGCTGCCTCGATGGAATGTCAACAGACGCGCGGTTCCGCTTGCCTGCTGCCTATGGTAGACTGCGACAGGCTATTAGTAGATATGAGGGCATTCATGATGCGATATGTGGCAGCGACCTTTCTGCTCCTCTTCTGTTACGCGTGTGGCAATGACAACAGCTCTCCGAGTCTCGGTTTGCATAGTGATCTGAGCGGCGAGTCTGCCAACAACCCCTGGTTATTGGCGGACGGTGCTCTGGCCATTTCTGATGGCCACGCCCCTCAGAAATGCCTGAGTGATCGCGACTGTCCCTCTGACATCTGCCTGCAGGAATTGGCAGTTGGAATCTGCGCTGAACCTTGTGACGCGCAGGGCGGCTGCTACAAGGAAGATTGGGGCTGCTTCCCGATCTACGATGATGTGGGCCCTACCCAACCACTCTGTTTGCCGCACACGAGTGTCCTGTGCATGCCCTGTATTACAAACGATGACTGCTCAACATTGGACGGGACCTACCTGGGCCACTGCCTGCCCCTCGCTACCGAGGGGAGTTTTTGTGGCTTCTCCTGCATTGCCCATGAGGACTGCCCGGACGGGTACACATGCCGAGCGTTTGACTTCGGCGAAGGCCTTACCGGCCAGTGTCAGCCGAAGATCGAGCAGTGTGTTTGCAACGAGATTGGCAAGCGGACAGTGTGGACCGTGGATTGTGCCGTAGAGAACGAGTTCGGGGCTTGCCTGGGAACTAACAAGTGTCCCCCCGCTGGCTCGGCTACCTGCACTGCAGAGGTGCCGTTGGAAGATGTTTGCAACGGTCTCGACGACAACTGTGACGGCGAGATTGACAACAGCAGCATTATTGGTGAGGAGTGTGGCGATTCCAACAAGGGAGTTTGCAAGCTTGGCAAGATGGCTTGCGTCGAGGGGGAGGAATTCTGTGAAGGCGCTATCCTGCCCAGCGATGAGACGTGCGACGGCCTGGACAACGACTGTGACTGGGCCGTAGACGAAGAGTATCCGGAGCATCTCGAACCTTGTGGCAATGAGACGGGCGAGTGCAAGGCCGGCAAATCCCTCTGCCAGAATGGTTCGATTGTGTGCGTGGACCCGGTGGGCCCAACGGATGAGGTCTGTGACGGCAAGGACAATGACTGCGATGGCGAGACTGACAACGACGTCCCCGGGCAGGGTGAAATCTGCGGTAGCGACGTGGGCGAGTGCAACCAGGGTGAAACCTCCTGCAAGGGGGGCAAGATGGTCTGCGAAGGCGAGACCACGCCAGGAGAAGAGGTTTGCAACGGCAAGGACGATGACTGCGACGGCAACGTCGACTTTCCCGACTGTGAACTCTAGACGCTGAGACTATGGTGATGGTGGAGAGCTGGACTCGATAGGATCGAGTGGACGGGAACTACTCGGACTTCTCTTCTTCCGCTGGAGCTTCTTGGGCCGCTTCGGCTTCAGCCTCGACTGCGGCTTCCGCAACCACTTCGGCTTCCGCTTCTAACGGGGCTTCTTCTTCGGCCGGGGCTTCTTCAACCACTTCGGCTTCCGCTTCAACCGGGGCTTCTTCTTCGGCCGGGGCTTCTTCTTCGCTGGGAGGAGCAACTACCGTGGCCGGCTCGGTGAGAACTTCTTCTTCGTCATCATCAATAGCCGCTACCTCAGCTTCGGCCCCCGGTTCGTCACCCATATCGGTGAGCTTGTCGCCAAGCTTTTTCTTCAGGAGTTCACCTAGCACAGTTCCAGTCCGGGCCTTCTGACGACGCAGGAACTCGTCGCTGGATTCAAGCGCTTCACTCTCCAGCAAGCGCTTGACTGAGAGGCCGATCTTGCGCTCTTCGGGAATCAGGCTGATGACCTTGGCCCGTAGTG
>CAZFVN010000195.1:0-6670 GCA_964522395.1 uncultured Myxococcales bacterium
GCCCGCGGCCGGCCGGCGGCCGGGGGCGCCCGGGGGCGGTGGATGTGATGTTGTGGTTAGGGACACTGTGGGGTGATGCCTTTCTTGCGTAGTCTTTCCATTAGTTTGGGGCGGTGGCTGTGGTTCTTGAAGAATTGGTGGAATCGTTGTTGGAGGTCTTCTTGGAGGTCTTCTTGTTGGGCTGCTTGGACTAGTTCTTCGATGAGTTTTGAGGCGGTGTCGTAGGCGGATCCGCTGGTGGTTTGGAGGGTGTCATCTATGAGTGCCCATTGCTCGTTCCAGGTGGTGGCGAGGTGGGCGAGGTAGATTCTGCGTTGCTCGGCCTTCTTTCTGATCTCGTTGGCAGTGTGGAGTTCGGCGAGGTGTTTGGCGCGGGCCTTCAAGGAATCCATGGAGCGTTGTGTTTTGACGGGCAACCAGCGGTGATCGTCTTCGGCCTGCGCTAGTTGTTCGAGGCGGTGGCGGAGTGCTGGGCCGACGTTCTGCTTCCCGGATGCGACTTGGACTAGATAGTCGATTTGCTCGTGGGGATGAAGCTGGCGCGCCCAGTGGGACCAGGCATCGGGGGAGAAGTCTGGGAGGGGCGGGCTCTCTTCGGCCGCGGCATCGATGAGGAATTCCCAGATGTCGAAGAGTCTCATGAAGTGGACTAGAGAGGAGTCGACCTGCTTGAGGCCGGGGGGGATTGGAACCGCGATAGGTTCGTTGTCGGGCTCGTCCCTTTCCCACGCTCCAAGGAGCCCCAGCCAGGCGACGAAGAGGAGCCGGAGGTCGCCGTTTAGAAGTGCTTCTCGGAGGGGTAGGAGTTTGTCCAGATGCCCTTCGTCCTCGACCCAGCCGACGTCCATTTCTTCAAGGCAAATATTGACGATGGCGTGTTCCTTTATGGCATAGACTGAGAGCCGGTCGTCCATTGAGTATTCCCTTAACTGATCAAGGTCTACTGCGTCGAGGGGAAGTTTGAACATGAGCCAGACGGAGCCCCAGTTGGCGATATGAAATAGGGCATCGAAATGGTCGTGGAGCAGTTTGGCGGGGTCGCCGGGAAAATCGGAGTAGTGGTAGGTGTAGGAGGCTCGGTAGGGGGTAACGTCGGCCCTGCTGGAGAGGGCCTCCATGGTCTCCATTTCGGCATCGGTCAAGGGTCGGTGGACCATCGCGAATTCGAAGAATGCGTAGTGGCTCATGTTGTATCCTGCCTGGGTTGGTTGGGTGAGTTACGGGAGCCTGGGCGCTTCGTGGCACGGTTTAGGAGGGCGTGGAGGTTGCTCAGGTAATGCTCTGAGGAGTGGCCCCTGGTGGTGTTGAGGGAGAGGCCGTAGTTGAAGGCGAAGGTGCAGAGGTCGTAGAAGTGGACGGCTTGGGTGGGGATGGGTTCGCCGCCGGCGGTGTGGTAGGCCTCGATGAGGAGGGGGAGGCCGTTTGGTTGCTTGAAGGGGCGGTGGACTCCTTTGGTTATGACGGAGAGTTCGTAGGCGGGGTCGCCGAGGGCGGCGAACTCCCAGTCGATGACAGTTGGAGGGCCGTCGAAGTCGCGAATTATGTTCTCGCCATGGAGGTCGCCGTGGATGAGGCAGGAGGGTCCGTCAGCGGGGATGTGCTCTTGGCACCAGTTATGGAAGGGCTCTAGTTCGGGGTCGTTCAGTTGGTCGAAGATGGCGAGTTTCTCAAGCGCGAATTCACGCCGGGAGCGAGGTCCGTGGAGCGGGGGGTCGGCAAGGAAGGGGTCCAGTTTGTGGAGTTCGGCCGCGATCTGACCGACGGCTTCCCAGGGGGGAGTTCCCACCTTGGAATACTTGGTGAATTTCCGTGCAAAACCGTCAGCAAAAGCTCTGACCAGCGCCGGGCCGTGGGGTGTCTCCGCCAGGCTGATGGGGCGAGGGACTTCGAATGAGAGGTCTTTGCTGTGGAGGAAGCGTAGCGCAGAGAATTCCTGCCGGATTCGTTGGTGGTCTTCGCTGTCGGTTCCTTCGTGGGGGCTGACTACGCAGTAGGCTCCTGATAACTCCTGTGGGTCAGGTGCGAGGTCGATCCATGCTCCCCAGGCGGTGCGGTAGGCTCCTTCGCCCATGCGCTCGACTTTGCCGATATCGATTCTGGCATCGTTGGGGGCGAGGTCTTCAAATACTGCGTAGAGGATGTTTCGGGAGGTGAGCCATCCTGGTGGTCCTCGTCTGCGCTTGGCCACGGCTGCTCCGTGTGCAGTGGGTGGTGAGGGTGATTCTATGTTGGGTGGAGTGGTTTGGCAACGGTTGGGAGGGTGGGGTCCTGCGACTCGCTCGATAACAGTAGAGAGGACCGTAGAAGCATTGCCTCGCTCCGCAGGATGACGGCGGGAGCGTTGGGGTGTTGCTGGGAGTTTGGCAGGAGCGTTTGTCCTCCTTCGCTCCTGACGTTAGTATTCCGAACCATGTGGTCACAGTCATCGGAGGCTACGGCGGATGGCCCGTGGGGGCCACGGGCCAGGGGTAGTGCGGACCATGTGGGTTAGGTTGTTGGGGGAATGTAGGAGAGTGCTAGGTTTGGTTCTGGTTGATGTGGGATGGGGCCTTGCGGTTCATGGTTGATGCCAGTGCGTTCAAATAGTTGTGTAGTGACATTCCGTGGGCGTGAGCTAGCCTTTTTAGGGTGGCGCTTCTGGGGACTGAGTGTCCTCCTTCGATGCGGCGCATTTGTCGGTCGGTGACTCCATCAATGGCCCCAATGGCGATGTCTGTGCTGTGTCTGAGATGGCAGATTGCGGCCCCGAGATGCTCGTTTTTGCGAAGGGTCTCTAGCTGAGCCTTTTCCCGTGCCCCATCGTCGATGGCGAAGCGCAGGGAGTCCAAGTCGAGATGGACATCTGCCCTGGGCCAGTAGAGGTAGCTGCCGTCGGGGTCAATGTCTAACCTGGCTCGGTCGGGGGCGGGCATCAGGTCGAGGGTGGTGAGACTTGAATAGGGCACTTCCAATCGCTCCAGGGCGCAGCTGATGACTAGGAGCCGATCGGGTAGAGCAATGGCATCGGCGATGAGCTTACTTTGTACTCCCGTGCGCCATGCTTCGAGGATTCGACGTGGCTGCTGATCCCCTTTGTGGACGAGGAGGTTCCTTAGGGTTCTTACCCGCGCTCGGTCCAGAAGTTGGCCGATCCATCGTTCGTCCAAGTCGGCCTGGACGAGGAGTGCCTTCAGGTGGTGGCGCCGGTTCGCTTCTCTGACGAATTCCCCGACGGCTGGTAGCTTAGAGGCGGCGACAAGGACGATGATGTTCGGGGCAACCTTGGCTATGGACATGTCTGGGCGGCGGGATACCTTGAGGGCTCTGGATGATCTGAGGGGTATGCCGCAAGATCGGTCCTGGTGGAGTACGTGGACGTGATTCGCGACGCTCATTTGCTCTCCTTTCGTTCCACCTTGGCATCCCATTCGGCCAGTAGTTCAGGTCGGTGGGTTAGCACAGCTTCCAGTATCTTCTTCTTCTCGTTTCCAATTGGCCCTCTACCCTTCTTCAGCCACTTCAGTTCGAAGGCCAGGTTACTATCTGTGCATTCGAGGAAAGGCACCCGAATTTCCCACCAGCCGGGTTTCTTTGCGTGAAAATGGTATGGCAAGTGGTCTTCCGAGTTGAACCAGAGGTCCAATCCCGGGATTGATATGCAATCAACTTTCCCCAGTGCATCCTCCTGCTGCTGAATCTAGGATAGGAAGGTGCGGACATTTTGTCAAGCAGGCTTGAAAGTGTAATGTCCGGATGGGGGCCGGGGGTAGTGTATTGAGGTTGGGGTGCCCCCGGTCTCTAGTCGCCTCCTTCGTCGCATGCGGTTTCGTAGGAGGCGCAGGCCTTTGAGCCGCCAATATCGAGGCAGGTTCCCTTGCAACACTGGCTGTTGAACATGCATGGATGGCAGGGTGGGAGGCAGGAGGCTACCTTGGAGAAGTCCTTGCCACCGCCTGCGCAGGTAGGCTGGTTCTGGCCGACACAGTAGGGCTCGTCGGGATCGCCCCAGCAGCGGCCTGAGCAGCAGGCGATACCTGATATGCAGCGGTAGCAATTGGGGGTGCATTTCGGGCGGTCGATCTTCTTTGTGGTGGCGGCTTTTGCGACTGTTGTGGAGCGTTTCACCACGGCGTGGCTGCGGGCGAGGACGAAGCGGCCCATTGCCGGGTCGTCACCCTCAACCGCGGCAACTTCCACCAGGTAGGCTTTGGCACCGGGTAGCGCGAACCAGGTCAATTCAAATTCAGCAGAACAGGGTTTGGCGCCGTGCATGGCTGGTTCGCCAAACTTGAAGGCGACCTTGCCCAGCTTCTTTCCTCCCGAAGAGACCGAGATAGGGGCCTGGGTAGAGGCCGAGCAATCGCAGGATGACGTGCGGGAGCGTTGGGGCATTGCTGGGGATTTGACGTGGTATTGGGTTAGTTGGGGCGTACTTTGGGCATGATGGTTAGACCGTTGCGGCCTTTGTAGAGGCGGCAGTTGCCCTTGTGGCTGCCAGAGCAGAGGCTCATGGAGCCTGGTTTGATGCTGCCGATGCTTTCGCCCATGAGTTTGATCTGGAAGCCGTCCAGGGAGAGGCGCATGGCATCGGTTTTGGTACCCTTGCCATCGGAGAGGCGGATGAGCACGAAACGGTGGAGGAGTTGTTCGCCCAGATTGTCCCCGTTGAAGAACTCGAGTCCGAAGTCGTTGCCGTCCTCGGCACCGAAGATGCTCTCCCAGGTTCCCTCCTGGAGATCCTCGGGCTTCACCAGGCGGAATTCGGGATTGACGAATTCGAGGTAGAGGCGGTTGTTCGCCTTGTCCATGCGCAAGGAGCAGAGCACGTCATAAGGTCCGGTGCAGAGCACCACGTGGTCGCTTTCCAGGTCGCCTACGTGGTCGCCTTCGAAGAGGAGGGCTCCATCTGGTTCGGCGGTGAGTTCCAGGTTGCCCGTGGGAGTGCTGGTGTTACGGATGTAGCTTCGCAGCTTCACGGTGCTGTCGCTTGTATCGTTCCAAAGTTCTGCTTTGTAGTAATGGCCGTCGGGGCCCAGCAGTGCGGTGGTCGTCCACTGGGTGACCGGCTCGGGGTCGGGCTCTGGTTGCGGGATCTCGTCTTCATCGCCATCGTCGTAGTCATCCCAGTCCACAGTTTCGTCATCGTACACTTCGGGGACGAAGTAGTCGGGTAGCGGCTCGGGGGCATCTTCTGGCTCGGCGATGAGGTCTTCGTTGACGAGGACATCCATGACGATGGGGTGCTCGAGGTAGTTCATGCCCCAGGTATCCATCCATTCCAGGGTCATGCAGGAGTACCCGTTGACTCCCCAGCCGGCCCCCCAACTGTTCTTGACAATGAAGCACATACCGCCCTCTTCGGGCTGAGTTGGCAGCTTGCGATAGCCGACGATCAAGTAGGCATGGCCGCCGGAGTGCTTGTCTACCTCGCCGGGGCTGCTGGCGGAGTTGGTGATGAGGCCGTCGTTGTAACGCCAATTGTCGCTGAGCTTGCTGGCGTAGGGTACCGGCAGACCGTCGTTCTCCAGGACCGAGAGGATCTCGATGGGGTCCTGGACGTACTTCAACTGGACCAGCCTGACGGCACCGGATTGGCAGGATGGCTGTTGGGGAACCTGGACGTCGTTGGAGCCTATCTTGTCGTTGTAGGGGCATTCGTTTTCACGGGGGATATCATAGGTGGTGGCGTTGACGCTCGCTTGCATGCCGTCGCCGTACCACGAGCCCTCTTCGGAGAGGTCGCAACCCTCGGATTGGCACTCGGGTTTGGACGAATAGTAGAACCGCTGCTCACTCAGATCGACGGTGCCTAGCATGGGCATCTGTCTGAGCACTGCGTGTTCGATGTGGCCGATGGCGGCGAAGGCGGCGCAGGTGCCACGCTCTCCCTGGTTGCGCACGGGAATCGCTTCGAGGTGCGGAATGAGGTACTCGTCCTGAAGCTGACTGGTGTCGAGGGAAAGCCGTTCCGGTAGCAGCTCGTCTTCCGGCGGGGCAGGAAAGGCCCCTTCCGGGTCGATCTTGAACTTGTCGGCGCGAATCCCCTGCTTAGCCCGGATGGTGCCTTGCAGCAGGTCCACCGTATCGTACCCCGGGTCGGCCACCTTTTCGTCACCGTCGGCGGTCTTCAAGGCGCCCATGAGGGCGGCGTGGTCCTGGGTTGGCAGCCGGGACTTGTCCTGCTGCAGGTACATGAAGGCGTTCTGGCCGGTGAGTGGCTCTTTCACCGGTCCTTCGAGGATGTCGAAGAAATAGTCGACCGCCGCCAGGTCTTCATCGGTGAGGAGGTCGCAACTGAGTTGGCTTGAAATCACGGCAAGTGCCAGCGTGATGGCCGGTATTATAGTAAGAGCGCGTCGCATCCATTACCTCCGTGGTGGAATGCTCTAGACGATGTTGGCGGTGCTGGTGATACCCGCCTGCAGTTTGAAACTTGTGAGGCGGAGCCAGCGGACCATCGGGCGGACCCGTGATGATCAATCCTGGACCGAGGATAGCTCAACATTTGTCTATCGACAGTGTGAGGATAGCGGGCGTCGGGGAGGGGATGCAATGGAAATGTCTTGGGGCAGGGGCATTGCCGAGGCATGGGGGAGGTCCTGTGACTCCTCTTGTGGGGTTTTGCGGACCACATAGTGTCTTGCCACGCCTATCGGCTGGAATCCGACAGGGCGATTTTGTGAGAGTCTCC
>CAZFVN010000196.1:0-6516 GCA_964522395.1 uncultured Myxococcales bacterium
GATTCGTGAGAGTGAAATGACGCTATCGATGAAGACTGCTTCCAAGAGGCTCGCGTTGGTGCTGCTGGCCGGGATGTTGTCGGCGGTCGGGCCGTGGGCGGTCGCGTCGGCCGATCCTCCGCGGAAGGGGCTGGTTGCTTGCTGGTCGTTCGATGCGTGCGACGGCGAGCGAGTCCCGGTTGACGAAGACTCGGCTGGCGCAACCGACATCGTTGGTAACGAGGACACCACGCAGCCCCCGGCAGACGTCCCGGCCGACCTGAGAGCGGAGGACCTTTCCGTCACTGACTTCGGGGGTCCCCATGAAATCTCATTTGTCGACGTAGGAGTAGCAGATCTGCCAGACCTCACGGACGCCACGGTGGTTGACGTCGCGATTGTCGACATTGAGGCAGAGGAGCTTCCCGTAGACATCACGCCAGTCGACCTCCCGCTTTCGGCAGATACCATCAAACCAGACGTCCCATCCCTTCCCGAAGGTTGCTGCTATTCCGACGAGGACTGTGATACAGGCACCGATGCCGCATTCGTCTGCGGATGGAACGATATGTCTGGTGAATGGGGACGCTGTATGTGGCTGGTGCCAGAAGGAAACTGCTGGGACGATAGCGATTGCGCCGACGACGAAGTGTGCAATGGAGCTTTCTACTGCCCCTGCGACGCGCTTTGCGGTGCCCCCGACGTACCGGGCACATGTATGGCACCGGACGAAGAAGGGGATGTCGGCGACCCTTGCGGGCAAAACGGTGGCGACTGCAAAGAGGGCCTCGAGTGCTGCTATCCCTGCGGGATTCCTGGCTGTATCTTCCAATGCACGGAGCCGTGCGACCCAACCGAGCCGTGGTGTGAAGGTGGCTGCCCACTCTATGCCTGAGCCTCAAGCCAAGGAGCTGACATGAGCCTTTCCAGATGGACCCTGATATGCGCACTCCTCCTCGCCTGCAGTTCCAACAGTGATGTCGATGGTGTCGACCTGGTGACCGAAGTTCTCGAAGAAGTGGCCGATTCCTCTACTCCCGGCGACATGACTCAGGAGACTTCAGACACTCCGCTTATGGATACCACGCCCGACGTGGCACCACCGGTGACAGACATCGCCCAGATGAAATTTGGGAAGTTCTCTTTGTGGACCAACCCCATTGAAGACTACATTGCTATTAACACCGAGGAATTGGGCCACGAGGACTTCACGAAGGATATCTTCGACCTGACGACATTTGGCGGACGCCTCTACTTCGGTTACGGCGATGCGACCCTCAATCTCGGCCGCATCACACCCATTGAGATTCGCTACTTCTCAGACCCCTCAAACAAGGAGTACGCCTTCGATTTCACCTCTGACGAAGAGCAAATTGACCGCTATCGACAGTTCGGAGATTTGCTCATAATTCCCGGGCTTGATGCCACCGAGGACGGGCTTCTGGGCAATGTCTACACCACCCAGGAAGAGGGTGAGTGGTACAAGAGCCGGACGCTCGAAAACGCCTGGCACGTTCACGACGCCGTGATATTGGGTGATTCGCTCTACGCCTGCGGCAGCGGCGGCAGCCTCGACGACTACGCAGATTCGACCGTTCATGCATACGTCTGGAAGAGCACCGACGGAGGGGAGAACTTCGAAGTCGTAGCGGACCGCGAGCACCCTAATCCCCCGGGGGACCAGAGACACGTCTACCTCATGCCGAATGGCAGTGAGCTTTACGTCTTCGGTTACCACACCGACGGCACTGGCACGACGTACGGGACCAGCTATGTGCTGGAGGAGGATGGAGTCGCTCCCTTTGCCGAACTCGGTTCGTTCTTTGTCCTCGATACCGTGATCCTGGATGACGCCGTTGCCCTGGTCGTTGGCATTCATATTGAAGACCCGCTGCGGCAAGGCGCGATGCTTATGGAGAACGGTATCGTCACCGAGTATCCTGGTCTCCACGATTATACAGTCCTCGACGCCGAACCACTTGGAGACGGGCGTGGTTTGGTGCTCTACCTCGAAGGCAACGAGTATCCCCTACTCGATACCGGCGGCTGGCCCACCCACGTCGGAGTTTTGCATCCCGATGGAGCGCTGGTCGAGGTCGCCGATTTCCTTCCTTCCGTGCGCCCGACAGCAATCGCCTATTGGCAAGGTCGGTTGTACATTGGCATGGCTGATGGGAGTATCTGGCGCGCGACGGTCGTGCAGGAGTAGAACGGCCCATCTCTCGCGTGCCTCATCCGCTGTCTCTTTGCTGGGCACCAGCCCCACGGGAAAGGGCTCTTAGGCAGACCACTCGGGCAGATGTGCTGCTATTTGAAGAGGCCCCCGGGGCCGCCGAAACGATCGTTCATCTCTTCTTCGTATAGTTTGTACTGTTCGTCGTTGAGAGTCTTGCGAGCCTTCTCGTCGAAGGTCTCTCGCGCCGCCTTCGCCGCGGCCCTTACATCGGCAAAGTCCTTCTCGCCGCGTCGCATCGCGCGGAAATTCTCCCGCATCTCCTGGCGCAGTTCCCCTAGCGCTGGATAGAGGTCGCTGAATTGCTCATCTGATAGCCCCGCCTTGTTAGCAAACTCATTGACGATTTCGTCGGTAACCTGATCACCCATTGCCTGCCTACGCTCTCTCCGCTCCTGCCGAAACTTGTCCAACTGCTCCTCGACAATGCCCGAAACCGCCTCGCGGGCCGCCTCATCCTCGGTCAGCGCACTGGCAATAGTTGCAGGCATCGCCGCATCGAGCTTCTCGACTCTCTTTTCCAGCGCCTTCAGGTGGCTGCCAATGGGGCGCAGGTCAATAGGCTTTCGAGCAACATAGGGGTTCTCTTCCTTGACGGGCTGAGCCTTTGCCACGGCCACTGCCTGCGCCGGTCTGCTCTCCAGCATCGCCAATCGCTCTGCCAGCCGATCCACGCGAGCCCTGATCAGCGGTGCATCCGCACCACCAACGGCAGGTAATACCGCCGGGGCCTTCCCGCCGTCAGCGCTATCCGACACCGCATCCCCCTTCTCCGACGCGCCACTTGTTTCCCCCGGCCTGTCCAGCACCGCATAGAGTGAGAGCGCAAATGCCACACCAGAGAGAGCAACGGCAGCTACCAGAAGTACGCGATTCATGGTTTCACCTCCCCACGGGGTCATAATGCACCAACGCAAGGCACCGCTCAACCCTGATTGACAGGTAGGGGGCCCCGCGGTAGCTCACATAGTTGTAATCATGAAGGCAGAGCAGCGCGCTATCCCAGAAAGAAGGCCACCGCGTATGGAGTCAGGTGTTGCAGGAGTTGTGAATAGGGTTCCAGCAACATGCCGGCAATACCCCACAATGGCACCAGTGTCCACAGGGTATAGCCTCGTTTGAAGACGCGGTACTTCGACTCAGCGTAGTAGTCCCAGGAGTAGAACCCCAACACCTTGTGACATGCCCAGCCATAGAGGGCCTCCATCAGGGTGATGCCCACTGCGTAAATGGCGAAGCGAATCGTGAAATGGAGATCCTGGACGTAGGCGGAGCCCGGCTCGAAGAGGAAGAGCAGGCCCAGGCCGTGAAGCGGGACCATTGTCAAACTGACGAAACCCTCGAGGTACTTTCGAGGAACCCGCCGGGGGATCTTGTACCCGAGCACGAGGTCAATACCATGCGCCGCAAAGAGTACCTCCATGCAGAGACCGAACATCACATAGAGCGTAAAGCGAAATAGGTGTGCAACTACCGTTTCCATTTCCACTCCACAGGCGATTGGCGACTTTGATTCTCCACTAGAGCAACCTGGCCTGGGACCGAGGGTCCTGTCCACCCAGAGCCGGCAACAGTCGGTCGAAGAGCCAATTGGGCATAAGCCGGTTGAGAAGCGTAAGGAGACGCATCTGCCAGGGATAGAGGTAGACACTCCTGCGCTTCCGCAGTGCCCCGGCCACCAGGATGCTGGACTTTCGCACGGGTACCTTGAAGGGCATCTTAAACTCTTGATGGTCGGTCATGGGCGTCTCGACGAAGCCGGGATGGATGCTCGTGCATGTGATTCCGTGGGGTCGGAGGTCAACCCTGAGCGATTCCATGAAGATGGCCTGCGCAGCCTTGGTGGGGCTATATGATCCTGCGCATGGCAAGCCCCGAAAACCCGCCAGGCTGGAGACCCCAACCAGGTGCCCCGACCCCCGTTCAATCATCGCCGGTACATAGGGCATCACCGTATATGCAAGCCCAAGAACATTGATGGCCACGGTGCGCTCGTGAATATCGAGATCGAAGTGGGGCGCGGGATTGAGCCCGCCAACTCCGGCGTTGCCGATGACGATGTCCGGGGTCCCCACGGATTCCAGCACCTGGCCCGCGGCCGCTTCCATGCCGGCTCGATCCGACACATCCACCGCCAACACCAGCGTTTGACTCCCTGCCGCCTGGCAATTCCGGGCCAGTTCCTCGAGCCTCTCAAGCCGGCGGGCCATCAGCACCAGGTGCACATTGGCCGGGGCAAGATAGGCGGCCAGATCACGCCCTATCCCGGAGGAGGCACCGGTGATAACAATCTTCTTACCCTGATAGAAATCCCTGTCAGCTCTCTTCATGGTTCCCCCCAGACGACGCGACGCGTCTATGGTACGGCATCGCCTGTACCATTGGAAGTACCGCTGCTTCCTCTTGACTTCCTGACCGCTCCCGCCCAGATTGGGCACAGAGTATGTCGTTTGGAAGAGGAGGATATTGGCATGATCAAGAACTCGAATTTGTCTCTGGTTTTACTAGTCTTCGTGGTGCTGCTGCTGCCCCGGCAGAATTGTTTCGCAGATGAGTTGTTGCCACCGGTTTTGGAGGAGGTAGCTGCCTCCACGCGGCAGTGGACCGGGATCTCGGTATCAAAGTGTGGTCGGACTTTTGTCTCCTATCCTCGCTGGAGCAAGGGGCTTCCCTATTCCGTTGCCGAGCTCGACGCTTCGGGAACACCAACCCCCTTTCCCAATCGTGAGTGGAATACATGGACTGGCATTGAGAACCCCATGAAGCGGTTCATCGCGGTCCAGAGCGTCTTCGTCGATGACGAGAATCACGTCTGGGTTCTTGACACCGGCAATCCTGAGTTCAAAGGGGTAATTCCCAACGGTGCAAAGCTCGTTGAAATCGATCTGGCTGGCCCGAAAGTTGTGAACACCATCCTCTTCCCACCGACCGTTGCCAAGGCGGACAGCTACCTCAACGATGTTCGGGTTGATACGAAGACGAACACGGCTTTCATTACGGACTCCGGGAATGGGGCACTCATCGTAGTTTACCTCACCTCGAAGCGCTTCCGCCGCATCCTCGACGATCATCCTTCGACCCACGCGGAAAGGGATGTCTCGATCACAGTTTCAGGTTCCAAATGGCTGCGGGAGGGCAAAGTCCCTCAGGTCCACGCCGATGGCATTGCGCTCGATGTCAAGGGCGGTCAGCTCTATTTTCAGGCGCTCACCGGCAAGACCCTCTACCGCGTAGCGACCGACGTTCTCAGGGATCCCACCCTCGACGATGCGGCAATCGCCGAGAAGCTTACGGTGGTCGCTGAAGTCGGTCCCAGTGACGGACTCCTTTTTGGTCCCGATGGAAAGCTCTACCTTTCGTCACTGGAACACAACGCGGTGCGCACGCTCTCCGCCGAGGGCAAACTTGATGTTGTCATCGATGGTGCCGAGATATCCTGGCCCGACTCCTTCTCTTTCGACCCCGAGGGACGGGTCTATTTCACGACCTCTCGAATCCACGAGGGGAAGACCCCGTCATCTGTGTACAAGATTTTCAGACTCGTGAAGTAGAACCGCACGCCCATGCCAGAACTCCCAGAAGCAGAAACCGTCGCCCGACAACTTGCCAGATATCTGACCGGCCGCACCATCACCGCCGTTACCATTCATGCGACTCGCCTCAGACAGCCCCTTGACCTGCCCGCTTTGCAGCGAGTGGCCATCGGTCGAAAGGTGGAAGGGACGAGACGGCGCGGGAAGTTCATCTTTGTCGACCTGAGTGGAGGCGCCACCGTGCTGATCCACCTGGGCATGAGCGGCACCTGCAGGGTCTGCCCGCACGGTGCAGCCTTGGAGCGGCACGAGCACGTTGTCTTCGAGCTGGACTCTGGGGAAAGTTGGCGCTACGTCGACCCCCGAAAGTTCGGCATGGTCACCCCATCCCCGGTGCGCGACGGTGACTGGCTCCCGAGAGGTATTTTGACCATGGGACCGGAACCGCTCGGCGGGGACTTTACGGCAGCCGACTTCTTTGCGAAGACGCGTCGGCGAACGACGGCCATCAAACAGTTTCTTCTCGACCAACGTACGGTCGCTGGTATTGGCAACATCTACGCCAGTGAAATCCTCTTTCGGGCCGCGGTTCGCCCTGGGCGTGCGGCCAGAAGCCTGAGCCGAATGGAGTGTCGACGCGTGGTGGCGGAGACCCGCTTCGTACTGGAGGAGGCGGTCGCCATGGGAGGCACGACAATTGACAGTCACACCAACGTCGACGGTTCCATGGGACGCTTCGTGCAGCGCCTCAAGGTTTATGGGCGGGGGGGG
>CAZFVN010000197.1:0-5786 GCA_964522395.1 uncultured Myxococcales bacterium
GACACATCGGGGACTGTGGTGCTTTTCACTCAACAGGCTACAGCGCAATTGCCTCGAACGCGTTGCTCTGCGTTGACAGCGATCCGTGGCTCGGGTAAATTGCAACCGAACATCGGCAATTCTGCCGCTGGAGGTTTTTTTGTTAGCGACGATTCTTCACTTGGAGCGGGTGTAGAGGATGTAGCTCGGTGTAGGCGGTGAGCCACACCACACTCTTTGCCAACGGTTCCAATCCTTGTGCCTCAACATTCCAGTGGCGCGTGATGCGCGCGGGCTCGGGGATTTGTGACCTACCCTGCTTTAGAGAAAGTGGAGGAGATGATGTACGAGCTTCACAATCTGGGCTTCGGCCCATTCTTCAAAGAACAGTTACCTCACGAAGACGTTATTGTTGGTCGAATTGCGGCGGAGCATCGTGGCGGCTACCAGGTGTGGTCCACTGTCGGTAACGGCCACGCCACCCTTGCCGGTCGGCTCATGCGTGACCTCGAAGCTGAGGCCTTTCCAGGAGTTGGCGATTGGGTCACGCTGAAGTCAGCCCCAGACCAGGACCAGACCGCAGTTATCGATGGGGTGCTCGACCGGCGCACCCTCTTTGTACGTGGCTCCGCAGGGCGGCAGGCACGCGGTCAGGTTGTTGCAGCCAACGTGGACATCGTCTTTGTCGTCTGCGGATTGGACGATGACTACAACGTCCGGCGCATCGAGCGATACCTTGCCAGGATCTGGGCCAGCGGCGCGCAGCCGGTGGTCATCCTTAATAAGGCCGATATCTGTGAAAAGGTCGACGGTCGTTTGGCGGAAGTAGAAAACGCCTGTCTGGGAGTCCCCGTGCTGGTGACAAGTGCCTTGCTTGAGCAAGGGCTGGCCCCCATCGAAGAACGGCTGGGCACAGGCATCACCGGGGCCTTTGTCGGATCCTCGGGGGCTGGGAAATCCACTCTGGTAAACAGACTGCTGGGTGAGGAACTGATTGCCACCAATGAGGTACGCGCAAGCGACGGTCGGGGACGTCACACCACGACCCACCGGCAGCTCTTCAAAGTGCCCCACGGGGGGCTGGTCATCGATACCCCTGGCATGCGGGAGTTGCAGCTCTTCGATGATGCGGGACTCGATACCGTCTTCTCCGATGTCGAGGCCCATGCCGCGCAATGCCGCTACGGGGACTGTACTCACCAGTCGGAGCCGGGCTGCGCGGTCCGGGAGGCTGTTGAAGACGGTGCCCTTTCCAGTGAGCGGCTGGACCACTACCAGAAGCTGGAAGCTGAGGGTCGGGCCTACGAAGTCCGCCGGGATAAGCGCCGTCACAGAGAGGAGGAGAAGGCTTTCAGCAAACGCATCAATCGTGACATTAGGCTCCTCAGGCGGTGGAAGGGGCAAGACTAGAGGCGACAGAGGAGTAGATCGTCGGCTACCCGACATGAAATCATTGTCTGGGAACGTCGGCACGCACATTATCCCTAGCGGATGTGGCAGAAGCGGGGGGTGACCTGAGCATTCTACACCAATGCCCTGAGCGTCTCATCTACTGCTGAAACCACTCCACAGGTACCTGGTCGAGGGTGTTGGAGATGATGGTTGCGAATCCGGTGGGGCTGGGGTGGATGCCGTCGGGCATATAGACCAGGGGGGCCGGATAGGCGGGCCACCCGCCGGGGAAGGGAGCGTAGCCTGGGGCCGGACCCGGTTTGGGAGCTTCGCCGGGACCATACTCCGGGAAGCCCAGGAGCGGGTTGGGAATGGTGAAGGGCGGGTGAATGGTGTCGCCGTAGGTATGCTGCAAGATGCCCAGGTTGTGTGCGAAGATGACATTCGGCGTGCCCTGACCAACCTCTTTGCGCCGTTTGTCCAGTTCCACCAGGCCCATGTTGTAGGTATAGGTGTTGAGGCCCTCCAGAGAGAGTCCTAACGCCTGCAGGAACTCAAAGTGGAAGTAGTCATAGCCGATGAGCACGACTCTCAGGTGTGGGCGTCCCGCAAGGGCAATATCCACGTAGGCCTGAACTGTCTCCTGCAGCCAGGTGAATACTTGCAGCCACTCCAGTAGATCCAATGTGCCAAGCCCCTCGCCGCATTGTCCGTTGTAGT
The DNA here is from genome assembly GCA_964522395.1 of uncultured Myxococcales bacterium. GTDB lineage: Bacteria > Myxococcota_A > UBA9042 > CAIXZC01 > CAIXZC01 > CALGBT01. The sequence continues at coordinate 2,092 of CAZFVN010000197.1, forward strand.
CGTTGCCACCCAGCACGACGAAGAGGATGCGGGCCGGCGGGTCGGCATCGAGGCTGGCGTGGAGGGCGTCGAGCATTTTGGGCTTCGTGAAATCCTGGCCGCCGCCGATAGCCGGCGGGTGCTGGTTCTGGAGCCACTCGGCCAGCGTGGAACCGGCGCAGGTGGTGTGCTGCGAATTCAACTCGATGGTATCGTAGCCGCGGGCATCAAGCTCGTCGCGCAGCGGCTGGATCAAGCCGCAGGACCAACTGTCACCAGCCAGAACGACTCTCTCTATGAGCGGTTTGGATGCGCCGTCCTGCGTATCCACTGTATCGGTCGGAGTGACCTGCGTGTCCAGTGTATCGGTCGGTGGAGCGTGCGTATCCAATTGATCGGTCGGCGCGATCTGGTCCGGCAGGGATGTTGTGTCCGATTCCAATTGGTCGACGAGAAGGTCAGTGAGTGGAGCGTCACTCACGTCCTCAGGAGTGAGGTCACCTGGCCTGGTAATCTCCGCAGGAAAGTCTACGTTTCGGAGGTCCTCCGGCCGGAACGTGTCATGGACATCGGTGGTCGGGATTTCGCCGTTCGGCTCGCTGGAATCCGCGATGACTAGCCCCCCGTCCGGCAGTGTTGCCAGGATGTCACTTTGCTTGCCATCCTGCTCCCCGCCACAGGCGGCGCAAAGAAGCAAGCAAACAATAACCAGCCCTCTACCAGTTCTGCGACTCACCACTATCTCCTGTTTCAGACTGCATTCTTACCACGACCGCAGGCAGAGCAGCCAGAGAATTCAGGGTCCGTGTATCCCTCCAGAGCGCTCGCTAGCACTCAGTTTGTGACTCGCAGTCTGATGGAGTAGGATGGGGAAAAGGAAGGAGTGAGAGATGCTTGCATTCATGGTCTTAGGTGCCGGGATAGTGGCTCTCGGCATCGTCGTCTTGCCGGATCCGGTTGACGCTTTGCTAGTTACCCTGAGTTGACGATCTCGCGCCCGCTGTTCGCTCGCGCGCATTATGCGCGAGACTCCCCGTCAGTTGGCCCCGTCAGTTGGCCTCTGTCAGTTGGCCTCTCCGTCAGTTGGCCTCCGAAGAGCGAAGGGCTGGACGGGGAGCCATGCACGAAGTACTACTGGGGTAGGATTCACCGGCTCACGAATCAGAAGTCGGGGAACAGGAGGAAACCTCATGCGGCTCCTCGCAGCGTCATTACTCTTCTTGTGGCTAGCAGTTGGCATCACCGGATGCGGTGACACGGATGAGACCATGGTCACCCATGGCGATGCCAGCGACAGTTTCCTTGCTGCCGACGACGGCACAGATGTTGGCGAAGCCGGTCATCCAGCGCCGGTACGCGCCGATGAGGCTTACGAGGTGCAATTCACTCTGGACGTGGTCTACGCGCAGGGAATCGTACGAGACTCCTGGGATGCGCCCGTGTCCGATGGCACTGTGGTCGACCTGATGCTAGACGTGGCGGAACCTGTTGGCGGCCCAGAGCCGCGCCCGGCGGTGATACTGATCCACGGAGGAGGCTTCTCAAGCGGGCATTCGCGTGTACCTCCTATGGTGGCGTTCGCCAAATACCTCGTGCCTCGTGGATGGGTCGTATTCTCTATCAACTACCGCCTCGCTGGTGATCACGGGATTGTGCCCCAAGGGTGGCCAGGAGTGGGGGTGCCGGATATGGACGCCACCACGGCGTTAGCCGTCTACGCCGCGGCGCGCGATGCCAAGGCCGCTCTAAGATGGGTTCACGCCCACACTGCAGATTATGGTATCCATCCCGACCACGTAGCGATCGTCGGTGGCTCGGCCGGTGCAGCCCTGGCAATTATGTTGGGAACTACCGACCCCCAGGATTTTCGCGACGAGATCCCTTTGGCCGAGGACCCAACGCTGTCGTCGACCCACCTTGACCAACGTGTCGACGTAGCGGCCGTCATCGACCATTGGGGGAGTGGCAGGCTTGTCGAAGCACTTGAAGCACGCGACGGCGTCGATCGATTCGATTCGTCGGATGCGGCACTTTCGATCATCCACGGCACCGTAGATTCCACCGTTCCCTTCTCAGAGGCTGAGACACTCCGCGCAACTTACCAGCACACCGGCGTATCGCACGAGTTCCACCCATTCAAGGGTGGGCATGGTGCCTGGGGCACAGTGGTGGACGGTCAGACGCTACCGGAGCTAGCATTCGATTTCCTGGTCTCGCAGCAGAGTTTGCAAGTCCAGCCCTGACAGGATGATGAATGATGAAACGGAACCGACTGGTTTGGGGGTCGGTCAGTGGATGGATGGACAGTGCGATCCGGTGAGAGTGGTGGCGACGATCCCGGCTCCCTAGTCCCCTTCCTTCTTCTTCTCTTCCCACAGTTGTATAGGATTTCCTTCCGGATCGTGCACACGTGCAAATCTGCCATTTGGATAGGTCGTCGGGTCCACCTTGACTTCATTTCCGTTCTTGCGAAGCTGGGCAACCATTGCATCAAGGTCCCGCACACGGAAGTTGACCATCCACTGTTGATCCATCTTGCCAAAGTACTCTGTCTTCTCCTTGAAAGGCGCGAATACCGTAGGCCCGGTTTCCTGAATCCAGGGCTCCTCCTCGTATGTTGAGGGAGTAAGATTGATCCCAAGGTTTGCATGATACCAGGCAGCGACAGCCTTTGGGTCCTTTGCCCGGAAGAAGAGACCGCCAATACCCAGCACCTTCTCTTTCGTCTCTGAAATGAGCTCAGGTTCGGATTTCTTCTCGGGGATCTCCTGTGCAACGACAGTGAGGGAAAGGGATGAGGCCAGCAAGAATGTGACCAACCTGAGAGGGTTATTTCTCATAGCATCTCCATTGGGCGCAATAGGCAAATCTGTCAACAGTTTCCAGTTGTAGAACGAATCCCGGGGGATCACAAGGCAACTGGACAACCGCGAGTGGAGAACTTCACGTTTGGGAGAAACCAGGAAGCCCTAGAGTACTGAACAGGCATGAGCGAAATTGCGGCGATGGAGAGGGGCCCTCACCCCTCCAGGGCGTGGATTCCAATTGGCTCCGTCCTGCCCTTAACAGTGGAGGTACCTAGCGAGCGAGTGTTGAACCGCGACTGATCTTCAAGCTTGGATAGCACATCTTGGCTAATGATGATGCCCACCCGCGCCTCTTTCGTCAGACCTTCCAGGCGCGACGCGATGTTGACCGCGTCGGAAATGACGGTGCTGTCCATTCGCTCCGTTTCACCGATGGTCCCCAACATCATGACTCCACAGTGGACTCGGGCCCAATGGGCGGCCCAGGCGCCCCACCAATGGTCTCCCGTCCTCAAACAGGTACGGTAGCTCTCCTCGTACCTGTCTACGTTGAGTTGGAGCGGCGCAACCATGTGGCCGGTGAAGTTTCCATAGGTGTTCAGCACCATGGGACGGAGCTTCGTCCCACCGAGCACGTCGGCCAATTCCAGTCCCGAGCTGCCGAAGAGTCGGGCCCCATCGTAGTCCTACTGGAGTGCGCACAGTGCGGCCTGGGCCACATAGCCTGCAGGCGAGACTTCGCTGATTCCATACTCCAACGAGATGTGAACCACCGAGAGGGTGGTGAAGGCCACCATCGGCAGATTGGACGTCATCTGCGCGCAGATCCAGGTCTCTTGCAGTACACCGCACACGGCGACGACTTCCGAGTCTTGGGGGGCGGGGCCCGCGCCCCCCCCCCGCGCGCCC
>CAZFVN010000197.1:5796-6452 GCA_964522395.1 uncultured Myxococcales bacterium
CGTTCCGTGGGTTCTCGCGGGGCCCCCTCCACAAAAGCCGGGGGCCCGGGCTGGGCCAGTAGCGCGCCGATGCCGGCGCCCAACTCGCCCATCCGTGCCTCAATAGCCCCCTGATCAGCGGGGGGGCCCGCACCAAGCAGTCCGAGACACCGCAGACCCTCCGCCACGCCCTCCTCGACACGATTCTCGGTCTGGAGAATACGCATCATTATTGGATGCCGAATACAGCCTCAAGTAGACGCACTCGGAGGATTGGTGCCAACACGTACCAGGTTGCTATCAACGGCAAACTTGCACCACGCTGGCCGCCACAGTTCGTCTGCGCAGCGCTCCCGTTTCTCGATTGACCCTCAATGGGCTCGTCCCTACATTTACCCCATCGTCGGGGATAGGGTGCTCGCTGAAGTCCTGCGGTGAAGCATGTCAGCGGGCCGGGCTCCGTCACAGCCGCGGCCTATGAGGTGATGAGATGGATTTCTACTTGCGGGTGTTCATTTTGGCGTGGGCAGTGGCTGCGGCAGCGTGCAGCAGCGCAGGCCAATCGCAGAGTCTTGACGGGCGAGACGGGCCAGATGCCAGGACAGACCTGTCGTTGTTGGACGTAGATGTCGTTGTCGTACGTTGGCCATCTGAATCAGGTCGCCTGACGCCGGACA
>CAZFVN010000198.1:0-6339 GCA_964522395.1 uncultured Myxococcales bacterium
GCAGTGCGTCGCCGCCGGGGCCCAGGATTGCGACGACCTCGACCCGTGCACTATGGACGAGTGCGATCCCGCAGATGGTTGCCTCCATGAGTTGGTGGATTCATGTAGCGATTGTGAGGGATTTCAGTGCCTCGGTTGCAACTACGGAAATGAGTGTTCACCAGGTCCACCATATATTGGGAGCGGTTGCTGCAGCGTGGGCGATGCCCTCGTTCACCTCTCAAAAGGTAAGGGAGACGAAGCAGTTGATATCGAATCTGATGGGAAGTACGTCTGGGTCTGCGGAGGCTTTGGCGTGCGCGTCAGTGACATCAGCAGTCCACAAAACCCCAAGTTGAAGGGCGCCGCAACATCCCGCTGCCAGAGGATCGCGTTGGGGGCAGTCCTTGAGGATGGTAGCCAGGTTTTCTATCTGACTCACCACGGCGATTCCTTCGTCAAGGAACCGCATCTCTGGACTTACCACTTGACCGCCACCGGAAAACTGGCACTCAAGAAGAACACCTCCGAGTCGGGCATTCTTTACGAAGGGATGGCGTGGGCGTCTGGTTGGCTCTACGTCGCGGCCCACGAGTCGGGACTCAGGGTCTACTCTACCGACGCCATTGGCAAACCAACACCTGCCGGGAGTGTCGATGGGTTCGTGAACGCCTGGAAGGTCGACGTCGAGGGAGGTTTCATCTACGTTGCCGATGCGGATGGGGGCGTAAAAGTCCTTTCGGCTGCCCAACCCGGTGAGCCGGTAGTGGTAGCGACGCTGGAGACCAATGGCGCAGCGCGGGATGTTGAGGCCTACGGGAATCGGCTCTACGTGGCGCTAGGCGGAGACGGCATGGACGTCTTCGACATCTCGGTGCCCTCTGCCCCGATATTGCTCGAGCATTTGGAGACGCTGGGGTCCGTGCAGGCAGTCTCCCGGGACGAGGGGCTGGTGGCCCTCGCCAATTGGAGCCATGTGGAGCTTCGGGATGCCGACACGCTGCACCTGCTGGCGACCGAGCATACCAGGCATTTCCCCTCCTTCGAGCAAAGTCTGGGCGTGGTTGTAAAGGGCGACAAAGTCCTTGTTGCTGAGTGGGAGGGCCTCTACGTCCTGGAATATGTCGCCGGTTTGGTTGGTTCGGACATATATGTTCAGGATGACCTGCTCATCTTCAAAACCGATGCCCCCAACGCCCGCGCCCTGATCATCAGGAACCTCGGACTCCTCGACCTGGAGATCTCAGGGATCACCGTCGACGGTCCGGGCATCTTCGAATTGGACAAGACGGAGTTGACAGTGCCTCCCGGGCAGGCCGGCGTCGTAGAGGTTGTATTCTACCCGCCTGAGGGGGAGGAATTCTTCAACAAAAGTTCGATCTTACTTATGGACACAAACGACCTTGATGAGCAGGAATCTTCCTATGAGTTGCCCCTCGTGGCGGCTACTTCGACGCTTAAGATTGACGTTGGAGATTCCATCGACGAGTCCTTCGGGTTTCTTGACCCCAATGGACTTGAAGATGTTAATGGGCTCAAGGGGAAAGTGGTGGTACTCACCTATTTTGCACTCTTCTGACCGATTTGCGGTCTGGAGTTACCAGACATCGACGCGAAGATATGGCAGAAGTACAAGGATCAGGATGTACTTGTTTTCGGACTTTACGACGGGGAATCACAAAGCGCTCTTGAAGACTTCGTGGAGCAAACTGGCGTGACTTTCCCACTGGTCAAGGACAAGGGTACACTAGGTAAGTTCGATTTCCCGGAGGGGGTTGGATACCCCTATCCAAGGGACGTGGTCATTGGCAAGGACTTGACGGTTCGCAGCATCAAGAACTCCTTCGATTCCAACGAGATGGACGGGTTGATCCAGCAACTCATCGCGGAGCCAGCCCCTTGAGGAGGAACGCATGCGACTCGCTTTGACTTCGCTCGCACTCGCGCTCGCTTATGCCTGCGGTGGTAGCCCCGGGGGAACCGTCGACGTGATGGTGCAGGAGGGGACGGACATCAGCGCCGCCGAGAACGTGGTTGAGGATATCGTGGATGAAGTGTCGGTTGGTGCCTGTGATGAGGCACTGCCTCCGCCCGCGGGGTGGAGCTACGCACCCAGTCCAGTCGGAACGTTAGTTGGCGATGGCTTTCCCGCATTGCAGTTCGAAGATTGCGATGGCAACCCGGTATCGATCCCGGAGCTCTTTGCAGATTCTCAAGTGACGTTGTTCTCCCTCGCGGCCGGGTGGTGCCTGCCATGCCAGGAAGAGAGTGAGACGCTGATGAGTGAACTCCATGCGCCTTACTGCGGTTCAGGACTGCGAATCGTGCAGGTTCTCTTTCAAGATCCCGCCGGGCTGCCAGCTACCAAGTTCTTCTGCAAACAGTGGCGCGAGAAGTATGGTCTCACCATCCCAGTCCTGGTGGATCCCCTCTTTCTTACCGAGGAGCTTCTGGGAGACGGCGAAACACCCCTCAATTTGCTGATCGACCCGGCTGGTACAATCCTCTATCGTCAAGAAGGATATTCGGGAGACGAACTCCACGCCGCAATCGAAAGCAACTTGCAATAGAGATACTACGAGGTGTGAAGCTCTTCATTGATGGCGTTCTGGAGGCGGGTCGCCGTATCATCGGGTAGTTGGGGGGCACTTTCCCCTTCGACGTCGGCAGAGCTGCCCAAAATGGTCCGGAGGCTCTTCAACTGCCGTTCGTAGAGGGCGCACGGTTTGCACATCATCAAATGGAAGCGCACGCCGAGGCGCCTGGAGAAGGAGAGATCTCGGTCCAGGGAGGCAGAAACCAGTTCAGATACTTCGTTGCAGGTCCTCATGACGAATCCTCCGCACGCAAACCGAACCAATTGACTTCCAGGCAGCGACGCAGGCCGGCGCGGGCCCGATGCATCATCACCCATAGGTTCGTCTCCGTGACCTCGAGTTCCTTACAGATTTCTGATGTCTCAAGGCCGTCGACTTCGCGCATAGCGAAAACTGCGGCCTGCCGCTCTGGGAGCTCAGCGAGACAGCTCCGCAAAACGGCACGAAACTCCGTATTAGCCAGTGCCTTCTCGGGCGCCTGCCCCCAGTCAACCGGGGCCTGCTTCCACTTGCCATTCCGCTCGAACATCTCGCTGACGTTCTCGGGCATTGCATCAATATCATCAACCGGGCGCTCGCGTGATTTTGTGCGATAGTAATCCATCAATTTGTGCTTGAGGATCCCCATCAGCCAGGTGCGCTCAGAACTCTTCCCAGAGAAGGACTCCTAACCCCTCAGGGCACCAACGAAGGTCTCTTGTACCAGGTTTTCTGCAACATCGGCGCGACTACAACGAGCCAACGCATAGCGATACATAATGGTCCCATGCTCCGCGACCCAGCGCTCTGGATTCAACCCCATGCGAACCAGTGTAGAGCAAAGGTATCGAGAGTCAAGGGCGCGAGTGGAGCCCCAAACTTGTTTCCCGGTGTAAGGATTACCAATATGCAAGCGACAGAATAATCAATACCCGGTTCTCGGGCTGACAATCAAATGACGGTGTTGAGTAGGCAAGAACCCACCAGCGCCAAATGGAGGACACAATGAGCCACGTAATGCGCACACTCTCGGTAGCACTCCTGGTCATCGCCCTGGCCCCGAGAATGGTACAGGCGAAAGAGTACAGCTTCGACGTCGAGTCGAAGTTCGTCAATATTACCTTTGAGTCGAAGATGGACATTGAGGACATCCTTGGGACCAGCCATTCGATCACAGGATCTGCGAGCTTCGACGGGCGTTCGGGCAGCTTTGCCCTGAGCGTTCCCGTGAGTTCTCTCGATACAGGCATCGAGATGCGAAATGATCATATGAAGAGTGAGATGTGGATGGACGCTGCCAAGGCCCCAAACATCGTCTTGAGAGGGGACAAAATCGTCGACAAAGGCAAGGGCAAATATGAAGTTACCGGGAAGCTTGCGTTTCGCGGCGTTGAGAACCCCGTAACCTTCACCGTCACGGCGAAGGAGATTCCCGCGGCGACGTCGAAGAAATTCGGCCTTGGGGACAACGGCGCCTTGCGCGTTCGGACGGAATTTCGGGTCAAACTCTCCGACTACGGCATCCAGATCCCGGAAATGGCCGCGGCCAAAGTAAGCGACGTCTGGACCGTAAACGTCAGCGTTTTCGCCAAGGGGAAATAGGGTGAAGAAACTACTTCTTGCCACTGGCATCTTGTCAGTTCTTGGAGTCGTTGCAGTGCTGGTTGCCGGCTACGTCCTGTCAAGTTCCTACTCGACCGAAGTACTGATTATCACTCCAGCCGCTCCGGAAGCGGTGGAGATGAACAAGATGTTGTGGGAAGAGGGCGAACCGGTGGCCGAGATTTATGGTGTCCCGGCAAGTGAACCACAGCGCATCATTTTCGCCGATGAGTCGAGGATTATCCGCCCCGAAGAAGACGAGGCTCTGGTTCTCTTCAGGGTGACGAAGGAGGCGGGGGAGAACCCCCTGCAGGAGAAGACCATTTGGTTCTTCTCCCGTTGGGCCATCACCGCCCTTGGAATCGGCGGATTCATAAGCCTCGCGGCATATACAGTTTTGCGGCGGCGCTCGTAGCACCCGGATGCATCTGCTAGAAATCTTCGGGTAGAATGACCAGACCGTCGGCGGCAGCTTCCACGAGGATTGTCCGTACGGTCGCCTCGTCAACGTCTGCCAATTCGGCTGCGTCGGTAATGGAGATTTCGTCGTGAACCAGTTTGAAAGCGAAGAGGTGGCGGTCGCTGGCGGGTAAGAACATGGCCAGCAGAGAATCCGGGTCGCGCAGAACAAAGACCATTTGAGCGGCCGGAGCAGGGAACTCGGGCCCATCTTCGCCCTGACTTCGAGCCTGGCGCCAGGCGGCAACGAAATCCGCCACGGGATAGTTGAATTCCAGGATAATCAGGGTTGGGTTCAAGAGGGGACCGGTGACCGCAGAGAGGGAGGGAATCTCTTCTCTTGTTGAGTAGACGAGCCACTCCGACCATTCCAATTCAGCCACTTCGCGGTGGAAGTCCTGGAGAGATGGGGCGACGGCTGGACCAACATCGGCCAGGTGCTCACAAAATCGGCCCGCATTGGCGTTGAGCTCGAAATCAAGTGCCGGATGGGCGGCGAAATAGCTCTCGACCAAGGCATCCCACTCCTGATCGGGGAGCAGATCGGCCACGACTTCATAGTTCTTCGCCAGCGCGTTGCGGATGTGATTGCGAACGAAATCCTGGTAGATTGCCACTCGCTCTACGGGGGCGTTGAGGATAGCGGCCGCCTCGGCAGGACTGAGTTCCGCTCGCAGAAGCTTATGCATTGTCTCCATCACTGTGCGGAACCCTGGGTTGGTACGTTCCTTGATCATGGGCGCTTCTCCCAGGGGGGTGCGATAGCGTCCTCCCCGAACACCTGTGCGGCTGCTCCCCGTACAAAGCGATTCTCCTTCAGCAGGACATCCAGGCTGGGGATATTGTTGTCCCATTCCAGCAATGTCCAGACGGGCCCGACCTGCTCCAATGTGTACTCGAAAAGGTCATAAACCCCGGGGAGAATGTGGGTGCCGTGCGTATCGACCAGAAAGGCCCCGGAATCATCGTGTCCAGCCATATGGTATTGCATCACGCGGTCCGCGGGCATGAAGTCGATGTACTCCCGTGGGTCGTACCCGTGGTTCTGTGCGTTGACGTACACGTTGTTCACATCGAGCAGCAAGCCGCAGTCGGACCGCAAGACAATTTCGCGCAGGAACTCAGCCTCAGTCATTTCCGCGCCCGGCAGTTCTGCGTAGTAGCTGGGATTCTCCAACAAGAAGGGTATCCCCATGCGCGCCTGAACTTCTCGGACTCGCCCAGCGACGTGGTCAACCACCTCCTCAGTGAAGGGGAGTGGAACAAGGTCGTGGTACTCGATGCCGAAGGCCGATGAGTAGCTGAGATGGTCAGAGAACCAAGGTGGCTTGCACAGGTCGATCATCTCCTTGAGGGCTGAGAGATACTCCTCGTTGAGGGGATCGATACTGCCGATGGAGAGGTTCACCCCGTGGAGGACGATGGGGAAGCGCTCCGCAGCGCGCCTCAGTACGTCGCGTGCGCGGCCGCCAAACATCATGAAATTCTCAACCAGGATTTCGAGGAAATCGAGCCCATCGTTGCTATCGAATATTCCGTTGAAGTGGGGGCGCCTCAGCCCGACGCCAAAGGATGCGTCGCGTGGCAACCCCGCGAGGCGGGGTGCAACGGGCCTGGGGTTACTGACCATGCGGCCTCCGTGGCAACTGGGAACCTATATGTGCAGTATGATATGAGGAAGAAGCGAATACAACCGTGACGCGGGATTGGCTCAACCACAACT
>CAZFVN010000199.1:0-4901 GCA_964522395.1 uncultured Myxococcales bacterium
GCTCAGAACGACACACTCAGCGCAGAACGGGGGGTACAAAGTCAATCAGATCGCAGGAGGCAGTACAAGTCTCTTCGGATTCTTCGTCTCCCCGGAGCAGTTCAATGAAGGTGCGAGAGGGCCGCAAAGCCCATCAAATCTCCTCGAACTCTTCCTGACCTGGTCGCACGGGACGATCTTCATCAGGGTCCGCCGGAGGGGCACCGCCGGGGAGGCGGAAGCGCAGCCGGGAACGCATGTAGAGGTCATACTTCTCGTAGCTGATAGCCCCCATGTCGTGGAGCCGCTTGACGACGCGTTCAAGGTTCTTGCGCCAGTGTTTGTTGAGCTTGCCGCGGCGATATTGGAGGTAGCCATATCCAGGGTCCGGCTTCAGCCCCATGATGAATGCCGCTTCCATTCCGTGAAGTTGTGACGGCTGCTTGCCGAAGTAGACTTTCGCGGCCCTGGTGATTCCCCAGATTTTCGGCCCATACTCAATGCAATTCAAGTAGAGCTCGAAGATACGATCTTTGGTCAGTTCCTTCTCCATCTTCCAGACGATCACCGCTTCCTGGAACTTGCGGGAGAGGGTCTTCGTGCGGGTCAGGAAGAGATTCTTCACGAGCTGCTGACTGATGGTACTTCCACCGTACGCGTAGTAACCCCGTTCAAGGAAGAGGATAATGGCCCGTCGAATGAGCCCCGTACGAAAGCCGTTATGTCTGAAAAACGCGAGGTCCTCGGTGCCGTAGGCCGCCGCCTGCACCACCTTGGGAATATAGCGGAGGGGCATGTAGCCAAATGTCCCCGGACCGACCTCGATGCCCAGGTCCTCACCGTGGACGACTACTTTGTGGACATAGTCGTCACGATTGAGCGCGTCAATATCGAGCTTTGGTCCCAAAGTCACCGCGTCACAACGCTCCAAGTCCCCATCGATCTTCAGTTTGATTGATTCTCGAACATCCATGAGGTCAACGTCAAACTCAAGCTTGAACCAGATGGACCCGGTGAGACGGGCCTCCTGCAGATGGGGTGCGAATCGCTCCGGTACGGACCGCAGTAGTGCGGCGCAGGATTGCTCCGGCATGTCGACCCGAAGCTTGACCATTGGCAGGCCGTCATAGCGAGCCACGTCAAGGGCAACGCGAAAGTAGACTCCCCCGAGTTGCAGCTTCGGCAAACTCAATTCCAGCTTCTTCGCCTTGGGGTCAAGAAGCCCCTCCCCTTCCAACCGCAAATGCTTCACTGTGAAAGGATGGTTGGCGAGCCGCTTGTGAGAGAGAGTCAAATCGGTCAGTGCAACGACACACTCGCTCTTGAAGGTCCCCATCTTACTAGCTGCGGAGAGCGTACAGTCAGCATCGATATTGCCAAGTCCCCGCACAAAGTCGGGGGCCTGCTCCTTGATGAGCTTGGCCGTCCGTGCCCCTCGGGCGCGAATCGCCACCTTCTCCGGTTGCCCCGCAGAATTGGTGCGCAAAGAGACCCCAACTCCCAACTCCGTGCACTCCTTGCCGCCAACGCAAAGACCGGCAGTGAGGCTTTCGACCATGCCTCCCTGGATCTTCGCCTCAAGGGTAGCGTCGGTGATCTTCGCACCGCTGCCAAACGGCAATGCTATAGTCCCCTTGCCGAAGCGGACCGTACCGTCTGGGAGATCGGTGGGCAGAGCTAGCTTGGGCAACTCAAAGGTCTCCTGGCGAACCGACTGGAGCCGCTTCTTCCACTCTCCCGCCTCCTTGAGAAGGGCGGCCAGACGAAGAGGATTGCGTGGCAACTCAACCGAGAACGGGTCCACTTCCAAATCGAAAACACGGTGCGCACTCCCTTCGAGAGTCGCCTTCGGGGCAGCCAGGGTCAGGCCCCATCGAGCGTCTTCGAGGCGAGGCTGGTCTACCACAAAGCGCCGGGTCTTGCCGTCGGTGGCGAAATCGACCCCTTTGGCCGTAAACGTCCCGACTCCCTCCCAGTCAGCGCGGGGCGACTCGAAGGCAATGGAGCCGCCGCTATCCATGGTCACAAGGTCGGCATCGAAACTCATTGGCGGGAGCTGCCCGAATTGGGCAAAGGGAGGAACCTCACCAAGCCTCCCCAACGAGGTCTTCACGTGCGACAACTCAAGCTTCCAATTCCGCTCCTGTCCAAGCATTGAAGAGACCAGACCACTGCTGAATAGAGCCCTCGTAACAGGTGCCCGAGAGGAAAAGACAAGACGCTCTAAATCAAATAGAACAACCCCGCTCACGACCTCCTCAAGGCGCGGACTGGTAAGCTCAAGGTAACTGCCCGAGGTGACCGCAAGCGTGTCAAACCAAAGCTCGACGCCGGCAGGCAGGAAGTCAGCAGGAAAGTGGCTGCCGGGACAGTCGTACCTTAGAAACAACAGACCGCGGTGGAGCGTGTAGACAAGCTCAGCAGAACATGCTTGCTCACCGACCTTCCAATCGCCGGTAATCCGCACGCTGCCTTCCTCAGTCGCGAGCCGCACTCGCATTTCCGGGAGCGCCACCCGCTCGCCGTTCACCCGCCCCAAAGTAATGGTCGTCTTGTCCGACGTCACCGAGTTCGCACCCGGGGGCAAGGCCTCGAAAACCTCGCTCCACGTACTGTCCAGAGCCTCCTTCCGCGCCGTGAAGAAGGGGCCGACATCGAGTTGCATTACCCGGGCTGAAGCGCCATCCTCACCAGGGTCCTTGCGCAGATCCAACGCTTCAACTAGCGTCTTCTCCCCAAGGGTTGCAGTAACTGCATCCCGGTAGAGGGGCTCACTATCCCCCAGTCGCTCCAGGTCAGCGCTCACCGAGGCCCCCGGTGGCCGACTCGGATCAGGACGGGGGCGCTCCCGGGTAAGAGTCAGGTAGACAACCACAGGAATCGCGGCCGTGACCGTGCCAATAAGCACTAACCAGGCTACATTTCGTGTCTGCCTACTGGTGGAATCCACGACAACCTCCCCGCGTGTCCGTCGTCCATTCTAAGGCACTATCGTCTTCTGGCAAGGAACCGGGCCCCAAAGGGTCCCAAAGGGACCATTCCACCGAGCCAGGGTGCTACGCGACCCTTCTCATTCTGCCAGGGTGCTGCGCGACCCTGGCGCCCTGCGAACCACGGGAGGGGACTCGGCACATCTCTCGCGTGCCCCATCAGTCCGGCCTGTGGCCGGCCAGCTTCCCCACCCTCCTTCGCCAAGGCTACGGAGGGCCTTCGGCGGGAAAGCACTCCACATCTTGCCACCCGAGCTGATGTTGATGAGCCACACGCCACCCGAGCAGAACAATTTGGGCAACCCCATCCCAGAACTGCGCGCATGGTCACCCAAAGAGCCCTTTCCCGTGGGGAAGGTGGCTCGCAAAGCGAGCCGGATGGGGCCCGCACTAAATGGGCCGAGTCGTGCCCCGGCCCAAAGCCAAAGACCTACCCGGAAACCAAAGCGACCGAACGCCATCAGACGAACATCTCCAGACAGGTTTCTATCTACTCTTTCGATCGTAGGGTGTGTCTCGCAAGGCGTGCTCAAGACTCACGCAGATATCGTCAGCAGTACCTGCCCCCGGTGCATCCCCCGGACTGGAAGTCACCTGCCGTGCCCCATCAATGAGCAAGCAGCCATCACTAAGTCCGTTGGGGCCGTTACTGAAGATAGCCACAAAATAGTCGTCCGGCCCCTCCGCCTCATTCAACTCATAATCGTTCCCAAAGAGATCCTCGGATGGCTGCCGATTGCCGTAATAGGGAGTGAAACTCCCCTGCAGAAACTGCGCAAAATCCGCCGGGTCATCAAGACCTGGAACTTCACCATATGAGAGGTAATGAAATCGCACTTCCTCAGCTATATTCATGACCTCAAGGCCCGTCACCAGAACCCGCACCCGGTCAAGCAGACTACGGATCGCATCACCCCCGAAACTACCGACCAGGCCAAGGCCCGCGAGCATGATCAGTACCGGAATGGCTTTTAGTGCCTTCACTCGCTTATCTTCTCAATAGTTAAGATCCAGTTCCTCAAGTCTTGCATTAACCTCTCGGTCGAGGAGAACACCGGTTGCAAACTCCCCGACAATCACCCGCTGATAAGTCTCAGCCGGAACCTCCACGACGATGCCCTCAGTCCGGCAAACCACGGAGGCCGTCCGCACCGCTCCCGTCACCAACGAAATCTCGCCGAAGTACTCTCCCGGGCCCAACCTGGCGACTGATTGGTCGCCAAGTTGCACCTCGAATTGTCCCTCGTAGATAATGAACATTGAGTAGCCTTCGTCCCCCTGCTTGACCAGCACATCGCCAGTGCTGGGGCGGTGCATGCGCAGGGCCCTGAGCAGCGTCCGCATGCCCGCCGCGCTGATCCCCCGCAACAACTCCACCTGCTGCAGGAAGAGATGAATTCTCAGGACCTCCGTGATGCGCTCACGCGGAACGTCGGATCCCTCTACCATGGCTAGAAAGACCGGTCCATCGAGGGCAACCAGGTCTACTGGATTGCGCGCCTTAACCGTCGCCGTTCGTGGAATATTCTCCAATAACGCCACCTCGCCGAAGAGATGGCCCGGACCCAATACCGCACCCTCAATTACTCGCCCTGCCGGGTCCTCGACGATGACCTCGCACTCGCCACCCCGAACTACGTAGCAGACCTCCCCCGGATCGCCCTGGCGCAAGACAATACTGCCCGGTGCATAGTGCTCCAAGCGCCCCTCTCGCAGCGCCTGAGCGAGGAGCTTCTCGGGCATGTCGGAGAAAGGTGGAATCGCTCCCAATTCCATGCTGAGGTCCGCCATGTCGAGAGTATCTGTCTGGGCTATGGAGCGAGGTTTGTCCGCCTCCCGCCGGCCGCCGAAGATTTGTCTGAGGCCTCCCAGAACAGCCCCGACCAGAGCCAGCAAAACCAGCAGCATAGTGATCGCAAGATAGGTGAAGAT
>CAZFVN010000199.1:4911-6296 GCA_964522395.1 uncultured Myxococcales bacterium
GCCGGCCAGCGCCCGCTCCCAGAGCAATCGACCAGGCTCTAGCGCAGCCGCAGTAAGGCCGTCCAAAGTCCCCGGCAAAACGAGCGCTAGAGCCGCAACCGCCACGAAAACGTAGGCGAGGCGAGCACTGGCAAAGACGAGCAAGCCGAGATCCTCGCCATGGGGCGCCTCGAGCTTCCAGATATGCCGCCATAACTTCCGGGCCACGTAGACTCGGGATACGCGGCCCAAATGGCGATGTCCCATCAGCTCTTCCAGCAAGCGGGTTCCGTCACCGGGCCAGAGTGGAGCAAGCTGTGCGAAAAGGAGTGCCTGCCAGCCCAGCCCCCACGCCCAGAGTTCTTCGTTGCCTCCCCAAAGGCCCACGGCCGATGCCACCGCACCAAAGAGCGCCAGCAAAAGTATGGTGATTGAGCGGTAGCGGACCCGCTCCTCGCTATTGAGCATGCGCTCGTCCCGTGAATCTACTGCCAGGTGGGGAATACCCACCGACAGCCGTACCCCCCAGCCGAGGACGTCACGTCCCAGCGCGGTGAGCAGTCCTGCCCGGACAAGAGCTCGGAAGCTGGCTGCCGCGCAAAGCCCGAGCGCGGCCAGCACCATGCCGGCAATGACGTCGGTTCCAAAGATCTGTCCGGCCCCAGCCCGCTGCAACAGCCCCACTGCCGGCAATGCCAGGGAGAGAAGTGCGAGCGTCAGCACGGTCACGGCAAGTCCGCGTTTGGGCGTGGGTTCAGTCGCTTCATCACGAGAGCGACTGCGCCACCCAAAAGGCAAATAGGTGCCAAGATTGCCCAGCCGCCTGACGACGCGGGTCAGCCGTCCCGGCCGACCGTGACGCGCCTGCCGCTTCAAGTATTTGTCGAGTTCCTGGGTGAGGGGCTCCAAGAGTTGGGCAGCATGCAACCGGACCACAGTGTCCAAAAGGGCTTGGTGCCGCACCCTACCCCGCCGCCGCATGACCTCGCCAGCCACCTCGTTCAAGGTCCGGGTCCCATCAAGCAGCGACACCACCGTAACCCCGTCCACACTAATCAATGCGTACCGCTTCAACCCCGCATGACGAACCGTCGCCTCGCCACAGCCCGTTGCCCGCACCTCACAACCGTCCTTCACCTTCGGTTGCGCAGTGCTAAGCAGCGACTCGACAAGATCCCGGTTCTTCACAACATCTCCTATGTGCAGAGTTTAGCCCAGCGACAAAAACTGTTCAAGAACGTTGGTGAGCCATTCTTGCCGGTTTGAAGCAGTTCCTACCTCTGCTCTTGCCACTACCGGACGCACATGAAAGACGCGGAGGAACTGCTCGCGTTGACAATTTGACCGCGCCGATAGTGTGGTTGTCAAGCACCTTCCATCAAATAAATACCGGACTGGCGGATACA
>CAZFVN010000200.1:0-6156 GCA_964522395.1 uncultured Myxococcales bacterium
ATGTCCGGCGTCAGGCGACCTGATTCAGATGGCCAACGTACGACAACGACACATACCCAACCTGCGCGCGCAGGAAGAAGGACTTTGTCGACGCAATGAGCAATCCAGTGCCCACAGATGTCTTGATAACGAAGTCGGTCAACTCTTCGAAATCGCCAAAGGTCCGGCCGAAATCGAAGAAGATAATGCCCATCCCGTAGAGCGGCTCAGCCCGGACTGCCTGCCACACCATGAAACGATACTCAACGTTCCCGACAAGGAGCCTCCGATCCCGAAATCTACCATTGTTGAAACCGCGTAATGGGCTGGACTCGCCTAGCGATGAGAGGCGCTGGAAGGGAACCTCCCCACCCCAGTTTTCGACCGAGATGAAGCGGCCACTGAAAGCAAGGATGCGGCGGTGTGAGCCGAGGGCGACAAAACGGGTAGCGTGGCTCTCTAGATGCAGATAGGAGTGTCCGCCCCAGAAGTCCTCATAGCGGTCCACACCGAGGGAGAGTTTGCCACCCCGAACCGGATTGCCCGTCGGCAGAGACGAGTCATAGGAGACCTCAAGACCATATCGCAGCCAGATGTTCTCTTCGTCATAGCCGTCCAGAGTGTCTGGGTCGAATTGTTCGTGAATGCTCAAGTTGTCATTGGCAGGATTCCCCGGGCCGGTTCGGGAGTAGTGGGGACCCACCGTAGTCGCCATCGATAGGAAGGGTAGCCGAGGAAACCGCCAGCCCAGCTTCACCGTGGCGTTGGCCTTGGTATCGGAATAGATAGATTTGTCCTCTATCCCGGAATCGATTCCGAAACCGTAGAACTTGGTGTTGGAGTTATGTCCGTAAGAGGTTCTTAGTTTGTAAAAGATCTGCGAGCTGATGGTGGTCGACCGACTGTAGCTCAAGGAGAACTTATGGTCGAGATTAGTATATAGATCAGCGGTGGCGGCCAGATTCTTGCGCTCGTACCACATGTTGTTGAATTGGAACTTTCCGCCAAGAAAGAGACCATCGTCAGACGAGTAGGCAGCCGACGGATAGAACCAGATTCGTTTCGTCTCGTCTGACAGCAGGTCCATGACTCTCTCCTCCAAGCGCACTTTTTCCGACCAGAGGATGAATCGACTGACCGGATGGAGGGCCATTTGGACCGCCCTCTCGGGAACTCGAAAGGGGGCGAGGAGCAGGTGTTTCGCGTGGTTCTCCTGAGGCTCGAAGAGGCGTGTCCCAACACTCTTCGGCAGAGCGGTCGAGGTGGATTGTGCGATGGCAGGACCCGGCAGTCCGATAAGCATGGAGAGCAGGGTCAACCTATTTAATCTTGACCTCATCCAGTACCTGACCTGTGTCCGAAATTGCCTGGAGGATTACCGTCGGACCGAGCACGGTGATTTTCAAGAAGTGGAATCCGAGCAAGACCCGGGCCGCGTGAGCCTGCTGGTTCACGGGAGTAAGCTCGGCGCCGGCGCCGCCGCTAACGAAGTGCACAACACCGTTTTGCGGCTTGGACCGTTCATAGTGGTGGTCGTGCCCGGAGAAGACTGCGGTCACTCCGTACTTCTCCAGCAACGGCAGCAGCGCTGCCCGATGCCCCGGGTCCGCCCCGTGTTTGCCTGAACTGTAGAGCGGACTGTGGACGGCCACGAAGATGTGCTCTACTTCGTCTACCTTTGCCTGCTGCAATGCCCTTTCCAAGAAACAGAGCTGAGTATCGCCGGTCAAAATGGCACCAACGCCGTCCAGCACGATGAACAAGGAGTTTCCATAGTTGAAAGAGAAGTAGCGATGCGTCCCGCCGGTGACCTGGGGCAGAAGGAATATCTTCTCAAAAAAACCAGCAATCGACTGATCGTGATTGCCCAGCACCGGGGCGATGGGCGTCGCCGCCAGCAGGTTCTTCTCAATGCGGAAGAAATCGCCCCAATCCGCAGTGTTGTCGCCGGTGCGGACCAGATCGCCCAGATGAATGTAAAGCTCTGCCGGATGCTTCTCCAGTTCCCGAACTATCTTGCAGTGGGCCTGACGGCAGCCGAGTTTGGAGTCGCCCATGACAACGAATACGAAGGGCTGCTCCTTCGTTGGCGTAGGCAGCACCGAGTAAGAGACGGTGCTATGGTCTTTCACCACGATCCTGTATTCATATCGTTGACCGGCTTCCAAGCTCGTTAGCCGTGCATAGACGAATCGGTCCCAGGAGGGACTCATCAGGGCCTCACTGACCTTCTCATTCTCTCCAACCGGCCAGAACTCAACTCTCCCTTGCTCACCATCTGGTAGTTGAGCACCGATCAGAATCTCGCCGGGTCCGGCAGGAATCAGAAAGGGTCCGATGGGAAGTTCCAGGTTGCCGTAATTGTCGGTAAGCTGAGTCGGGTAGGAGCCGAAGTAGTATGTGCTGGAACATGAGAGTGCCAACACGGTCACTAACACCAGTGCCCCAAATCTAATGGAAACCATGAAACCTCCTTGCGGTGCCTCACCCGGTCAGTCGACGGTATTTGGCAATCCTTACTTCCGGCATCAAGTTCAAACATAGTAACTGATGGGCCACCTTCAAACTGACATTGGCAGTGGCTGTAGCGAAAGAAGTGTAGCCTAAATTAGACGCCGATTGCTTCTCGCACACGCGATGCACAGTTTGTGGTTGGGAGAGCAGGTCGCTGAGGGGGACCACATGGGAAGAGCTTTGTCAGAGGACTTGCGTACCGGATTTGTACTCATCGATCGGCAGCATGAAGACCTCTACGAGCGCATTCAGCAGTTGCTAAGTCTTCTCAGCGAAGGATCGCACAGCACTTTGCTGCAGAGCACATTCGAGTTCCTGGAGGGATTTGCTGTGGTGCACTTCGATTTTGAAGAGACCGCGATGAACATGTTCAACTATCCAGAGCGGCATGCTCACATCGCCGAGCACGCCCAGATATTGGCCAACATCCGGCTCATGCGCGGGGAGGCGTTGAGTGGCGGAGTCACCACGGCGTTGGTTGAGCGCACGCGCGAATTGCTGGTCGATACACTCCTCCACCACATTCACGGGTATGACGCCGAGCTCGCCGTATTTCTGCGCAAAGAGAGTCCCGACGGGTGGCTGCTCTAGGGATTTTGCCACACAGAGTGCAGAGTAATTTGCCAGCGGTTCCACTGGCCTCTAATCGGGACCTTCAGTCAATGGTGTGGCAGTGTTGAAAATGGTACTGTACCCCTGTCACGAAGGGAGTAGGGATGTTCGACCTGCCGGTCACCAGTGCGTGGGTGCTGATAGATAGTGCTACGGTGCCACAAGATGGCAACGTGGTCCGTCTCTACCGGCAGGGCGGTGAGTTTTCGATCCGAGTAGAAGGCAGAGAATTGATGGCGAGCGGGGTGCATGGCTCCGAAGACGCCCTGGCGGAAGAAGCTTGCAAGCGACTGGGGACGCGTCCATCGCCCTCTCTGCTTGTTGGTGGGCTCGGCATGGGATATACGTTGGCCGCCGCGCTGAGGAATCTCCAGCCCGATGCCAGGGTCACGGTTTCCGAAGTGGTGCCAGCCGTAATCGCGTGGAATCGCGGACCCCTGGCGCAACTGGCTGGAGCACCCCTGGAGGACCCCCGGGTTCTGGTTGTTGAGAAGGACGTTGCTCTCCTGCTGCAGGAGGAGAGAAGCCGCTTCGACGCAATCCTCCTGGATGTGGACAACGGCCCCAGAGCATTGACTCGGGCTGGCAATGGTTGGCTCTACTCTCCCGCTGGCCTGGCAGCGGCCATGGCTGCTCTCAAACCGGGTGGTGTCCTGGCAGTCTGGTCGGCCTGGCCGGACCGGTCGTTCACTTCCAGACTGAATCGCACCGGATTCAAAGTGGAGGAAGTCTCCGTTCGGTCCAGGGGCAAAGCCGGCGGTCGCAAACACAACCTCTGGATGGCGACGCCTTGACGGGGCAGCCACGGTACCGCGAACATCAAGAGACGGGGGGGAGGAGGCGTCGTTGGTGGTGCGAGGCAGCTCCCTGCTCTGCGCCTGCGGCGCTTGCCGCGGGGGGTACCGCTGTAGGTGGTCGCCGGAGTCGTCAGTCAGGCGACGCCTGGTGGCTGAGCTCCCTTACTTCACCAGCACCAGTTCATCGACGACAACATCCTCCGGCAACTGCACCACTTTGGCCGTCAGGCTGTCGGCAGTGATGTCCAGCAGGACATAATGGTGGAACGCTCCGGAGGCGACGAGGAACTGTTCGAGTTCGGGTGGTGGCGGACCAACGAAGTCCGAAAGCGGAGCACCACCTCCCCCCGTAACCATGAAGTGCGTCTCGCCCACCAGATAATGTTCGTAGGCGTGGTTGTGGCCGTTGAAGACTATGTCGACATCGTGGGCCTGCAACACCGGGTCAATGAAGTCGAGACCAGGCAACCAGGGCGGGTGGCCCATGTACCCGTAGTAGGGTTCGTGGAAGGCCACGAAGAGCCACTCCTTGTCCTGAAGAACAGCCAATGAATAGGCCAGCCAGTTGAGGCCTTCATCCTGCGTGAAGTCGGTTCCATAAGTATCGAGCACCACCAGCCCGACGATACCCAAGTCGAGCCAGTAACTGCCGCCGCTGCGGTAGCGGTTGTCGGTCTGGAACCAGTGCTCCAGATAGGGTCTTCCCAGACCGCCCTCGATGGTGTCGTGGTTGCCGAAGACCGGCAGCCAGAAGGACGACTCCAGTATTGTCTCCTCGATCTTGCTCCACTCCTCCCATTCGTTCCAGTGCACCGCAATGTCGATCATGTCGCCAGTAACGAGGACCGCATCGGGCTTCTCGGCGACCACGGCGTCGACCACCATCTGATGCGGTTCAGACTGTGAACGGGTGTCCCCGTACACGGCCAATCGGAGGGCCTCGGCCAAATGCGGTCGCTTCATTGTCTCCTGCCACTCCGGGCCGTTGGTAATCTGGACTTCTACCTGATCCACAATGGTAGGGAGGGGGATGAAGGTGCGATGTTGATAACCGGGAGGATGCTCACCGGGAGGACCTAGCCAGAAGATCTGGACTCGCTCCGGTGTGCTTGTCACCACGACGCTACCTGAATCCCAGGTCACTATATATTCCAGCGGGACGTTGATGTCCGTTTCCGCCAGAATCCAGAAGCCCGTTTCGTCAGGCCATTGGAGTCGGGGCCGGTGAACAAAAGTCGGTATGCCGCAACCGGTTTCGCCGCACAGGACGTGGACCTTGGAGTTTGGTGCGCCACCTGCAAAATCCCAGTCCTGCGTAACCCAACTCGGGTCGGGATTGTCCGTCCATCCCATTAAGAATTTATAGTCTTGCAGCAAGTCATTATCGAGCACGACGTCTGCTTGCCAGAGTGTGCCGGAATCGTTCAGGGTGAGGGGGACCGCCCCATCCTCCAGGCTAGTGGCCCAGCCGTTGAATGAGCCGGTAAGCCATACGTAAGCTTGCGCAACCGGGTAGGTCGTCTCAATAGAAAAATGGATGGGGCAGGATGGAATTGGGATGATCTCGCAGGGTGGTTCGGGGATCTCCTCGGGTAGCAGATCGACTATCTCCGGCCCGCCCAATTCATCGACCATCATATCTGCCAAATCGGGCCCGCCTAGTTCATCCTCCAGACTGTCCATCAACTCGGGCTCGCTGACTTCCGCTGTCGTTGCGTCGTACAAATCTACCTTACTGACTTCGTCCGAGAGAGAATCCGAAAGATCAGGCTCGTATTGTTCCTCCGAGAGCAAGTCTGTGAGGTCTGGCTCAGCGGGCAAGTCAATTACCAGATCAGTGACGTCGGGGGATTTTGATTCCTCCATCCAAAGGTCCAACGCCGTATCGGGCTGCGTCGCATCGGAGGGGGTGGCCAACGTTTCAATCCGCAAATCGGATGCGAGAAACTCAGACTTTCGACTGTCCGGCAAGCTGGAGCGGGCCAGGTCGCCACCGTCGGCCATCGCCGCGTCTGGCGTGGAGGTTGGTGGGTTGCTGCAGCTACTGGTCAGGAAGAGCAGGCCGAGGAGTAGGTGAGGGGTGCTTCTGGATAGTGACGACATCGCTCTCCACTCAAGCAGGTAGGGTGCGCAATGTCCAGCCTACTGCGTTTTGCCGCTCCCCGCCACCCCACTGGCTGGCGGGGAGGCAATTGCGCTGTACGCCCGTTGTTCCTCTCCTGCCACAGTCCTCAAGTGTCGCGCTGAGCGGAGC
>CAZFVN010000201.1:0-6066 GCA_964522395.1 uncultured Myxococcales bacterium
GGGGATGTGCTGTGTAAAGACGAAGAACTGCCGCCCCACCTCGTGCAGGTAGAGGGTTTTCAAATTCTGGAAACTGAGATTACGGAGACCCAGTATGAGACAGTTGTTGGAGAAGATCCCTCGTGTGACTATGGCCCGGGAGGCGGCCCCGATTCGCCGGTGGAATGTGTCAGTTGGCTGGCAGCTACGAGCTTCTGTGAGTCCATTGGCGGCAGATTGTGCACCGAAGCTGAATGGGAATACGCAGCTCGCGGCGGAACAACTACCAAATACTACTGTGGAAACGACGTTGCTTGTCTGGGAGAAATCGCTTGGTATTATGACAACTCGGACCCGAAGAAGAAGCATGATGTGAAGGGCAAGCTGCCAAATTCTTATGGCCTCTACGACATGCTCGGAAATGTCAGTGAATGGGTTGAAGACTGCCTTCACGGCGATTTCACGGGAGCCCCGTCCGTCGCGTATCCCGCGTGGGTGGACTCGGCTTGTGCTGGGCCGCACAAGGTCAACCGGGGCGGCGGTGCCGGTGCCCCGAACTATAAGCTGAGAGTCTCCGGGCGCCAAAGTCAAGCACAGACCTATGTAACGAATTGGAACCTCGGGTTCCGGTGCTGCCGACACTCACCATAGTCCTTTTGCTGGGCTGTCCTTCCATTCATGTCCCCTGAAAAGGGTACATTACTTTGCCCCTGTTCGAGGACGGAAGTCCGTAATACCTTCCTTGTTATTGCTATTCCATGAAAGCCGCTGGCGTCGGAGCCAGTGATGCAGGAAGGAGGAGAGAATGGGGACTACCGTAGACTTATTTCCTTTGGGGACGGTAGAAGGAAATGACAATGCCAGCTATTATCAGGACATTTCTGAGACAATCGATACCTCCCGGTATAGCTCGGCCGTATTGTCGGGGCAGGTTATTGGGGCCGCAAACCTTACGTCCCTGCTGGTTGAAGGGTCTGACGACGGGCAAGATTTCGTGACGGCTCTCACGATAAGCGGAACGGCTCCTGCCGAGGGCCTCGGTTATCTCAACCGTACTAAGGACCAGTCCGTACCGACTGAACGTCTGTGGCGATATCTTCGATGGGTGATCGTTCCATCCGGAGGCGATTGGCATGCGTGCGCAAGAATCACTGTGATCTTGAAATAAAGGGGGTGTTGGTATGAATAGGTTGAACAGGAACGTGAGGCAGCGGGAACGGGTCAGTGGGTTGGCTCACCAGGGTCATAGGCGGCCTGATATCAGTGCATCCCAGGGACCGGGCAGCGTGATCCCGTTCCAGCCGCTTATTACCATCATGGGAACGGGCAGCGATGCGGCGGACCAGGCGACCCAGGAGTTTTCGAGATGGTTCGATGGGCTGAACGTGTCGCAAGTGCAATTCAAGGTGGAGATAGTGGAACTCTTCAACGCAAACCTCATTCTTGAGTCTTGTGCCACCATCGACCAGGAGCCACACGCGTGGCAGGAATTGCTGGCGGCAGTTGCCATCCCCACCGACGGTTTTGAGATCGTGACCGCTCTCTCAACCGATTCTTCCCCGCAGTACGGAGTTCAATTCAGCCGGTACATTCGCTGGCGAGCAACATATGTGGCCGGGACGCCATGGCACCTCTGCTTCCGCATCAAAGCGCTCGTGGGCGATAGCTTCACGCAGTGGCCGGAAACACCCCGAATTGTATAGTGGAACGAGGCCGACACGACCAAAGGAGAGAATGATGGGAAAGACGATTGCGATGCAGCCAATGGTAACACTTCGCGGAAACATTCCGAATCCGGTTGAAGCCAGGGACATACCTCAACCCGCAGTTGGCTGGGTCAACGCAGTGGAGTCCAAAGACGCCGTGTTCCACGTGACCATTCTGGAGAAGACTTCGACGGGCAACAACGCAGACCTGATCATAGAAACCGCGGCGAGTGCGGCCGGGCCGTGGACCAACCTTATGACATATGATAGCGGGGCTGTCCTGCCATTGTTCAACTCGTTTGCAGCGTCCACGGGCGGCGTAATCACCGATCAGTTGGAGCGCTTTGTGCGCTGGCGCGTGGACACTAAGGACCTGGTTGCCGACAATACGTGGGCATTCTGTTTCGGCATCTGCGTGACACTCAAATAGGGAGGTTCGGTCATGGCTGATTTTCCCTATCCTTTCCCGCGATATTATGGGCATGTCCCTGTGAAGCCAGGACGGGGCGCAATCCTACACGATCCTTCGTCGTCGCAAGGGACTTCAAAATGCGGTTCCGGGGCGTGCAGTGGTTTCTCTCTTCCGGTGCCGAGCGATGGTTCCGTATTTGTCTTCAATGCCCTTGACTGTGCGGCATCTGTCCTGGGGGACCTCCTGGCTCTCCCGGAAGGTCAGACGAACTTCAGCGCGGTGACCGAGTCGGTGTTGTCAGGGCCCGCCTGGGCTGCCCTGACCGAGTCTACCGAACAAAACACGTTGGCGCTCGTTCCCTGCTATGCCCTGAAGACCATGTCCGCCGACTACAAGGTAGCCCATTCGAAGGGATTCAAGCGATCCATCTGGGTGACCTATTATGCGTTCCTAGGCACGCAACCCGACCCCAACTCCGTGGGCCCGACATTGGCCGTGCCGGTGGCCAACCGGCGGGTCCTCGTTGCCCCTGCCTCTCAGAGCAACGTGGAGTTGTTGAACTGCTGCAATCTCTACGAGGCTTACGCCACGGCATCCCCCGATCTGCCGACCCCGGCGCCGTACAGTTTTCTCCCATTTCACGATGACTGGTCTAAGATGTTCGACTGGTGGGTTTCGCAAAATGCAATCCCGCTTGACACTTTGTCGGCACCCTGCGATTGTCCCGACTGCATCCCACCAGGGGCCGATTGCTGCGTCGATAGTGATTGCCCCACACCGGAGCCCGGGTGGGTGGCACATTGCAATAGTGGGAACTGTGGTACGACGGCGGCCTCAGAGTTACCAGAGTGTGGGGAAGTGCCGTGTGAGTCTCCCAAAGAACTAGACCCCGTTACTTGTCTCTGCGTCGAGCCCTATGCGCCGTCACAGTGTGCGGCGCCTGCAGAGTGGTCCTCCTCCTCGGAAGAGAAGAGTAATCAGGCCATGCAGTGCTGTTTCGACGCGTTGAGTACGATCATTCAGAATGCGGAAGTCGATGCCGATTGGCTGGATGGCTTCGCCGGGAAAGTCGGAATCTGGTCCTTTTGGGGCGGCAAGCCTGTCCCTTATGCCTACGCTCAGCTAAATGCTCTAGGCCAGGGTGCGGTAGGGGCAATCCCGGTCAAGAAGTCGGAAAGTGGACCTCCAGTTCTGCTGTACATCTACAGCCTGGGCTTCCACGACTGCATTAAGACCTACTTCGAATGTGGCGACGTTGGATGGGGCATGAAGAACAGTGAATATGCATGGCAGAACTTCTCGATTCAGTTGTGATCATATCTTCCGGTCTCTGCTCGGCCAGGCGCGCATCGGCAGTGCCTCCATGGTGCGCACTACCGCAGCCAGGCGCGCGCCACACGGAGCGCCTCTTGCAAACCGGGACTCGGTACAATCCCTATTCCTGCAGCCGGCTCTTGCAGTTCTTTATGCGAGCACGTTATTACTGAATATAGTTGGCAGATCCCGCCACCCAACTACGTGACCCTGACTGCGGGCGCTTGACTTGTCTCCCGCGTAGACGACGTATCCGCGGTCGGCCGGGTTGCCCGTCAATTTGCTCCATTGCGCCAGGCCCTTGAAGTAGTCAGAAGCTATTGTAAGCCCCGACTTCACTTCGATTGGAACAAGTGCGTGGTTGGGTCCAAGGACGAAGTCGATCTCTCGCCCCCGCAAGTCTCGCCAGAAATGCAGTCGCGGCGCTTTGCCGTGGTGGAGGCTCTGCTTCAGCAACTCGGCAAAGACCCAGCTTTCGAAAATGGCCCCTCGCGAAGCGTGAGTGAGGAGGACCTCAGGGGAATCGATTTCAAGCAGGTAGCAGAGCAGGCCGGTGTCGAGGAAGTATAGTTTTGGTCTCTTCACCAGACGCTTGCCGAAGTTGGCGTGATGGGGACGAAGCAAACGAACAAGATAGCTCGCTTCAAGGACCGACAGCCACGAACGGGCAGTGTTGTGAGTGATGCCGCAGTCGTTTCCGAGGGAGGAAAGATTCAGCAGTTGCCCTGAGCGCGCTGCGCATAGCCGGACGAATAGCTGGAATCGTGAGAGGTCATTGACGCGAATCAAGCTCCGTACGTCCTTTTCCAGATAGGTGTCCACGTAGGAAGCGAGCCACCGGTCGGGCTCAAGACCGCGGTCGTGAATGGGAGGGAAGTGTCCGGCGTAGAGCGTCTCTTCCAAGCCGCGGTCGGCACCAATCCCCGCCGCCAATTCCGATTCCGAGAAGGGCAGCAGCGTCAGCAAGGCTACGCGTCCGGCGAGACTCTGAGAGATGCCCTCCATGAGAAGGAAGTTGCTCGAACCGGTGAGGACGTACTGGCCGACCGCCCCGGCCTCGTCCATCTCGACTTGAAGATATGAGAAGAGGGCAGGGACTCGCTGCGCTTCGTCAATGATAGTGCCGGCTGGCCAGGCCTCTAGAAAGCGCCTGGGGTCATTTTCGGCAAACGCGCGCTCCGACGGATCTTCGAGGGACACATAACGGAAATCTGGAAGTGCGTGCCGTACGAGAGTAGTCTTTCCGGACTGGCGGGGACCGGTGACCGCCACCGCAGGGTACTCCCCTACCAGGCGCTGCAGAACAGGTTTCAAGTCCCTTTCAATCATGATCTCACTATAGCAACGCTGCGAAAATTGTCAATCCGATTGCCAGATTTACCAATTGCTGTCGGCAGAGAGGGTCTGATATACTCAGCCCATTCGTGAGGTGCAAAATGCGTACGGGATGGATACTGCTGTGTGGGTTGCTCCTGCTCTCCTGCGGAGGCACGAGCGATGACAAGGACCTTGCTGACCGGGCAGAGACTCAGGCCCCGGATCAAACGGTGGGCGATGTTCTTATTGCCGATTTGCTGGCCGATGGACAGGTTGCCGATAGTCCATCGGGCCCCGATACTTTGCGAGCTGAGGACGTCGGCTTTGATGGGAGTATTGCCGAGGTTGCCGATACCACGGCTGACGTAGTCGAGCCGGACGTCGTAGTGGAAGTGGAGCCCGGCCCCGAGTTTGACAAGTGGTGCGGCGACATGGACTGGGAGGCTACGCAGGTGGCGGCAAAGGTGGGGGAGGTGACCGGGCCGTACGTCGGCATCTACAACGAGTTTCCGGCGCTGACGCAGGAAATCATGAAGGTCATTCCGGAACACTCATTCTACGTCACCAAGATCCGCATTGCCTTTGCCGGAACGGGCAAGGCGCGGGTGCGGTTGATGCATACCTTCGGGCGCTCTTACCCCGCCAGTTGGGACAAGCTGACTGAACCGTGGGCCAATCTGATGGAGCCCATTGACGTGAAGATGGAAGATGCCGACCCCGAGGTCTGGACCGAGATCAACGTGGCCAACCGGGGCATCATGCTGGAACCGACGCAACACTATGCAATCGTCTATCAGCACTTCGATACTGCCCCGCATGTGGCGGTCGTGGAAATAGAAGACCCCTCTGAAGAGAAATCCCGGGGGCTGATCCTTGTGCCGGGCGAGTTTGAAGCCTACGGCCTCGGTGATGCCAACTATCGCATGGAGCTCGAAGGGTTTTCATTCTGCCAGTGGAAGGAGGAGCAGTTCTGGTTCGAGGAGTTGGCCACCCCATTTACCGAGCCCGGACACAGCCGCGCCTCGATAGCAGATCTGAATGGTGACGGGCATGACGATGTCGTCTCTTTTGCCACCGACCCGGTTGCATTCCTAGGGGATGGTGCGGGCGGTTTCGTAGCCGCTGACCCACCGCTCTTCCCCGCGGGCATTGGTACCAACAACCTCGTCCTGGGGGACCTCGACAACGACGGTGATATCGATGCCTTCGCCTCTACCTGGACCGATCCGGAGGGCGAGAATCCAAATCGTATCTTGCGTAATGACAACGAAGATGGATTTGTCGCTGTAGAGGATGCCGGCGTAGAGACTTTTGACCCCACAGGAGCCGCTGCCCTCG
>CAZFVN010000202.1:0-6005 GCA_964522395.1 uncultured Myxococcales bacterium
GTCATGGCCCAGCGCCAATCGGTCATCGGCCATGGCCATGGCTGTTACAACATCGTAGGGCAGCTTGCCGATGCCCGAGGTCAGAAGCGTTGCCGAGTCGCCAGAAATGCGGGCGATTCCCATTGCGGTTCCGGCGAAGACTGCGTTGGTTTCCTGATCAAAGGCAAGGGCCCGCACGTCGTTGTCAGGGAGCTGTCCGCCGACCACGTCAAAGAGCTTCCAAGAGTTTCCGTTGTATTGACGAACGCCATTTGGAGTAGCAGTCCATACATTGTTCCCGTCATCCAACAGCACATCTCGTACGGCGAACATTTCGGTTTCATCGACCGGGCCTGGCTCGAAGGGTTCTTCCGCTAGATTGACCAGATAGAGCCCCTCTTCCTCGGTGCCCAGCCAAAGGTAGGTCCCGTCCACGGCCACATCCGTGAAGCTAGGGGACCCATTCAGGGCAATGAGGTCAAGTTCCAGGCTGTCGGGGTTGACTCGCAGTAGCGCACTCTCGGTAATGAGCGCCAGGCGACCGATGTGGTCCAGGTTGTTGCCGATAGCAATAACCTCCGGCGAAACTCCGTCGCTAAGTGGGATCTCTTTGAAGAGGTCCTCGTCTTCGTCCAGAATGAACAGCCCGCCACCCGTTCCCACCCACAGAATCCCACCGACGTTCGCCAGGGCCCTGACGTCGAGGTTGGGCAGGAGCTCTGTGGTGCGATATTGGGTCGGTGCGTCCATTGAGTATTTCTCCGTGGCACTGGTCAGGGGCTCAGCGGTCAGTTTGTGCACGAATGTCGGGTCGGGATAGTCCGGCGTAACTGTTTCCAGATTGGCATCGGCGCTGGTATCGACGGAAATCGTCTCTTCCCCAGCGGTGTCCGACCCGTCGGCCAACTCAGTTGTAACTGCGTCCAGAACGTCAGATTCAGCCTTCTTGTCGTTGCCACCGCAAGCGGCAAGAAGAAGCAGCATTGTCAGCAACCAGCTCCATCCATTTCGCATTATCTACTCCTCTCTCATCCATTGACCGTGTCGCATTATACGTCGGCAAGTGCGGTGCGGCAACCAGGGTGAAGATTGGTCCTCATAGCGGTGGGGTGGTCTGGCTCTGGCGGGAGAAAACAGAACGAGCTAGGCAGGTGCGCGGACCAACCTGTCCAATTCCTTGTGCCAACCATCAAAATCAGTGACGTAGTTCCAGCCGCAGACGTGCTGCAAGGGCTTTTTGGCCACTATGTCGAGCAGCTTCCGGGCGCCGGCGAGTGTCTTTTCTCGGGGGCCGTAGGGATTCAATCGCATCTGTTGGCCAGATGGGAAAACGTAGTCGCAGACGAACAGGACTGACTTATAGATGTAGAACGTGAATCCTGGAGTGTGCCCATCGATATGGTGGGCCCGGAGTCCGTGGGCCTCAAATCCGCCCTCAAAGCTCTCATCAACGGTGAACTGTCTGGCCAATGGGAGGCTCGCATCGAGAGCATGCAAATGGACCTTCGTCCCCCAGATCTCCTGGTATTGATTGCATGCCCCCATGAAGTGGTGGTGGGTGAAGTAGATGGCTTGCGCAGGACTTAGAGCTCGATTCAGAACGGAGGGACAGTCAACCCACACTTTGCCAGAATCGGTCTCCACGCAGTAGGCAGCGTGTTCATATCCGAGCCGCGGAACGGAAAGCAACTGGGTAACGTAGTCGTTGACTCGCGTCGGGGTCACCTTGTAGGTCATTTCCCCTTCCACGCCGGTAACGAAGTGTCTGGAATTGGCACCGCAGAAGGGGCAGACTTCCGCCATTTTACCGATCATGTTGTAACCACACACGGTGCAGATCCATTGATCCTGTTTCTTCACTTTCACCTCCCTGATGTCGGACGAGGCATCTTTCGTTGCCGGGTGATTTCGCACTTCCGACCACACGGTGCAACGATACATCAGTCTAGTCCTCGACGTCCAGGAGACCATGGTCAGTTGACATGAAGATACTCCTGGGCAAGGCTAGAGGGGTTCCACGGCAAGGGGCGCCCATGTTGCTGCTGTTTACGCTGGTCATTTTCGTCAGTTCATCACTGGTCTTTCTGATCCAGCCCCTCTTCGCTCGCATGGTTTTGCCGGTGCTGGGTGGTTCGCCGGCGGTGTGGAACACGGCCATGTTCTTCTATCAGGCCGTTCTATTGCTGGGGTACCTGTACGTCCATTTGACCACCCGTTATCTGGGGGTCAGGAAGCAGTCCTTGCTCCACGCATTTGTGCTCCTCTTACCACTGATAGTCTTGCCCCTCGGTCTACCCGAAGGTTGGGTCCCTCCGGCCGCAAGCGATCCCGGACTCTGGCTGGTGGGTCTCTTTGCCTACGCCATTGGTTTGCCCTTTTTTGTGGTCTCAACGTCCAGCCCTCTGCTGCAGCGCTATTTCGCGGCTATCGGTCACCGGGATTCGGCCGACCCTTATTTTCTCTACGCGGCCAGCAATGTCGGGTCCATGTTAGCTCTGCTTGCCTATCCTTTCGTGCTGGAGCCATTGCTTGCGACAGGGGAGCAGGCGTGGGTCTGGACTATCGGGTATGTGGTACTGGTGCTACTCATTTGGACCGTAGTCGTGCGGGTTAGTCGTGGCCGACTGACCGATGCTGCGGCGTCAGTCAGTTCCGGGGCACCGCTGACCGGGACGCGCCGCATTCGCTGGCTTTTGCTTTCCATGGTGCCCTCGAGTTTGATGCTCAGCGTGACAACTTATATCTCGACAGATTTGGCCGCGGCGCCGCTGCTGTGGGTGATTCCGCTAGCGCTCTACCTGCTGACCTTCATCCTGGTCTTTGGTCGGCGCACGGCATCGTGGACTCCCGTTTTTCAGCGGGTCTTTCCCATTGCTCTGGTGGCGCTGGTCATGGTGCTGGCCATGGGGTCGACCCGTCCCCTCGGATTGATGGTGCCGCTCCATCTGATGGTCTTCTTTGTAGTGGCGATGGCTTGTCATGGTCAGATTGCCCATGAGCGCCCGGAGCCACAGCATCTTACGAGCTACTACATCTGGATGGCCACGGGTGGTGCGTTAGGCGGTTTCTTCAATGCTTTCGTCGCACCTCAGGTCTTTGACTCGGTGGTGGAATACCCCCTGATATTGGTGTTGGCCGCGGTTCTAGTCCCTTCTGTTTCCAAAGGGAAGAAGCGGGGCTGGTTCGACCTCGCAGGTCCGCTGGGGCTGGGCGTGGTCATGGCGCTTCTAATAGTGGTGGTGGACTTTGCGGGGATGGCGGCTACACCGCCCGGACTGCTGATTTGTTTCGGTTTGCCGACATTTGTTGCTTACTTCTTTTCGCGTCGGCCTGTCTCATTCGCCCTGGCTCTGGCCCTCGTTCTTGGTGCGAGTCTTTTCTATGGCGAAAAGCAAAACGAGCTGGTGGCGCATCGGTCGTTTTTCGGCATCCATCGCGTCTCCTGTGACCCGGTGACCAACCGCCATCAACTGGCCCACGGAAATACTCTACATGGTCAGCAGAGCCTACATCCCGAATTGGCGAGTATTCCCCAGGCCTATTACCATCCGGGCGGGCCGGTGGGCGAGGTTGTGCAAACCTACGCCAAGTACCCTGGAGCGAGGGTTGGCGCTGTTGGTTTGGGCGCCGGTGCCTTAGCTGCTTACGTAGAACCCGGTCAGCAGTGGACCTTCTTCGAGATTGACCCGGTGGTGGCGCAGATTGCCACTGACCCGCGCTACTTCACCTATGTCTCCAGTGCTCCCGAACCGGTGGACATCGTGCTGGGGGATGCACGGCTGACCCTGGCGCGAGCGAATGACCGGGAATTCCATCTCCTCGTGCTCGATGCCTACTCGTCCGATGCCATACCTATGCATTTGGCTACGCGAGAAGCATTGGCACTTTATGCGTCGAAATTGAAGTCGGGTGGGGTGATGGTCTTCCATCTTTCGAATCAGCACTTGAATCTCGTTCCAATCCTCGCGGCCACCGCGGCCTCCCTCGGATTGGTAAGTTATGAGCGTCACGATCAGTCAGTTTCGGAACGAGAGGCGCTGGAGGGGAAGGAGCCCTCGCGTTGGATGGTGATGGCCAACAGCACTGACGTTCTCGAGCCATTGTTGGCTGGTAACGGGTGGTGGCCGGCATCGTTTGATAGCGGGACGCCGGTCTGGACCGACGAATCGAATTCGATCCTGGACGCGATGGAGTGGTGACAGTGCTGGCTCTTCCCTTGAGACCCCGCGTTCTCCGGTGGCTTGCCTCGGGAGGACATGGTGGGTGGGTTAGTAGATCCTCAGTGGCCCGACTTCGGTTTCGACGGCCTTTAGCACATGAAGTTCTTCGACGGCCTTCATCATGTTGTTGTGGTCTGTGAAGAGGGGGCGGTCTTCGCCCAGGTGCTCGACAATTTCTCTGACAGCCCGATGCCCGGCCTGAACTCCCTTGCCGAATGCGTGCTTGCGGAAATCGAGGGCTTGCGCGGCAGCGATGAACTCGATGCCCAATATGCCATGTGCGTTATCGATGATCTGGCGGGTCTTCAGGGAACTGTTCATTCCCATGGAGACGAAATCCTCCTGGTCTGCCGCGGCGGGAATTGACTGAATGAACGCCGGGGCCGACAAGATGCGCTGTTCGGCAATCATCATTCCCGCGGTGTACTGACTGAGCATGTGCCCTGACATCATTCCGGCCCCCATTGTGAGGAAGGGCGGTAGACCGACTGAGAGGGCGGGATTAAGAAGGCGATTGAGCCGCCGCTCGCTGAGCACAGAGACCATGCATATACTGGCTCCCGCCGAATCCACCGGGATAGCGACAGGGGTACCCTGGAAATTGGCCCCGGTGAGGACGGTCTCGTCTTGCGCCAGGAAGAGCGGATTGTCTCCAACTCCATTCAGTTCGACTTCGACCTGCTCTCGAGCCCAGCGCACCGCGTCTCTGGCCCCGCCCACAACTTGCGGAGTAGAGCGCATGCTGTAAGCATCCTGCACCTTGACCTTCATTTTGCCGGTTTGCAGATCTGAGCCAGCAAGCATCTTACCCAGGTTCTCGGCGGACGTGACGGCCCCCTGGAAGCCCCGGAGCTGGTGCAGTCTGGTATCGTACGGCTTCATATTGGCCAACAGTGCTTCCAGGGTCATGGCCCCGGCGATCTCGGACTGCAGTAGCCAGCGCTCCATGTCGTAGATGCAAAGGGCACCCAGTGCGGTGAGCACATTGGAGCCGTTGATCGTGGCCAACCCATCTCTAGCCTCGAAAACCACGGGCTCAAGCCCGGCTTTGGCGAGTGCTTCCTCAGCGGACATCCGCTCCCCTTCGAAGTAGGCCTCCGACTTGCCGATGAGGACCAGGGCGATCTGGCTCATGGGGGAGAGATCGCCACAGGCGCCCACTGAACCCTTCTCGCAAACCACCGGAGTCACCTTGCGGTTGAGCATGGCGACGAGCAATTCAGTAATCACCGGCCGACAGCCGGAGTAACCGTTGGAGTGGACGTTCACGCGGCCAAGCATCGCCCCTCTGACCACTTCTTCTGGTAGAGGATCGCCGATCCCGGCAGCGTGGTTGTAGATCAGATACCTTTGGAAGTCCTTGACCTTCTCGTCGTCGAGCACGACTTCGGAAAACTCACCGATGCCCGTGTTGACGCCATACATGATCTCCCGGGCCTCGATGCGCTCCTCGATGAAGCTGCGCGATTCTCTGATTCTCTCCAGCGCGTCGGGGTGGAGTTCGACTTTTTGGTGGAGGCGTGCGACCGCTACCAGATCGTCTACTGTGAGTTGGTTGCCGGTGATTACGCAAGACATGGTCTTCCTCTCTCTGGTTATCCGCTTTGGGGAGTTGCCGCCTGCGCAGCGAGCGAGCTTTCCCGAGCAGATTCGAAAAAGGCGCTCCCACCCACCCCGCTGCAACCAAAAAGGACCGGTCCGCGTGGACTCAATTGTGGCAGAAGGCCAGAGCGCCGTCAAGGATGTTCTGACTTAGCTCCCTTACAGTCGATCTGATCACGGCTGTACCCCGGTCCGTTCTTGAAG
>CAZFVN010000203.1:0-5765 GCA_964522395.1 uncultured Myxococcales bacterium
GCCCATCGTCGCTACTCGCCGGGCCCTGAGCGCACTTGAATCCCTGTGGGAGGAGCTGGGCGTGGAGTTTACCGTCCGGGGACTGGCCACAACGGGAAGTGGGCGGAAGCTGGTGGGAAAGGTCATGGGGGCCGACGTTATCATCAACGAGATCACTGCCCACGCTCGGGGGGCGATGGCAACCGCCGCCGGCGAGATCGAAACGATCTTCGAAATTGGTGGCCAGGATGCCAAATACATCCGCGTCCAGGAAGGACAGATCAGGGACTCGGCCATGAACTTCGTCTGCTCGGCAGGAACTGGTTCTTTTGTCGAAGAGCAGGCCCGCAAGCTCGGATTTCAGGTGCAAGAGGTTGGCGATGTCACCGCGGGAATAGCTCCCCCCGCCACATCAGACCGCTGCACCGTATTCATGGAGCAGGATGTAGTGAAACTCCTGGCCGCCGGTCGCAGCCGCGAAGAGGCCATGGGGGGCGTCCTCTACTCGGTCGTCAAGAACTACCTGAATAAGGTCGTAGGGAATCGACCTGTTTCATCTTCACGGGTCGTCTTCCAGGGGGCCACGGCTCGAAACCAGGGGCTGGTTGCCGCCTTCGAGAAGCTCCTCGATGTGGAGGTAATCGTCTCTCCCCATTGCCACGTAATGGGCAGTATCGGAGCCGCTCTGCTGGCCATGGAGCGAGTCGTCGGCGAGAGCCGGTTCGTGGGGTTTGGGGCCATGGACCGACCAATTTCAATTGAGATGAGCCGCTGCGAGCTTTGCGCAAACGTCTGTAAGATCACGCATGCGCGGGTCGCAGACTCTGACGAGCAGACCTCCTGGGGCTACCTCTGTGGCCGAGAAGAGGGTGGTCCGGCCAAACCCCTCGCCAACGACCGGGCCTTTCGCGCTCTGGCGGCGATGAGTCGCAAAGCAGTTGCCGATTGCAACCGTCAGGCTCGCCCTGAACGTCCGGTGCTGGGGCTGCCAAACTCCCTCTCAAGCCACGGCTTGCTACCCTATTGGACCTCTTTTTGCGGCGCGCTGGGGATCCCCGTGAGGCTAGGGGGTGATACCGGCGAGGAGGCCAAAGAGGCAGGCCGTCATCTGGCCGCCGCTGACTTCTGCTTCCCTGTGAAGGCTCATCTCGGACACCTCAGGTGCACCCTGAGCGACCCTGAAGTCGACTACGCGCTCGTACCCTATTTCATCAGCGAAAACCGCAACGAGCAGACTACCAACAGCCTGGTCTGCCCCTACGTCGAGAGCTCCCCCTCTCTCTTCAAGGCCGTTGCGCGGCCCGATGAAGCCACCCGACTGGTTGCCCCGGTCCTCGATTTCCGCTGGTCGGACAAGCGTCAGGCCCAGGAGTTGCTGGACCGATTCAAACCCGTGGTGCCGGGACTGACAATGGCTGAGGTGCGAACTGCTCTGACGGCTGCCCAGGAGGGCTACGCCGATTTCTACGCCCGGGCGGTGGAGAAGGGGGCCACACTCCTGCAACAATGGGAAGCGAAAGGTGAGCCAGCAATCGTCTTTGTTGGACGCCCGTATAACGTGCGAGATTTCGGCCTCAATCTGGCTCTACCACGACACTTCGCGCAAAATGGATACCACGTTTTGCCCCACGAGATGCTCCCCTTCCGCCCAGAGTTGCTGGGTACCGAATTCCGCAACGTATTCTGGACCTACGGCCAACGTATCCTCTCGGCGCTACGTCAGGTCGGGGCCAGCGAGAATCTCTACGCAGTCTATCTCTCCAACTTCAACTGCGGTCCCGATAGCTTCCTTCTGACCTATGCCGAGGAGATGATGAAGGATAAGCCCTTTCTCATCCTGGAGTTGGATGAACACGGGTCCGAAGGCGGATACCTGACCCGCATTGAGGCTTTCCTGGACGTCGTGGGAAGCCTCGGACCTCGCAAGAGCGAACGTTCGATTCGCGTACTCAGGCCCTCTCAGGAGGAGTTCCAACGACGCAAAGTCTGGTTCCCGCCTCTTCACCCGGTGGTGGCAAGGATGTTTGCCGCTGCCTTCAGACACTTCGGCTACGAAGCAGAATCGTTGCCCGTAGAAGATCAGGCCGCTTTCGAGCGAGGCCGCTCCGCAGTGCGCGGCTCGGAATGTCTACCCACCTGCTCGACCGTCGGTCAGTTTCTGCGAATCATGGATGAACGCCAATTGGACCCATCCAAGCAAGCCTTCTTCATGGCAACTGCCAACGGTCCGTGCCGATTCGGTCAGTACGAGCTGTTGCACCGCATGGTGCTGGACAAGGCGGGCTACGAGGATGTGCCTATCATGTCCCCCAGTTCATTTAACTCCTATCAGGGAATCGGCGAAGATATCCGTCGACTGGGGTGGAAAGGGTTTGTCATCGGAGACATCCTCTACAAGGCACGCTGCAAGGTCGCACCTTATGAAGTCGAAGCCGGTGCCGCCGAAGAGACGCTCGAACGCTGGGTGCAGAACTTCGAAGTTGCCTTCGAGAAGGGAGACAAACTGGAACCGGTGATGCGCGAGGCAATGGCGGATTTCGCGGCCATACCGGTTCGGCAGGAGCGCAAGCCGCTGGTCGGTATCGTCGGTGAGATCTATGTTCGCTGCAACCCCTTCACCAACGACGACCTGGTGCGCTCCATCGAGCGCTTCGGCGGTGAGGCCTGGCTCGCCCCGGTAACCGAGTGGTTCCTCTACACCGCGCAAAATCAGGCATGGTTCGCACGCGAGGGACTTAATGGTCTGGCCGCACGCGGCCTGAGCGTGCTCAAGAACCGATTCATGATGAAAGAGGAGAAGCACTGGTACCGCGTTGCCGGCAGCTTCATGGACGACCGCCACGAACCGCCCATGTCCGACGTTCTGGAGGAGGGGATACCTCACATCCCGCTGAATTTCGAGGGTGAAGCCATCATCACCATCGGCAGAGCCGCACTCTTTGCGACGCGGGACAACGTGGACATGATTGTCAACGCCGCTCCCTTTGGCTGCATGCCCGGCACCCTGACCACGGCCATCATGCGTAAGCTACAAGACGATTTGGGAATCCCGGTGGTCGGCATGTTCTACGATGGCACTCCCGGCTTGAACAAAGCTCTGGAGCCCTTTATCGAATCGATTCGCAATCGCGCCACTAGAGAGGCCATGGAGGCCCGGAGCGCACGGCGTTGACCGCTACCAGTACTGACTCTGCTCAGCTCCAGTAGTAAAACGCCACTCCCAGACCTGATCCTGATTCTTCCACTTCCCCGTAATCCGAACGGTGTATTGAGTGAATCCAAGGAGCGGCTCATGGGCGTAAAGTGCGACGGTCTGGGAGAGGAATCCGGCGGGATCGGTCGCCGGGTCAACGTACATGTGAGCTACCGAATTGCCATTGCCATCCAGCAGGACGTGATCCGCCACGCTGAACCCTCCACCAGAGGGTACCGTGAGAGTAATGATGGTACCGCTGGGATATGCCTGCCCCGGCGCCATGGGAGGCTGTGGAGACTCGTAGCCGCCCCAGCCAGGCACGACGTCAGTCTGCCCGTCATAGGGGTAGGGAACCGCGTGGTCAATGGAAACCGTTTGTTGGGAGAAATTCATGACATCAGTCCCACCCGACCAGTTGTAGCATCCACCTTTGGCACTACCAAATCCCATTTCGTAAGCATTGGGGTGAACGAAGGGAATGCGGTGGTAGAGGGTGGCCACCCAGCCATCAATCGCCGCAATGGCATTGCCATTAAAGGCCATCACCTCCCAACCGGGGAATCCCTGGAAGCCGTGGGCCTTCATGCGATCTGCAAAGCTGTTACCCGAGAACCCCTCTTTCCAAGCCGCGTTCTCATTATGAGGGCTCAAATTGGAGTTGAGGTACTTCGAACAGTGGAATTCGAAGTACTCTGCGTGGGCCTGCGCTGCCAGATTAATCGACTCAACTTCCACCAGCAGCGGCAAATCAAGCGCTTGCCGTAACTCATTTGCATAATGGACCGCTACTATTTGCGCCTCGGTTGCGGATGGCGGATAATCTGACTTCACTGGCCCGACATCCACTGTGATCGCAATGTCGTCTTCGACTTCCCCGCCCACATCCTCCTCTTCCACAGGAGGATCGTACGCTCTGAGGAATTCGGCCTTCCAGTGACCCGACGCCTGGCAACAACCGGTGGCAGAGACAAATTCGTAATCACCACTTGCCATGAAGTTAGTGTCAAACTGCCCCTGCAGGGCGAGGGATCCCCCGCTACTCACAAGAGAGCCGCCAAAAGTGCCACCAACCATGGAGAAAGAAATCGCAGGATCGACAAAGATGAACTCTGAGTAGCAACCATCATCGCCGTTGCAGGAGACGTTGGAGGGCCGAAGATCGAATACTTTCCCATCATTAAGCTCGAATGAGAGATGGGCGCCAGCCCAATATCCCTCCGCAGGACCGTCGGAAGATCCGCAGCCGGGGGCAAGGGGCGCTAGGGAGAGAACGATGAGGGCGAGCGCGAAGCGGAACAGAGTGGACGGGGTGCGCATAACCACCTCCTTCGCCGTGCAGCTTAGTTAAAAGCTGGGGTGGTGTCAAAAGCAAAGGGATCGACAAGTGGACCCTTTCGTCTTGACGGTACTTTCCGGGCTCTGCTACAACCGAATGCAAGGTGAAGGTGGAATAATGGCGACAGAGCTCCCTGCGAAGTTTGTCCGAACAACCCGGTGGGCCTACCTCCAGGACGGGATAGAAGTTGGCCCGTACGACGCAAACGAGATCGCTCAATTGCTCAGAGACCGTGAGGTGGCGCCAGATACTACCCTTGTAGAGTTGAACACGCGGCGGATGTGTCCCGCCAGCGAAGTTGGACCCTTCGCCCGTGTCATAGTGGATATCGTCCATGAAACCCGTCGGCGCAAGGCAGACCACGACTTCGAGCGTTCGACCCGCGAAGTTGCCGCCGGAGGCCGCAGCCGCGTTCTCCTGATAACTATTCTCGTACTGGTCGCAATTGGAGTGGGCGGCACTGCCCTTTTCATTTACAATCCCTTCGCGGTCGGACCATCGCAAGATGAAGCGAAGCAGCAAGACCCCGGGAAGGATCAGCAGCAAGAGAGCACCAAACTTCCCACAGAACCGAAGAAGGAAGAAGAGCCCGCCTTCAAGATTACTGAAATGGACCCCTCCGAAATGGAGCCCGACCCAGCCTCTGAAATGATCGAATCGGTGCTCGAGGAGAAGCAACTCAACCCCAATACCGACAATTTGGGGGACGACGAGAAACTGGAAGGATTAGCCAAGATTGAGCGCCCAAAAGCGCATCACCGCAACGGTAACCCGAAAGTGGATGCAGTCGGTGCTGAAGAGAAGGGCGGCGGGTCGGGCATCGAGACGATGGACTTTTCGGAAGAAGAGATAGCCATGGGAGATGGCCCCAGCGGTCCCGACGATACCCTCGCCGTGGCCCGCCTACGCAAAGTTATGAGAAAGTGTGTTGAGCAGTCCCTCCAGAAGTTCCCAGAGGGGGAAGAGGTGCTCATTGATGCCCGCGCCAGGTTGCAGCCCGACGGTCGGCTCACTGGACTGAAAATCGACCTCATGCCCCGCAAGGCCGTCGGCGAAATCAAGATGTGCGTCAGCGCCGAGCTAATGCGCATGCGCGTTCCCGCTTTCGAAGGTAAGGAAGTGCCCCTATCCGCCGCAGTAGCAGTACCCGGCAGGTAGTTTTAAGGCTGGCTTTCGCAAGTCCACGTCTCATTCAGCGCGGGCATCCCTATCCCAACCCTTTCCCTGTCGAAGGGAAAGGGCTTTCGCAAGTCC
>CAZFVN010000204.1:0-5709 GCA_964522395.1 uncultured Myxococcales bacterium
ACTCAGCACGCGGTCTGTGGCCAATCCGTCAGATAATATGGCTCAGGTTTCACGCGGGCTGGAAACGTAGTCTGTTGCACAGCGCTCGTAATGCTGTAGAATCGAGATGAACCTCAGGGTTAGGAACATCTTGATGAGCATTCTCAACAACGGGCGGCGTGGCAC
Source organism: uncultured Myxococcales bacterium (assembly GCA_964522395.1). Lineage (GTDB taxonomy): Bacteria > Myxococcota_A > UBA9042 > CAIXZC01 > CAIXZC01 > CALGBT01. The sequence continues at coordinate 166 of CAZFVN010000204.1, forward strand.
GCGGCACGACCAGTGGTTACCTCTTGTCCCCCTTTTGCTGGCCGTGCTCTACGTCCATCGCGGGTGGTTGACTGCCCCTGCGGCCACGGTTGCCGGTGCTCTCAACCATCTCGGCTGGCTCGAGGGAACCGAACATTGGTACTGGCATATTGCCCATGACATCTTTCAGGGGATCAATCCATTTAGCAACAACTGGCAGGCTTTTCCAGACGGGACCTACCACCTGCTCCTCCAGGGCAATTTCGGCGATGCCTTGCTCTCGGCACCTCTCCATTGGCTCTTCGGTTTCCCTCTCTCGTACAACCTGACGGTCCTTCTGTTTACAGCGCTGAATGTCTTCGGTCTCTATCGCTTCGCAAGGGTCTTCACCGAACATCGAATCGTCGCTTCCCTGGTCGCCTGCCTGGTCGTCGTGCACCCTTTCTTTGTCGCCCTTCTTGAGCATGGGCGCCTGACGCAGTACCTGGTCGGATGGGCATTTCTGGCGATGGCGGAGGCGGCCGCACTGATGCGCGAGCCGAGCCGCCCCATTCGATGGCTGGTACTCTGCTGGGTGGCCACCTTTGTCTCCTTCTGGTTCTACGGAATCTTCCTCTCGCTCTTTCTTGCCGCCTGGGTCCTGGTGGCCACCAGAAGGCGTAAGTGGAGCGACAATAAGCCCTTCTTGAGAGCCCTGGGATGGACCGTGGCCTGCTCCATCCCATTTGGCCTGCCACTGGCCATGGAGGCTTTGCGTGGAGCTGGCATCCAGGGGGTGGAGTTCTTCTCACTGCCAACGCCGGGAGCGAGGTGGAGTGGCTCGCCTCAGCCGCTCGACTTCCTGGCCCTGAGGCCTTCCGAATTGGGGGCTGTGGTCCTCCCAGCCACCATCGTCATAGCCGCTACCCTTGCGCTCTTCGGTGGGTGGAGGAGGTTCAGTCGGCCCGATTGGGATCTTACTGCTCTAGGCTTGTGCGCGGCAGGGGCAGCAGTGCTTGCCCTGGGTCCGTTCTTTACGGTCTACAATGATGGAGCTGCCGATATTCTCGTTCCCTTACCATGGTATCTACTCTACGCAGCAGTTCCCTTCTTTTCGAGATTGAGTTATCCCTCCCTTGTCTTCCCCTTCCTCCTGGCCGGAATGATTGGTTTGTCTCTGCGTGCGGCCACCGAACTCAGTAAGCTGTCTGCTCTAAAGGTCGCTCGCCATTGGCTGCCAACGCTGGTCTTCGCCCTGGCTCTGGCCGAGTTGGTCTTCAGGGCGCCTGCCAGTCTCTCCTCTGCCCCCCACACTGTACCTGAACCTTATCAATGGCTGGCTGAACAAGAGGATGCGGATGCGATTCTGGAGTATCCCTTCGGCTATACAGATTGCGCCTGGGTTTTCCAGCCCGTTCACGGCAAGTGCCTGATGGGTACTGAGGGGCGATTTGAGGACCTCCGCGATTGGAAGCCCGTTGACGAGTTGTTCGAACGGAGCCCGGCACTGCTACAAATGGCCGCCGTGCAGCGAGGCGAACCCTTGCGTCCAATCATGGAAGAGGATTTCCGACAACTCAACCAGGAGGGCTTTGACTACCTCGTATTCAGGCCCATTTCCTGTGGTCGGCAGGGGCTGTTGGCACCGGAATGGGTGGCCACCACCAGAGACTGGTTCGAAGAGTCGTTGGGGCCGCCGGTAAGAGAGGCCGATGGCGTATCCATATTTGAACTGCCCAAGGGTGGGACCCAAAGAGCCGTGTGCGGCGAATCTGCAAAGCGTTAGTCACGAATCGGCCTGGCCCGAGCGCAGCGCCAACACATCCCGAGCGTGAGTCGCACTCCTCACCTTCTCGAAATTCGCTTCCACAAACGTCAAGCAACGAGGCGATCTCAGGGCGGCGCTTGAAAATGCTACTGCGAGTATGCATGTTTACTGGTTGACGGAAGAGCCGAAGCTCTTTGACATGCCGTCCAGGAGGGGTCCATGCGATTGGCGATTTCCGTGGCAGCAATGTTCCTTCTGTCCTTGCCTGCAACCTGGTCTCAGGCTCAACCCAAGAAGCTCGATCCGGACTCCTTTGTCCGCTCCTACAGCTTCGACCAGGACAACGAATACGCTACCATCATCTTCGAATCTCGCTCGGAAGAAGAGGACATCATCGGTGTTAGTAGAGACGCCTCAGGGTATGTGATGATTCTCGGCAATGGGTCGGGCGTGGAATTTCGCGTAGAAGTGCCGACCCGCTCCCTTCGGACCGGAATCACGCTGAGGGACCAGCACCTTTCGTCGGAGCTTTGGTTAGATGCCCGACGCTACCCCTACATCATCTTCACCGGTACGTCACTTGAGAGTAGAGAAGACCACGGCTACAGACTCTTTGGAACGTTCTACATGCATGGCTACGGGCTGCCACTGTCGGTAGAAGCCACTGTTGAGGAGATCCCGCGGGTAGTCTCTGAGACGGTGGGACTACCTGACGGCAAGTGGGTTTCCGTCAGGAGTACATTCACCATCAAGCTCTCGGAATATGGTGTGGAGATTCCTCTCATCGCACAAGACCGGGTTTCTGACGTCTGGACCGTTCACGTCAGTCTCTTCGCCCGCGAAGACTAGACTCGAAAGCTCCTGTTGCCCGTTCACCCACATTTGCTTTGCCCTCATATTGAGGTATTATCAGCGCGAAACTGTTTAGGAACGTAAAGGATCTCGCTCCATGTTCGCGTGCGCTGTACATGCTCCTGAATCCGATTCCCGTTGGAAGCCACGACTCGTTCGATTCTTGCCCTTCCTGGCTCCGTGCCTGGCCATCATATTCGTCCATTGGGGTTGGCTGACTGCGCCCCGCATGCGCGTCGCAGGTGACCTCAATCTCTGGGGTTGGCTGGAGGGAACACAGCACTGGTACTGGCACATTGCCCACGACATCTTTCACGGCGTGAACCCCTTCGTCAATAACATCAAGGTCTTTCCAGACGGGGACAACCACGTCCTTCTCTACGGTAATTTCGGAGACGCGCTCCTCAGCGTGCCCTTTCAGTGGCTCTTTGACTTCCCACTCTCCTACAATCTTACGGCGCTGCTTTTTACCTCACTCAATGCTTTCGGTTTCTACCGACTCGCCCGCGTCTTCACGAGCAACCGGGCTGTCGCTTCGCTTGCCGCCTGTCTCGTTGTCATCCATCCTCACTTCATAACCCAACTGGAGCAAGGGAGGTTGACCCAGTACCTCCTCGGATGGTCCTTTCTTGCCCTGGCAGAGGCAGGCACCATCATGCAGGACCATACCCGTGGGATCTTCCGTCTGACCTGTTACTGGGTACTCTCGTTTATCTGTTTCTGGTTCTACGGCTTCTTCGTTTTTCTCTTCCTTCTGGGATGGGTCTTGGTGGCCACCAGGAAGCAAGGCTGGCGACCCAAGCTGCCCTTTGCCAAGGCACTGGCTTGGACCGTCGCCATCTCCATCCCATTCGGTTTGCCCCTGGCCATTGAGGCTATATTCGGGGAGGGGATTCTAGGGGTTTCCCTCTTCACGCCTCCAATCCGAGGTATCAGGTGGAATACTGCAGCCACGTTGGAAGACTTCATTTCGCTGAAACGGGATGAGTTCGGCGTCGTCTTCCTGCCCGTAACCCTGCTGCTTGCAAGTGTTGGTGGTATCCTCCTTGGTTGGGGCAGACGTGCCGTCCGGCCAGCGCTAGACGTTCCGGCGCTAATGGTGTGTGCAGCAATGACAGCCGTCCTCGCTCTCGGACCCTTCCTTGTTACGCGAGTTCATGGCGCGGCCGAGCAGCTCTTCCCGTTGCCCTGGTATCTGCTCTTCTATGGCGTGCCTTTCTTCTCTCGACTAAGCTATCCAGTAATGATCTTCCCATTCCTCCTGGTAGCATTGCTGGGCCTCTCCCTGCGAGCCATATACGACCTGCCGAATTTCGTTCCCTGGAGCGGACTTAGACGATGGGCCGCGCTTATAGCCCTGACGCCGATCCTCCTCGAGCTCACCGTATCTGCACCCGTGCAACTGACCTCTGACACGTTTTCGTTGCCTGAACCATACCGGTGGTTGGCAAGCCAGGAGGAAGCAGACGCGCTGGTCGAGTATCCATTTGGGTATTCCGATTGTGCGTGTGTCTACCAGCCCTTTCACGGCAAGTGCCTGATGGGTGCAGAAGGGCGCTTCAAGAGCCTCTGGGAAGGGTCTCCGGTTGCCACCATATTTGCGCGCTCACCCGCCCTGGAGAAGATGGCGGCGGTGCAGGGAGGCGATGCTCCCGGCCACATTCCTATTGAAGACCTCGAACAGCTATATCGGGAGGGCTTTGACTATCTGGCCTTCAGGCCCATCGACTGCGGCAGACAGTCACAAATCCCCCCAGCCAGGCTCAAGATGATGCGGGGGTGGATAGAGGAATTGCTTGGGCCACCTGTGCGGGAGGCCGATGGAGTGGCCCTCTTCGCCATGCCCGGCGAGGGCCCTCAAAAGGCCTATTGCGGTCAGCCGATTACTCGCCTACCGCGGGAATAGTGAAGATGAAGCGAGCACCGCGCCCCACATCAGAGTCGAGGGTGATGCGGCCGCTATGTTGCTCAACGATCTTCTTGACGATGGCGAGTCCGATTCCACTTCCTTCGAACTTCCCCCGTTCGTGCAAACGGGTGAAAATATCAAATATCCGCCTATGAAATCTTGGTTCGATGCCGATGCCGTTGTCAGCTACACTGAACTCGAAATAGTCGCCCTGCCGAATTGCTGTGACTTCAACACGAGGACTTTCACCGGTAGAGAATTTCAAGGCATTGCCGATCAGATTCTGGAAGACCTGCCCGAGTTGCGTCCGGTCGGCTGAGACCGTTGGCAGCTTGCCCAGAATGACCTCTGCACCGCTCATCAGGATCCTTGTTTCAAGGCTCTTCACAACCTCTTCCACGAGTCCCCTGCTATCAACGTTCTCCAGGGACTTGGTATCACTCCCGACCCGCGAAAAATCGAGCAAGTCGCTGATGAGTCCTTGCATGCGGCTGGCACCGTCTACGGCATATTCGATGTACTTGTCAGCCTTCTCGTCCAGCTTCCCACCGTAGCGCTCGGCCAGCAGTTGCGTATAACTTGCCACCATACGCAGTGGTTCCTGAAGGTCGTGGGAGGCAACGTATGCGAATTGTTCCAACTCTCGGTTCGAACGTCTCAGGGCGGTGGCGTGAAGCCGGAGGGCCTCTTGAGCCTTCTTCTGCTCGCTGATATCTTCGAACATGGCGTAGAAACGACCTGATGAGCGCCTGAACGCCGTTACTCGATACCACCGGTCGAAGGGCGCAAAGTACAGGTCAAGCCGCTTCTCTTCACCCGTAAGTACGACCTCTCCATAAAGGGCAATCAGGTCAGGATCGGCATCGCGGATGCCAGGAATCACGTCGGTCACCCGCTTGCCAACGATTTCCTTGCGCGGGAGCCCGGTGAATCGCTCAAACGCGGCGTTGGCGCGAAGGAAGATGTAGTCTACCGCTTTGCCATCGTCGTCAAAAACCATCTGGGTGCGGCTCTTTTCAGTCGACGCTCCTGACAACCCTGAGATTCGGCTTGCGTG
>CAZFVN010000205.1:0-5572 GCA_964522395.1 uncultured Myxococcales bacterium
CACATCGGGGACTGTGGTGCTTTTCACTCAACAGGCTACAGCGCAATTGCCTCCCCAGGTCCATCTCCTTTGCCTCAACCAGCTTCCCGGTCTATAGTCCATCCCGTCCATCCGGTCCATAAGGTCCATCACACCACCCAGGCGCACCACCCACGCACCACCCAGCCTTTCTGCTTCCCCCTCCCCCACCTTCTTGCTACACTCCGGCCAAACACGACGGGAGAATTGACTCATGACTGAAACAATTCGTAAGACTCTACGAGACAACGCACCCATGCGCTGGTTCATCATGGTGCTCGTCAGTGGCCTGATGTTCGCCACCTACTGGTTCCAGGATTTCTTCAGTGGGCTCAAGCCCCTCATGGAAAGCCAACTTGGGATCAGTTCCACTGATTTCGGTGCCCTCATCGGCATGACGACCATCGCCAACGTCTTTGGCATGATCATGCTGGGCGGCATGTTCCTCGACAAGTTCGGCATCCGTTGGACCGCCATTGTCTTTGGCTCAGTCGTGGCCTTTGGCGCGGCCCTCACTGCTGCTGGAGCCGAGGGTCTGCTGGGCGAAGACCCCGATACTCGCTTGAAGGTGATGATTATCGGTCGCGTCTTTTTCGGCACCGGCCTCGAGGTAACATGCGTTCTCGTTACCCGAACCATCGTCAAATGGTTCAAGGGCCACGAATTAGCGCTGGCCATGGCTTTGAATGTCGGCTTTGGGCGGGCAGGTTCCGCCCTCGCTACCGCCTTCTCCATCGATATCGCTGGCGACTACGTGCCTACCGCCGTGACCTTCGCTGCAACCCTTGTTGGGGCCGGCTTCATCATGTATCTCGCCTACCTGATTTTCGACGTCAAGATCGATCGGCAGTTGAAGGAGACGCAGGAACCCGACGAGCCCTTCCGCATCGCCGATCTGGGCAAGCTTGTAACGGACAAGTCATTTGTCTTCATCACGCTACTTTGCGTGGCCTTCTACTCAGCCGTCTTCCCCTTCATGCAGTACGCCCCCGACCTGCTGATCAACAAATTCGGCTTCACCATGGACTTGCCCGATCTCTCCAACGCGGGTTTCATGGAGACCGTAAAAGCATGGCTTACTAACGGGCCAAAGGTGGCGGCCTTGCTGCCGCTGGGAACAATCCTCTTCACTCCCATCTTCGGCTCCATCGTCGACCGCAAGGGCAAGGCTGCTTCGCTCATGATGCTCGGCTCTATTCTGGTCATCTTTGCCCACCTCGCCCTGTCGGTATTCAACAATGTCTACTTGGGCTACGCAGGACTGCTAAGCCTCGGCATTGCCTTCTCGCTGGTACCGGCTTCCATGTGGCCATCGGTAGCCAAGATCGTCCCCGAAAGTCGTCTGGGCACGGCCTACTCGACGATGTTCACGGTTCAAAACTGGGGATTACTGCTTTTCTTCTGGGGGATCGGCAAAGTCCTCGACATGGTCAACCCAGAGCTGGTTGCGCAACTTGCGAAGGTCCGGGCGGACCTGACCGCTCAAGGACTTGAGGGACCCGCAATTTCGGCCAAGATCGAGGCGATGAAGCTGGCCGGAGAAATTCCGCCCTACAACTATACAGTGCCCATCTTGATGCTGGTCGTCCTTGGAGTAATCTCGATCTTTCTGGCCTTCATGCTCAAAAAGGCCGACGCCGAACAGGGCTACGGCCTGGAATCCGGCGAATAGCGGCGTACTACAACCATCCCCAACAGTAGAGCCAGGAGCATCCACCCTGCCGCTGGCGCGCCCGCTGGGCCTGTGCGGCAGCCATCATCTGACTGCTTCGGCTCCTCCGTAGATACATCAGCCTCCGTTGCCAGGTTTTCTGCGGCTGGCACAGTATCAACGATGTCGATATCCGTTGCGCCCACCACGTCCGGTTCGGAAACAACGTCTTCTATGTTCGGGGCCTCGAAACAGGTGCCATCTGGCTCACAGGTGAACCCGGCCTCGCACTCACCGCAACTCCCGCCGCAACCGTCGTCTCCGCACTCCTTACCCTCGCAATCGGAGAGGCAATCGCTTTCGCAGAATCCATCCACGCAACTCTCGTCATCACCGCACTCTCCACAGGAAAACCCGGCACCGTTATCACCACATTCATGGCTCTTACAACCGGTGGGATAGTCGTACTCGTGGCAATCCAGGGGCAGTCCGTCTGGATCTGAGTGGTTTCCGCCGCAGTCATAGAAACCTTCGCCCCAACCACAACCCTCACCGCCACAAACTTCGCTTTGGAGTTTTCCGCCACTACAGTAGACGACCGTCGAACTGTCGCAACAGCCCTCGTAGGGAACCCCGCCACACGGGGTTTTGGTGCAGATGCCAAAAACACATGCCTGATACTGACCGCAACCGCAGTCGAAGGGACAAGTCAAGCAACTCTCACCCTCTCCACATTCACCGTCCCCACACAAGGCGCATTCCCCAACCATCATGTTGCAAAACTTTCCGCCCGGACATCCGCAGTCTTCGGGACAAGTGAAGCAACCTTCATCAGCGCCACACTCCCCATCACCACAAGTGGCGGGAAGGTCGCACCCATCCTGGTTGCAATCATTGCAGAGGCACTCCCAAGCCGGGCCCCAGCAACCTGGAGCATCGGCTGAGGGAGGCAGGCAACCGCCGTCATACGCGGCGTCGCCACCTTCGCAACCGCCGGCAACACATTCACCATCAGCCACCCATTTCTGGGCCGCCAGGGCCGGAACCGTTCTGGTAACACAGTGAACAGCCCCCGACAGCAACGAAATCTCGTCACTGATGATGCCGACATGCTGGAAATCGGGGAGCCCCTCTTCCCACACGGCCAGTGCCTCAGCTTCCAGATCCTTGTCCACAGTGTACATTGGCCAGAGATTCAGTTTGGTCTCTCCATCAGCACTCACGTAGAGCGTCGAATTAATGAAAGTTCGAGGCGTACCCTCGAAAGCATTTGGCATGGGAATGCGATAGACCGTGATGCCCTCCGCACCATCGCTGTACTCGATGGCCTCCAAAACTGCCGTATTGTCATCCATTCGCTGTTCATTCTCAGCATCCTTGACCACCGTGTAGTCGCCGACGAATGCTACCTGCTTGCTGCCCAGCTTGAAGAACATGTCGATGTGGCCCGTACCGTCGTTGGTAATATCCTTGAGCACTACCGACTTCTTGCAGCCATAGTAGTCGCTGGCGATCTTCTCGATCTGCGCAGCACTCAAACCGGTGAGTTGAAAGGTCCGCTCCCCGTAATAACAATACTCGTCGCCGTCCGCCTGGAAATTGCCACCCTCAAAGGGGAATGGAGAACGATAGGTGCTGACCCCTAGCTGGTTGCCCAGACGTGTCGGGATGGCATCGTCGAGGTGGCGGAAGTTGTAGTAGAGGAAATCAGCGAAGGCGTAGCTTTGCGAATCCTCATCGATGATTGGAAGAGGCCCGTAGTCGATGACCCAGAAGGCGTTATTCGGGATGTTGAAGAACTTGATTCTTTCGTCGATAGTAGCGCTGTCGAGACCCGCCAGCTTCAACTTGAGTTTGACGCTGTCCACCGGACCCTCGCCGTCCGTGACAACCCAGACTTCACCGGCTTCAACAGCCGCAACCACGGAATCGATAATAGTCGCTGACACTGCCTTGTCGAAGGTCAGCCCCTCGGAGAAAGTGACCAACATGGCCTGCATCGGTTCCCACTCCCGCATCGGTCGAAAATTATCGAGAGCCGGCGGCTCCGTAATGGCGTACCATTGTGGGTGATCCATCCGCCAATCATCCAATTCATCAGCCTTACCGGGAATCTTCTTCTCCCACTCAAGTTGATAGGCCGGCAGCAACGCAGGTACCTCTGGCGCCGACGCTGGCCGGGCTGCTTCAAGGGCAAGCCCCGCAGCCGGACTCGGCTCAACGGGAAGCTGTTGCTGACAGGAAACCAGTACAACCGAGAGCAAGGAAATCAGGCAAAGTCGCTTCATGGTTTCTCCGAGAATGTCTGGCGAGGTAGTGCGGGGTAAAGGTTGACCATATGAATTAGTCGGCTAGCAGTTTCTGGATTTCTGAAGTCAGGGCCTCCCCACTCCAGTTGACGGATTCCCAGACGAAGGTCATGTCGTCGCCATCAAAAAGATAGTCCCAGGGCAAGTCATAACCCGATGGCGTGACCTTGGAGTCGAGTCCCTTCCAACTTGGGTCGAGCAGGACCGGTGCTGTAACGTTGTGCTTCTCCGCCCATTGTTGGCCATAGGCCTGGCTCGGCGGGTTCCCCTGCGGGTCCTCGCCCAGGACAAACATAAGCTGAAGCCCCTGGTCCTTGTACTGCAGCCACATCTGGTTGGCCTGAGGGGCGTAAGAGTCGCAAGCGGTGCACCACCCGGCCACGGTGACGAGCCACACTGCTTTGGCCTCCCCGCAGAAATCATGCAGATTGATCACCTGGCCGGCATCGCTCATGGCCCCAAAATCGCCAATCTTGGACCCAATCCCCATGCCATTGCCTGAGAAGATGCATTCGCCTGTCGAAATCGGCTTGTCCTCACAAATCTTCTTAGTCTTGTTGCAAATCTCTTCTGGGCCACAATGGGCATTTTCCATGCACTGGACGCACTCACCCATGTTCTCGTGTGGCGTCGGGGGCTCGCAAACCAGGGCCGGTGGAATGCAGTAGAACTTCTCGGCATGGCAGGTCTCACCAGGCTTGCAATGGGCCGTCTCCAAACATTCGTAACAGTCGCCCAGGTAGTTGTATGGTTCCTCCGCCGGGCAGTTGCCAGTCTCGTTTTCGTTAACGCAGAGATTGTCCTGACAATACTCCCCATAGGGACACTCTGTGGATTTGGTGCACTCGATGCAGACCCCATCGACTACTTTGAGCGCCGGGTCTGAACAGCCACAAGTGTGGTTCTCGGAGCGACAAATCAATCCACTTGGACAGTGACCGTTGTTAGCGCAAGCAACACAGCCACCGTTGTACAGATAGGGCGTCCCCTCTGGGCAAACCAACTCCGCACATTCATTTGTTGCAAGATCACACGCCGACCCATCTGGGCAGTGGTCATCTGCCAGGCAGCCATTGCAAGCCTCGCCATCCCAGTGCGGCTTATCTCCAGGGCAGGCGCAGTTACCAGTCTTGATATTGCATTCCTGAGCCACCGGACAATGGGAGTCTTCAAGGCAGACCACGCAAACCCCTTCGAAAGCGTGCGGGGTGTCATCTGGACACTCAGTCGTCACCTGCTCTTCCCCCCCATCTCCGCTATCACACCCTCCAAGGGGCAACAGCCAAAGCGCAGCAAGCAGCAGAGTAGCCGTACGAAGAGCAGAACGTTTCATGTCACCTACCTCGCATTTGTCCGAGCGCGATTCTACGTTGCTACGCGCGCAATGCCAAGGAGAAGTCAGCCGAGGCAGGTGGAGGCTGGGGGACCTCCCCGTGGACCACTACGTCCGTTTCGCCCGCAACAGCGCTCATGAGGCTGCTAGCGCAGCCCGAAAACAGGCACTAAGTCCGGCAGGCTCGCGCCCGGAGAGACGTTCTTTCTCTCTGGACTCCCTGCTTCGATCAATGCATATTCTTTAAGCGCAGAAGAGTTG
>CAZFVN010000206.1:0-5467 GCA_964522395.1 uncultured Myxococcales bacterium
TCTTCTTCCTCAGGTTCTTCTGCCACGGGCTCTTCTTCCTCAGGTTCTTCTGCCACCGGCTCTTCTTCCTCAGGTTCTTCGGCCACCGGCTCCTCTTCTTCCAGTAGTGCCTCGGCGGACTCCTCCGCACTCACCTCACTCTCGGCATCGCCATCGTCCCCAAGGGCAACGAAACCTTCATCATCTACACTGTCACCGAGGTCGAAATCCTCATCGGGCTGCGAAATCTCGTCTGCTTCCGGTTCTGCAGGCGGTGCTACATCTTCCTCATCCTCGACCAACTGCAACTCATCCCTGGTCTGTTCCAGGAGGTCCTCAAACTCGCTCTCTTCCTCAGTCTTGTCGGAGTCGGGCAGGGGATCCTCGTCGGCCACCGGTTCGGGCAGAGGTTCTTCGTCGGCCACTGGTTCGGGCGGTGGCTCTTCGTCGGCCACCGGTTCGGGCGGAGGTTCTTCGTCGGCCACTGGTTCGGGCTGTTCGTGGTGGTCCTCTTAGTGCCGCGGTTCGTCGTCCTGGTCGGGTTCGGGCTGTGGATCTTCGTCGGCCACCGGTTCGGGCTGTGGTTCTTCGTCGGCCGGCTCTTCCATTTCAAGAGGCTCTTGTGATGGCGGTTCCACGTCGCTTTGGGGGATCTCCATGGTCGGCTCCGGAATCTCGGCCAATTCATCCAGGGTCCCGGCGGCAGCCCAGTCATCCATACCTGGTTTCCAGACCAGACTTTCGGCGGACACGGCCCCAGCCGTCATCTCGGCGACCAATTGCGTGCGAGTGACCGGTCCTGCTTGCTCGTCGCCAATCGCGTAGTACCACTCAGGTTCTTCGGCAACAGGCGGCACCTCGGCCGCGAGCTGGATGCCCAAAACGGTCTGACATTCCGGGCAACGAATCTTGACTCGACCAGTCTTCCCGGCGAGTTTTTCGTCTGCCACGCTGATTACGGCCTTGCAATTGCTACAGCGAATCTTCATTGGTCACTCCTTCGAACCGTCGAGTGGCGGTCACGCTGCACAGCCGCACGCATGCATCCTCGTGGGAGAGTGCAATGGCTCGCGCGGCAGCGCGCACCGTCGTGTTAACATAGCCCACGTGCAAGGCCTTGGCAATACTCAAACAGGCCCCGTTTCATCTCCGTCCACGACGACGAAGGCGAAGCGCATACGCAGTTCTCGTTAGAAGGTTCTCAGATGCGCCGCTCCCCCGCCTTCAGAGGACGCAGAAGGAACCAATCTTTGGGGTCGATGGCAATACGATTCTGGCGCAATTCGAAATAGAGATAGGGTAGCTCCGCGCCGTCAGAGACCAGGGTCTTGATAGTTCCGATGGTCTGGGACCGGCCAACGAAATCACCTTTGACGATGTGTATCTTGTAGAGGTTGGAATAGACCGTATGGTAGCCGTGCCCGTGATCGACCACTATGGTCATTCCGAAGCCGGGGACCTCGCCCAGAAATACGACAACGCCAGGAAACGGGACGCGCACAAACGCGGTGTCAGTGGTACCCCTCTTCTTACCCTTGACAAAGGGCAGCAGGATCCAGCCACGCACCATCTTCCCGGTACCGTAGGGGGCCTGAGGCAACTCCTCGAAACCTTTGATCAGCTTGCCGGGACTGACGGGAATCTGGAGCTCTTCTCGACCGCGCAGCCCACCAAGATCCTCAGGCGGCTGCGCGACATTCAATGTACGGTGACCTGCGGCACCCGTTGCGACATATGGTGAAGTGAAACTGCCGGTCATAAAGAGGCTCTCAATGGCAGCAATCTTGCGGGTGCGTTCGGTTAGCTCGGTCCGAGTCTGCCGCGCCACCTTTTCCACACTCTCGATCTCGGCCAGTAGGGCCTGTCGCCGTGCATTGAGTGCTTCAGACTTATGGAGCAGAGAGTCCTTTTGACGGTCCAATTTCTTCTTGCGCTCGACAAGTAGCGACAGTTGCCGGGAGAGGGCAACAGTGATCTTCTTGATGCCTCGCCGATAGACATGCAGGTCGTGGTAACGCATGGCCGAAAAGAAGAGCAGGAGATCGTCCGGCTCCTTCATGAGGACCACGCTTCGCAGGAGCTTCTCGATCTGCTTGCGACTCTCCCGAAGCTTGGAGTCAGCTCGAGAAATGTGTTCCTGGAGAAGTGCCAACCGCTGCTCCATCTCTTCCTTCTGGCGATTGAACTTTCGACGCTTGCGACCCAGGTCCTCCAGATCTCTTTCCAGCGTCGCAATAATCTCCATCAACATCTGACCGCGGGCATCGTCATTGGGTATGACAATTTCCTGGGCCACAACTCTGGCGGACTGAAGAAGGAAGAGGAGTAGAAGGGCCAGGCCTGTACGTCTCATCTGGAGAGCCTCAGATAACGCACCATACCGAGGCCGCTACCCAACAAACCGAGCAGCACGCCCCCTAGCAGGAACCACGCTACCATCCCAGACGGAAGCAGATTGATGGGAACCAGCAGGAGACTTTCGGTGCGCAGCGACGAGAGGAGCTGCCGCTGCATGAACCAGACGACAAGGAAAGCGAGCATGCCGGCCAGGCCACCCTGCACGAATCCCTCAATGTAGTGTGGGATGCGGATGAAGTTGCGAGTGGCCCCCACGAGAAGCAATATCTCGATTTCCTTCTTACGGCCCTCGACGATGAGTCGAGTTGTTGTGATAACGAAGAAGAGTGCGGCTAGAACAATGACCAACGAAACGAAGAGACCGATGTTCTGGGCCCCCCTGAGGAGGGAAAACGCCACGGAGATCTTCTCCGAGCCAAAGAGCACTTCATCAACTCCTTGGACCCGGTCGAGAGAGCCGAACCACTCCACCAACTGGGTTGCCCTCGCTTCATCCAGTAGCTCAATGTCGAGCCCGACCTCCAGATAGGGCTGCGCCGGGATCAACTCGGGGTCCAGTTCTTCCACCAGTTCCTTGGGCAGCAACTCCATGTTCCGGGTCTGGTCTTCCAGTGACGAATGAAAGGTCACCTCTTTGATTTCGCTCCACTGCTCCCGGATCACTTTGACCAACTCATCGGCACCGCCTCGGGAGATGTCGGGGTCAAGGTAAACGGTAAGTTGGAGTCCTCCTGAGAGGCGGTCCACCAGGTCAGTAGCCTTCCACATGAAGAGGCCTAGGAACCCTACCAGAATGAGCGAAACTGCCAGCGTCAATACGCCCACCGATGCATAGAGCGGGTGACGACCCAGATTGGCCAACCCCTGGCGGAGAAAGTAGACCGCCGCTCTAAGATTCCTGGACACTCTCTTCCCCCGTAATCGATTCGCCAACGTTGCGCCCTTTTTCGAGTCGAACGCAGCGGGCCCGGTAACGATTCATGAGCGCAGCATCGTGGGTCGCCACCAACACCGTGACGCCCTTGCGATTCATCTCAGTGAGCAGGTTCATAACATCTACGCTAAGGGCCGGGTCCAAACTGCCAGTAGGTTCGTCCGCGACGATGAGGGGCGGGTCGTTGGCCACGGCCCTGGCGATAGCTACACGCTGCTGTTCCCCCCCTGACAACATCGGCGGGAAATGATGAGCCAGATGGGCCAGACCAAGCAACTCGAGAACCTGCCCGACACGGCTGCGGATCTCCTTTCGGGTGAGACCCAACACTTCCAGTGTGATGGCCACGTTTTCAAAGACGGTGCGACTCTCAATAAGCCTGAAATCCTGGAAGATAATACCAATATTGCGGCGTAAGAACGGGATAGATCCGTCCCGCAGAGCTCGAACATTTCGCCGAGCTACGAGAATCTGTCCATCGGTGGGTTTCTCCATTGCCAGCAGGAGCTTCATGATGGTCGATTTGCCCGCCCCGGAGGGCCCTGTAATGAAGAGGAACTCCCCTTCCTCCAGGTCAAAGGAGAGACCATCGAGGGCCAGAATCCCTCCCGGATAGCGTTTGGTTACATCGTTGAAAACGACCATCTGGCCCATGGTTACACGGCCCCCTTTTGCAACATCAGTCTGCAATTGTAGGTGCCATCGCGTGCTCCGTCAAAAAACGGAGGCTTGATCTCCGGCCACGCGTGCCATTTGAGGAGGCACGCTCCCCGGCCTCCTATGCAAGTGGGTACCCTAGCCTGGAGGGGGAGAAAATCTTCCGACTGAAGAGACCCGGCGGTATCCACTATCCCATCGGCTACCGATTATTTCCGGTCGGTTTTTTGACGCACCCTCTTCGGCAGCTAGGATCGACGGTGCGGAAAGAGTGAGGGGTGATCTATGATCCGTTTTGGCCATCCTGTTGAAGGTCTGGAGCGGCTGCCGTTGACAGCCGCTCTGGGCCGAGTCTATGCGAACAAGCTAACCGGTACTTTGAAGGTCTACGACCAGGGAGGTACATCGGTACCCTTTGTATTCTGGTTCAAACGGGGCTTTCCTTGTCATTCGTATTCCCGTGACGCGGTGGCCCGCCTGGGTGACCATATTGAGGTGAGCAAACGCCCTCTGGTGCAGGCCTGTTGCGAACGGCACGGAATCGGAGTGCGCCCGAACAAGCAGATGATGGGCCAGTTGCTCTTGAGCGAGGCATGCCTCACTATGGAGGAGTTGCAAAGAGCATTGCAACGCCAGCTCACGGCGCGCCTCCTCTGCTGCTCGGCGCTGGTCGAGACCGGTCTGGAATTCGACGAAGGGATGGATGAATTCGGTGTTGTACCGCTCTCCAGTCCACTCCTGAACCCGATTGAAGCGGGAGCGCAAAGTGCGGGCGTCTGCCCCCACGAGCGGATGCGCGCATATTTGTTGGAACATCTTGAGGAGGATCACGTTCGACTCGCTCGGGACCGACGTATTCCACCGGCAGCTCGCAAGCATCTGGCCAGCACGTTCCTCGATAACTTAGGAGAACCCCAACAGTTAGCTCGTATTATCGATACCCCTTCCCGACTGCGGACCCTCGTCTTTCTCCACGCCTTTGGTTTCATCGAGCCACTGCGCCTCCAGCCGCAAACCGTGGAGCCAAGCCCGGTTGCCGCCGCCGCGCAGCCAGCCACTGAGTTGGACTCCCTTACCGAGATGGCCGACATGGTCCACCGCGGGGCCTCCCACTATGAATTGCTGGGGCTCCCCTTGGACGCGACCCGACCGCAGGTCAAACAAGTCTACCGTCACGCAGCCTTCCTGATTCATCCCGACCGAGTAGCCTCAGGTCGGGAGGCCGCGTCGAGCGCCGTCTTCCCCCGCCTCGTCGAAGCCTATCACGCACTGTCAAAGGAACGATTGCGGGTCAAGTACGACGCCCAGTTGATTGCCACTGCTGGCTGGCGGGGATTGGGCACGGCCTCACAGATAGCAGATATGCTTGGGACCCGCTATGATAGACTATCGAGCATGGGATTGACCACGCTGGCAGGAGAATACAGCCGAATGATCACCCAGCTTGTCGACGGACTGCCACCTCAGCACGCCGCTGTTGAGGGCGAAAGAGGGCGCTGGTGGGAGTAGTCTTTGGTCACCCTTTTTGCCTCCGCCGCC
>CAZFVN010000207.1:0-5369 GCA_964522395.1 uncultured Myxococcales bacterium
TGGGCGTCCGCCGCCCCTCGCTGAAAGGTGATTTAGCGATACTGAGGCAACTAAGCGCCCGCGAGGAGCCAGTACTAATCTTTGCCTGCTTTGACCTTCCAGTGGAGGTCCGAACAATGGCAGAATCCCTCGTCTTGCCAACTTCCCAGCTCCCATCGTCGCAGCCAATCGAGCCCCGTTGGATCTCGAGTCACCTAGTTCTGGCAACCGGTTGGCGCAGGGAACTCGTCGAATGGTTGCTAAGACGTCTGGAGCAGAAACCGCGTTTCGACGCGCAGACCATTGCAAATGAACTTGACGTTGCCGATCCTGATTGTTCCCTGTTCAGTACTCCCGCCGACGTGGTCAGTTATTGTGGCATGCGGCTCGATACGAAACTGCCTGTCGAAGAAACGGGGGCGTCGAAGGCGTTGGCTGAAAAGTACCTCACACGAACGATGCTAAAGATGGCTGCTGGCCCGGGTCACCGCGATGCCTGGCTTCGCTCCACGGGGGCGAAGCTGGCCAGATTACTCGTGGAGGGGCAGATCCAATCGCACGCTCTGCCCGCGTTCGAAGGGATAACGAGCGAGCAGTGGGCGGAGTTGGTGCCGACGGAGCTAGCGGAGGCCGCTGATATGAGGGACCAGGCCATCGCCCTTCTGAGCAGTCATGACGTTGAGGGGACGAAGAAGTTGGCGCTCCAGGATGATATGGCACAAGCTTGTGACCTGTTGAGTCGGCCCTCTGCCAGGGTGGCCGTGGAGTATCTTGCGGGTCTTGGACTATTGCGTCAGGAAGGTAATGAGAGCCTATTGTTCCAGCCACGTTGGGTTGCCCACGCTTTTGCAGAAGAGAGGATACAGGCAGAGATCAAGAAGGGCAGTCCATCAACTTGGGGCAGGTGGTCTGTGGACCCGGGACGGAGGCAGATCGTCGATAGGCAACTGCGTCGGCTGACTCTCGCCAGGTTCGGTCAGGTTGTGGACAAGGCCTTGGGCGAATTTGATTCCAGTGACCTGGGATCCGTGGGAGCTATCGAGTCGCTCTTTCATGTTGCGGCTGACCGAATTCTAGGCAAGGAGCGTTTGCAATCGGCCCTTCTTCAGAAGTTGGCTCAGGCGCAACTGGCACTCCTCGCTCCTCGCTTTGGCGGTGACGTTCCGTTGCCCGTGACTCGGGTGGCTGACCGTCGCTCCCCTGAAGAACTGCTCTGCTGGTGCAGGGATACCTGGGTCTGGAGTTTGGGAGTGCCGGAACCGAGGGAAGGGATTTTGGACGAGCTCAACTCATTCTTCCCCGGCTGGACGGAGTTCTCTCTTGCCAAGATAGATGCCCGCAGGCTGTTTGGCTGGCTAGATACGTTACTCGTATCTGAGGCGGTGGGTGGGCGTGATTCCGACTTGGATGAAAGTCCTGACTGGAAGGCCATTGCCATCACATATCCCGCACTTGCGGACGTGCTGGATATGGCCGTGGACGTTGTCGGTCGGTGTACTGATGAGTCGGTAGCAGAAGACGCTCCACGACTTCTACTTCCTGCGATCATGCTCCACGCCGACGAAAGGTCCTGGAACCTAGGTCCACGCCACCTCGAAAAATTGAAGGACGCTAATTGGACGGCGCCATATCTAGGCCATTTGGCGCAAGGCGATGACCGTGTAGTATCGGGTCTCAGGAAGCTCTGGATGGGCCTTGCTCAGGCCCATAGCTCCCTGGACTCTCTCCTGATGGCACTAAGCAATAGCCCCATTGGCGATCTGATGCTGCACACACTGGATTCAGCAGACCTGATGGAGTTGTTCGATTGCGTCGGATCTATCGGTGCAGAGGACTCCCAGAGTCTGGCAACCTGGCCCACCGAACTTCGCCGAGAGGCAATCCTATATGCCTTTGGGCGAAGCGAAATAGACCCCATTACATTGACCAGCCAGATCGTACCGTCTCTTGGTGACCAAGACCTTACGCTTCTGACGCAACTCTTCGAACAATCGAGGGACCATACTCTGTCGTCCATGCTGGCTGGGAGGCTTTGGGACATAGGAGCTGAGTTGGCGCTGGACCGGTTAGAAGGCAGTAGTGATGAGCAATTCTACGCACTAGTCTGGAGTTCCCCGCCGCAGTATCTTCACCAGCTTCTACCCAATATTGAATCCCGCTTCTCCTCCCCTCTTGAACCGTGGCAAGAGATGTGGCTTCGCAGCCGCCTCCCCCTCGCTGGGCCGAGTGCTGAGCGGGTGTTTGAGTTGTTGGTGGGTTGAATAGGCGAGCGCTGGCTGGATTGTAGACCAACTCCTTGCTATGCGAACTGCCGTATTGGGCAGCGCACCAACTCGACTGCACGGTTCAGCTCGAATACTCTTTGCCGGACGCTACAAGATTGCTAGTATGGGGCCACTTATTACTGTTACGACTTGGCAAAGGTCGATTCATTTCTATCGCCAAGAAGTGGCGGGTTCTTTTCGTTACGCAAGGAGATCGTTGTGCACGATAAGATGGGTGAGTCTGCTCATACCAATTCAAACATCGCACCAGGAAGGTCAATCCGGCAGCGCCAAATTCTGTCTTTCTTCCTAGGGGCTGGAGTGTGCCTCCTTTCACTTTTTGGATACAATCTTCTCACAGGTGATAAGGGTGGAAGTTCCCAGGAAGAAGCCATTGTACCGGCACGTCAGCTGTCTGCTTCCCAAACATTGACCGATGCAAAGTCTGAGCAGGGCAGTATGGGTGAAGAACTCGACCCCGGTGCTCCTTCCAGGACCGCAGCTAAGGGATTTGGGGATAGCCTTGCCATCCGACTGGACGGAGAATCTCTGGACTTGGTTGACCAGGGCAATTCTCCCACACAGGGAGCAGATACAGTCTCGGACGCGGATTCTATCCCACCACGGGAAGCACCTGGTGGTCTGGTTTCGCTGGAGGACGATAATGGGGCATCAGCAAACAGTATGACGCAGGCTGCCGAGGGCGAATTGGATGCTCTTGGTGTTGCACCTGTGGTGGTGGGGGATGTGGTGACAAGTGATGCCATCAAGGATGCGAGGACGAACGATGCTCGGGGAGTAGCGGATGGCCGAGCCTCTGAAGAGCCCGACGTTGGAGAGGTAGGCAAAGACGAGGTGCCAGTCAAGAAGTTTCGAGCGGCCATCAAAGTGGATATTCCTTCCGCTGAAAGTGGCTGCATGACATCGGGGCTGCGGGGGATAGTCTTGAAGCGACGGGCGGCTCTCAAGAGGTGTGTTGAGAAAGAGTTGGTGAGCGATCCTCATTTAAATGGACACGTGACAGTTCGATTTGTCATGGGGCATGGAGGTCGCGCTAGATCCGTAAGGACCACTAGGAACACATCAAGAAACCGCGCAATAGGGAAGTGCTTTGAACGAGTGATTAGCAAGACTCGCTTTGCCACTTCTCGTCAAGGATGTGCATTTAGCCAAACGCTGGGTTTCAAGCGGAAATAGACAATCTGACCGCGTAATAGTACAGGGGACTCATTTCGCAAGACTGCAGGGGTCGAGACGTCTAGTGACTTCGTTGCGCTTGTCGCCAATTCCTTTGAGCGACGGATAGTCAGAGTTTGATTCGGTGTTGGTTTCACCACGACCCCTCAAGGCCCGCATTGCCTCGGTTGCACGCTCGGCAACCATGCTATCCTCTGATGATCTCAGGCGGGCTATCTTATCTCGTAGTGGCCTTGCCGTGCGACCCAGGCGAATGGCGATGCCCAGCGCAGTGTAGATACTTGCATCTTCATCTGTTGAGGGGGCTACGCTGAGGGCTCTAGAAACGACGGGCAGAGCTCTGCTGCCTGCGGCGACGAGTGAATCTATGGCCCAACGGCCCGTGTCCCTGCCTGTCACCAGGGACCTGAGGTCAGTTTCCTCAGGACGAAACTCAAGGCTTAGCTCGACAAGAGCTCTGACACACGAATGGCCCAGGGCATAGGCTCTCGCCTTGCCCATTGCATCTTCAAGAGAAGGTAGGGCTCTGCTGCCCGCGTTGGCGACAAGCGCAGAACACAATCTACTGGAAACTCTACCCCGGCGTCCTGAGCGGGCAGAAACTGCAACGGTTTGGAGTAAGGCAGCACGAAGTATTGGCAGTGCTGGCTCACCGGCCCGAATCAGCCCAGACAAGAGCCGTCTGAATTCAGTAGATAGCTGGCGGTCGGGCGCAGTTCTACGGCCTTCCTCCAGTCCGGCCTCACGTGCAGCGGAATTGCTCAGGCGGTTCGTAAGTTCGGCGGTGGCTATGGTCAGGAGGTCCCCTGCCGCACTCTTCGGCCGGTCCTTGGCGAGGATCCATGAGCACCACAGTTGGGTCGGCCCCGAGAGCTGTTTAGCCGTTTCTACGGCGGCCTCAATCTGGACATCATCGCCAACTTTTGAGAGGGCGTAGCAAGCGGCCGCAACGGTGTCGTCAAACGCGTCATCGCTTCGCTGACGATTAGCCACAAGGGCGGTCATCAAGGGAGCCATGGCGCTAGCTTCAAGCCCTGCCTGTCCCAGCAGCCAGAGTGATACCTGACGCTCTCGGTCGTTGGCGTGAGGACCAGGTAATGCAACGGCCATAAGGTCATTCGAATGCTCGTGACTGTGGACCTGTGCCACGAGCTTCTGGCATTTCCGGTCAGGCAGTGAAAACGCCTCGTCATGGGTGATGGCGGCCAATCTGGATACGGCCTGGCGCGTCTCTGTCGCCTCATACCAGTACATCTGCAACTGGTTGATTTCATTCTTGCGGATACGGCCGGTTGGCTTGAGTTTGCGAGCCTTTTGGAACACCTTCACTGCATCGACCGTAGCTTGGTCGAAGAGCCCATTCACCTCGCCGGCAAAGTGCCCCATCTCCTTTAGAACCTGTTGCAGTTGCTTGACCGTTTGGCCCACCGAGCCTGCTTGCAACTTGATCATGGTCTGAACTCTCAAGGGCAGTTTGGAGGTTTCGAAGAGATCGTAGCCCAGTTTCAGATTTCGCCAGAAGCGTCGGGTCTTGACTTCGCCCAGTTTGGCTTTGATTGCGGGGTCAATGGCTACCGTCTCGAGGTCTTGGTCTTTGAAGCGAAAGGGGAAGATATGGAACTGTATATCCTCGTTACGCTTCCTGTGGTGGAGAGCCGCAAATCCGTAAACAGGAAGCAGGTCCCGGTTCTCAAAGGAGACGCATCCGGCAGTAATGCAGTTGCCATGAATGCATATGCCGTCCCCTGGGTCACCTATTCCTAGCCCGACCTTGCTTCGCGCATTGTCTACGTCGTTTGGGTATTCGAGGCAGATCTTCAGACAGGAGCAATTGCCCTCTTCGCCGGGATTGTCAATGGAAGCTTCATTGAGGCACACCCACATCCAGTAGTAGCCACTTCGTGAACTGAAGGAATCCCGGGAGATATG
>CAZFVN010000208.1:0-5241 GCA_964522395.1 uncultured Myxococcales bacterium
CTAGAACTGCAACCAAATTTCAATAAGGCCGGAGTTGCGTGGTTTGGGGCGGAAGTCGAGCATGGGGCGAAGAGAGATGTTGACGTGGATGCCTCGATCACTCAAGTATGATTGGGTGAAGTCCCTTACTTTGGATGCCGTCCAACTATCTTCCTGATAGTAGTAGCGTACCTGGTTTCCTTCGGGGTCTACGTTATAGTCGAGAGGGAAGATCTTGTTCCAGTTGGTGTTGACGAACTCCTGACGGAGTCCGGAGAGGATGCCTTTTTGCCAGGATGAAGGGTCTGATGCCTGGATGGCCATGGTCTTGCCTGACGGTAGAGTAGGAAGTGCTTGGGCGGCGAGCCTGGCGGCCTCCTGACGGGCTTGCTCGGCTCTCGCAGCCGCTTGTCTGTCACGCTCGGCTCGAGCAGCCTCTCGCTCGCGTTCGGCTCGGGCGGCTTCGGCCTCGGCTTTGGCCGCGGCGGCCTCGGCTCGGGCGCGCTGAAGTTGCGCTTCTTGACGCTGCTTCTCCAGTCGTAGTTTCTCCACTTCAAGCTGGTGCGCCTCTGACCTCGCCTGCTTGGCTAGTCGCTCCGCTTCGGCTCGGTCATTTGCCAGTTGCTCCTGCTGGAGGCGAAGTTGCTCTCGCTCGGCCCGCCGTTGCTCCTCGGCTGCGCTTGATTGTGGGGGGTACGGGTCAGCCTTGTCTGAGGCAGCCTTCTGCCGGTTGTTGGCTTCTTCCGGCTTCTCGGCTTTGGCCAAAGATGACTTGTTGAGATCTTGATCGGCATCGCCGCTCTTACTTCCGAAGCCTGAGGCTAGGGCCACGACCAGGGCCACTGCAAGGAGAGAGAGCACTCCAGCGATGATCCATTTCGTTGGAAAGGGGTTTGGCGTGGGAGTGTCCGGGGTATGCGCTGGCTCCGGGGGCGCGGCTGGGTATTCCGGTGCGGGGTGAGTTGGTTGGACCGAACTGGCACCTCCCTCTGTTTTCGACGGATGTGGCCCGTGGAGGTCGGTGCGCATATCTGCTGCGCTTTGATAGCGTGTTGCGACCTCTTTTGAGAGGGCTTTGTCGAGCACTGATTGGAACTCCGTAGCGCCCTCCGCATACTCGGAGAGGTGTGGCGGTGCATCTCCTAAGTGGGCGTTCATGCACTCGATTCCAGTTTCACTCTTCTGCGGAAAGGGGACGACTCCTGCGAGCATTTGGTAGAGGACAATGCCGGCGGAGTAAAGATCGGAACGGGCATCGATGGAGCCACCCTGGATTTGCTCTGGGCTCATGTATTCGTAGGTGCCCACAACCCCGCGGGTTCGAGTGAGTTTCTCCCGGCCGAGGGCCTTGGCGATGCCAAAGTCGGTGAGGACGATGCGGCCCTCTTTAGTGAGCATGATGTTGGCTGGTTTGATGTCGCGATGGACTATGGCTGGGGTTTGGTTATGGGCGATTTCCAGGGCTTCTAGAACGCCCTTCATGATCTGGATAGCTTGAGGAATCTTCATGCGACCAGCTTCCAGCAGGCCCTCTAGCGTCCCGCCGTCAATGAACTCCATTACCAGGAAGAATCGACCGCCCTCTTCAAAGAAGTTGTGCAGAGTGACGATGTTCTGGTGGTCGAGTGAGGCCATTACACGGGCTTCTTCAAGGAAGCGTTTGCGCGTTGTTTCGTCTCGCATCAACTCAGGGGCAACAACCTTGATGGCTACCCGCTGACTGGTTAGTTGGTGCTCGCCCTCGTACACCTCGCCCATTCCACCTTCGCCGAGCAATCGGGTGATTTTGTACTCCCTTATTACTGTGTTCTCCTCCAGAGGACCGCTGAGGTGCCACCAGTCGGGTGCTTGGGTCTGGTTTGGCTCACCGCTTGCGCCGGCATCGCCGGGTGCAGTATTGCCGGTCCTCGCATGACCGCAATTTGAGCAGAAGCGTCCGTCGCCAGCTTGGTTGCCACAGTTGGAACAGTAGCGATTGGTTGTTGACATATGAACTCCGCATAGTCGGTTTTCGAGACCGTACGTTCTGGTGAATCTGGAACCTGATTGTGGACGATAATTCCGCGATTTTCAATCATGTGGATTGAGATGCGGGGAGCAGGTTCGGAACCGGCCGGTAGGGCATGAAATGGAAGGGGATTTGATTGCAATGGAGGTAGTCGGTGGAGGGCGGGGTGTTAGCCCATAGGTGGCGCCTTCTCGCTTCCGCCAGGGCTATACAGTCCTTGAGCCCCCATCGGCGAGATGCTACACTTTGTCGCACTATCATGCTTTTGCTGGGGTGTTTTCATGGTTCCCACAACTAAGCCATGTCCCTTCTGCGGCGAGGAAATCCTGAGAGTGGCGGTGAAATGCCGCTACTGTCAGTCGTCCCTTCATCCAACAGCTTCCGGTGCAACTGCTGGTAGGTCGCACGGAATCCGAATCGACTTGGGGTCTCCGATCCGGGAGTACCGATTGGACAAACTCTTAGGGGAAGGAGGGATGGGGCGGGTTTACGGGGCAACTAACACTTTGACTGGCCAAATGGTTGCCATCAAAGTGCTGGCACCGGAACTATTGAGCGATGAGGCTATCCGGAAGCGTTTTCTGGAAGAGGCTCGCATTATGTCGAGTCTTCGCCATCCCAACATCATTGCGTTGCTAGCGTTCTTTGAGGAGGATGGACACCTATTTCTAGTCATGCCCTATGTCGCCGGCGCAACCCTGGAAGAGCTTATTGAGGCGGAGGGGCCATTACCGTTCCACGTCGTACGCAAAGTCAGTCAGAAGATCCACGGTGCTTTGAAGTACGCACACTCTAGGGCGGACCCGGTTGTTCATCGTGACATAAAGCCTGCCAATATTCTGCTGGGCAAGGACGGTTCAATTCTCGTTGCGGACTTCGGAGTGGCTCGAGCTACGGGCAGAGAGCGGATGACCAGGGTGGGCAGCGCCATTGGGACATATGAATACATGAGCCCTGAGCAGGTGCGGGGTGCGGATGTCTCACCGGCTAGCGACTACTACTCTCTTGGCGTCACAATCTACAAGATGCTCACCGGTGTTGTGCCCTTCGCCCAGAAGACGGAGACGGGCATTGACTGCATGGAGGGGCACCTTCACCAGAAGCCAGTACCGTTGAGAGAGTTTCGGGAGGGAGTTCCTTCAGATTTGGCCAATACGGTCCACCATCTTCTGAGCAAGGACCCGCAGGAGCGAGTTCCATGGTCATCCCAACTGACGCCGCGTCCCGCCGTTGTGGGGAAGGGCAATGATGACTGGGGTAGCGATCTGGACGATGAGCTCCGAAGCCACCGGTCACAGTTTGGTCGAAGGGGGGGCTACTTCGTGGCGGTCCTGCTGCTGCTTGTGTTGGCGGGTGGCCTGGCCTACTGGTTGATGGATGCTAGCGGGGTCAGTATTGGTGCCCCGGATCAAGATGTGCGATCGGATAGCGGTGATAGGGCCACTTCCTGTGTTCCAGAATGTGACTTGCAAGACTGCGGCGACGACGGGTGCGGCGGTTCGTGTGGAGAATGCGAGGAGCCCACCGAGTGCTACGAAGGTTTCTGTATCTGCACGGCCGTTTGCGAGAACAGGCAGTGTGGTGACGATAGTTGCGGGGGGAGTTGCGGGGATTGTGGTGTAGGGGAGACTTGCCGAGACGGCAGCTGCGAGTGCGATCCTAATTGCTCCGAGAGAAAGTGTGGCGATGATGGCTGCGGTGGAAGTTGCGGAGAATGTGCGGGGAATACCTCTTGTGTGCGAGGGGAGTGCGTTTGCGCCCCCAACTGCTCTGGGAGGGACTGCGGCGACGATGAGTGTGGTGGAAGTTGCGGTGACTGCACTGGAGCCAACTACATTTGTAGGTCAGAGAAGTGTGTTTGCATACCAGAGTGCTCTGGCAAGGAGTGTGGAGAGGACGGTTGCGGAGGCTACTGCGGAAGCTGCCCGGAGGGATTCTCCTGTAGGGGAACGCGATGTGAGGGAGACGTTGCTGCGGATTGGGTCCACTTTGATGAGACGACCTTTTCAGTCGGCTGCGACCGTGGATACATGAGTGTAGCCGGCGACGATTGTACGATGGACAACAACTATCCCCGACATGACGTTTGCTTGCAGCCCTTTGACTTTGGTCGCTCCGAGGTTGCTGTTGGCCAGTACGCCAGGTGCGTTCGAGAGGGCGGGTGTCGTCCGCCCAAGAGTGTGACCGACGACCAGTGTAATTGGGACAAGCTGGGACGCTGTGCCCACCCCATGAACTGTGTGGACTGGCACGAGGCGCGAGCCTACTGCAAGTGGGCCGGAGGACGTCTTCCAAGCGAAGCGGAGTGGCTCTACGCCGCGTCCAACGGAAACGCGCGCTGGAAGTACCCGTGGGGAAACTATCCGACGGCAAGTTGTGCTCGGGTGCACATGGATGACGGCACTGGCACGGACGGTTGCAACGAGGGTAAGACGGCCCCCATCTGCTCCAAGCGATCGGGTGACGCGCCGAAAGGCATATGTGACATGTTAGGCAATGTTAGAGAGTGGGTTGAAGACCCTTACCATTCGTCATACGTTGGAGCTCCCTTCATTGGCTGGTCCTGGCACGAATCGGATGCCACTTACAATGAGTGGTGGCTGAACCGTGAAGGAAAATGGGGCACCGCGGCCAAATCGGAAGGTGCTTGGAGCCGAGTGCTGATGGGTAGTAGCTGGGGCACGAAGGCAAGGAAGTCTGAGCTCTATAGGCGCAACTACAGCGAGCCCGATAGGGCTAACCATTGGATTGGCTTCCGATGTGCTCGGGATGCATGGGATGATTCGGTTGAAGGTCCACCACCGTGTCACTATTGACTGGGGGAGCGGCCCATTACCGGCTGGCGGGCTCCTGACTCCCAGGGTAAGAGAATAGCCACTACCTCTCACCTGTCCTAGCAAGTCCTTTTAGTTCCTCTACAATCGCGAGACCCTTCTCCCGGCCGATTTTCAGTCTATCGCCTGATTTGACCCAGGGGATAATCTGCACTGTGGCTTTGCCGCTGACGAAATGAAGGTCGGTGCTTTGCTGGCCGCTGCAAGTGTTGTAGCCGATTGAGATGGAGAGGGAGTCGTCCCCCAGTTCCTCTTTGCGTACGCAGTCGGTGCTAGAATTGGCCTCACGGTACCATTCTCTTGCTCCGGATTCGGTCTTGAACCAGGAGACTCGGACGTAGAAAGAGTCATAGGAGTACTCGTCTGCACCCTCTCTGCCAACATGAGATGAGACAACTTGGGGTGATCTAATTACTGTAG
>CAZFVN010000209.1:0-5145 GCA_964522395.1 uncultured Myxococcales bacterium
TCGAAGCCGAGCTTGGCAACGGCTCGGGAGTAGTCCATCCCCATGTTGTCGAGTACCCCACCGTTGATTTTCATGGTATCTACGAGGGCCAATGCATCGTCGATTGAGGTTGACCATGCTATCCCTGCCACATTATCTGGCAGTACTGCAGCAACTTCGTTGGCAGCGCTATCACCTGAAGAAGCTCGTGAGATCAGATAGACGGCCCCGACAATGAGTAGAGCGGCGGCAACCACACCTGCAACCAATATGACCGATTTCGACTTGTTGCTCTCTGACATTACGTCTCCTCTTTAACTCGTCGTGCTTCCCTACGTTCGCAAAATTCTCTGTAGAGTATTGCAGGTTCTTAGTGAACGGATCAAGGAGAATGACTGCCGACCGGAGAAGTTACAGATGGCAATGGCTGACAAGTACTTTTCCTTTTATCTAGTGCATGATAATCTGCGCCGAAGAAAGTGTTCAGGCGTAGCGAAATAGTGTTCGGGTGGTGCGATGGAGAAGGAATGTCCTTTCTGTAGTGAAGTCATAAAGGAAACGGCAATCAAATGCCGGTTCTGCCAATCGAATTTGGATGGTTCGGGGGCCACGCCTATTCCGTCTGGCGGCCCGCCTGAGGGTGAGACGTGGCATCGTGGGGCGCCGATTGCTGACGGCACGACTATTCGAGAGTATCAGTTTGAGAAGTTGGTCGGCAAAGGAGGCATGGGTGAGGTCTATCGCGCTACCCATCGCTTCACAGGGAAGTTGGTGGCCATCAAGGCGCTCTATCCGGACTTAATGCTCAACGAGCAGAGTCGCCGGCGCTTTGTTGAAGAAGCTCGAGTAATGGCCGATCTGGATCACCCTAACATCGTCAAGTTCGTCAACTTCTTCGAGGAGGCAGGGCGGTTCTTCCTGGTAATGGAGTTCATCGAGGGGGAGCCGCTAGAGCAGGTGCTTGAGGAGCGCCCGCTTGAGGTGAGGGAGGCGCTGGCGGTTTGTGAAGGGGTGCTTTCGGCGCTCGAGTATGCGCACGAGCGACCGCAACCGGTGGTTCATCGGGACGTGAAACCGGCAAATATCATCTTGTGTGGGAGCGCGAGAGTAGTGGTTGCCGATTTCGGCATAGCCAAAGTTGTAGGGCGGGACCGACTGGTGAAGACGCAGGGAGTCGTAGGGACCTATGAGTACATGTCACCGGAGCAGATTCAGGGGGAGGATGTTGGTCCCGCGGCGGATGTGTATGCCTTTGGTGTCACTCTTTACCGGATGTTGGCAGGGGTGGTGCCTTTCCCCCAGAAGACCGATACTGGCATTGCTTGTATGAATGGCCACATGAAGAAGCCGGTCCCCTCGTTATCGGAGTATCGTGAGGGACTGCCGGACTGGTTGACTGAGATTGTGGAGGGAGCTCTGGCGAAAGAGCCGGCGGATCGATTTGGGAATGCTGGTGAGTTGAGGAGAGCCATTGATGTTGCGCAGAATCCTCCGGAGCCGGAGCCGGAGCCTGAACCGGAGCCTGAGCCGGAAGAAGAGTCGGAGTCTGTCGAAGAGATTGCCGACGCTGCCAATGAAGTGGGCGAATCGTCTATTTCGGGTGATGGACCAGTAGATATTGCGAGTGGCGAAGGCGGCTACCTTCTGAGCTTGCGCCAGCTGGTTTCTGCGGGAGTCAGCCTGGCCATGCTCCTGGCCCTGGCATTCGGTTTCGGATTCGCCTGGTGGGACCGTGGTGAGCGCCTGGGAGAGGCCGAAGGGGCCCTGGACAGTGAGCGGGAATCGCGGGCTACTGTTGTGCAGAAGCTGGTGGCGGAACAGGGGACGAGTGAAAGGCATTTAGAACTGGCTGGCAGGGCTGCCGAGGAAGCGAAGAGGCTGAGGGAAGAGAAGGAGGAGTTGCGGGGTTTGAGGGCTCGCCTGCACGAGGAGAAGGTGAGGTTGGAGCTAGACCTTTCCACGGTTAGCGTCAAGTTCGAGGAGTCACAGAAGCAGCTAGCTGAAACCGAGAAGCGGCGGCTGGAGGAGAAGAGTAAGAGGGAGGCAGAGATAGAGGCGGAGGAGGCCCGGAAAGCAGCTGAGGCGAAGAAGGAAGCAGCCCGGAGGTTAGCTGAGAACAACAAGCCAAAGCCGAACGTGGAGTGGGTGTATAGCAAGCCCGCAGGTGTCGATTTCGCGAAGCATGAAACCACGGTCAAGGAGTTCAGGGATTGCGTCGTAGCCGGGGCTTGCGACGATACCCATTTTGAAACGCAGGCTGGATATGCCGAATGCAATATGGGGCGAGAGGGCCGGGCAAAGCACCCGATGAATTGTGTGGACTGGTATGGGGCACGGCAGTTCTGCAAATGGGCTGGAGGACGGCTGCCGTCCAATGTGGAGTGGGAAGCCGTAGCCAAGCAGAATGGCGGATACCCGTGGGGTAGCGGTTCCCCATCGTGTGACAATAGTGTTTTGAACGGCTGTCAGCCTGAGAAGACCGCTGAGGTTTGCTCCGTTGAGGCCGGCAACAGTCCCAGTGGCATTTGTGACCTGGTTGGCAATGTTCACGAATGGACAGAGACACTGTACTATTTGGGCCAGGAGAAGCGGTGGGCACGAGGTTACTCTGCATGGCATAGCGTAAGTTACTACGAAAGTGATTTCCAATCCTATCTTCTACCGAAACACACGGGGAGAGAAATGGGTTTTCGTTGTGTAAGGGAGCCGCTTGCCCCAGGGCCGGCGGAGATTGTACCTCCGGTTCCTTCGCCACCGAAGTACCCCAAAAAGGGCGGCAAGGGTGTCTCTCCTAAGGGGAAGGTGAAGAAGAAGCCAACGAAGCCAACCGGGCCTCGTTAGGCAGAGTTGGGAGAGGTCCTGGTCGACAGATGAAGGAAGAAGTTACTCATATCCTCGACTCATCCTCCCTGGCCGATGGCGTTCGCGTGGCGGTCAACGAGATTGATGATTGCAAATCGGCGAAGAAGACCCTGAAGGAGCTGACTAGTTTTGGCGACCGAACAAGAGTTTAGGACGGAAATCTTGTATTCGGTGATGTGGAGTAACGATGGCTGATGGGACCATGCGTTGCCCGTTTTGTGATGAGGAGATTCGGGAGAGGTGCGAAACGCTTTTGGGAGGGTTGGCATGAGGATAGATGTGATAGCGAGTCTGATAGGGTTGTTCATGGTCATGGCAATCTCTGGTAGTGCATTCGCAGACCAGCCAGAATGTCGCGGAACGAAGCGGCTCTACAAGGGGAAGTGCTTGTACCCGGAAGAGATTGCGAAGAAGAAGGCTGGTCGTTCCAAGTCTCGCAAGAGTAGAGCCGGGAAGAAACCTCGCAGCAAGCCGATTGAGAGGAAAGTCGACTTTGGAACCTGCCAAAAGGGTGAGACCTCGACATGTCTGGCGAATTGCAAGTCAGGTCATGGCGAATCGTGCTACCTGGCAGGGGCCCACTATCAGCATGGAGTGGGAGTTGGTGAGGATATTGGCGAGGCGATGAAGCTGTTCGAGAAAGGTTGCCTGCTCGGTTTTGGGGCCTCTTGCTACGAATGTGGACTGGGGTTTTCACATGGTCCGGGAGGCGTTATCCAGGATTCCAAGAAGGCTGCTCGATATATGGGCCTTGGATGCGACAATGGGGACATGGATGCTTGTGCCACTCAGGGCTTCTTCTTGGTCCAGGGTCAGGGCGTCAGAAAGAACCCGGGCAAAGGCGTGAAGTTGTTGATGAAAGCTTGCGACGCGAGCAACATGGCTGGCTGCAAGTACCTTGGCATGTGCTTCATGTATGGGTTGGGCGTGGAGAAGGATACTGACTTCGGAATGCTGCTCCTTCGGAACGCGTGCTCAAACAACTACCAGCCAGCGTGCGATGCAATTGAGAGGTTTTGAGGTAAGGGTGAGAGTGACTTGTGGGACGGAGATATGAGAATGGAACTTCGACTTCTGGGGCTAACACTTGTGTCAGTGACCCTGGCCTTTCCGTTGCTGTTTGAGCCGGTATCGCTGTCAGCTGAGGAACCGTCTTGTCGCGGCACCAAGAAGATGTACAAAGGCACGTGCCATTACCCTGACAGAATAAAGGAACTACGACGAGCCGATGAATCTGCAAGGGCTCGAGCGAGAGACAAGGCGAAACGTGCCAAGGCGATTGCAGAGGCGGAGCGGAGAGAAGCGAAGGAGAGGGCTGCCGAAAGCAGTTCAGCCGCACAGGAGATTCGCAAGATTGAGGGGACGTGGGTCATCACACCAACCTCGAGCTGGGGAAGCCCATTCAAGATTCGGCTGTTGAGAGATGGTGTCGGCGAGTATGTCGGCGATAGCGGCAGTGACGTCGTTTGGACGCACGTTGGGAAACAGTTGCGCTTCTCCATCAATGGCTTCTCTATGTGGAAAGGGTCTCTCCATGGTGAGAGGCTTCGTGGGTCTATGAAGAATGGCTCTGGCGAAGTGGGTTCCTGGAAGGGAAGGAAGCTTGACTGAGGCCGTCAAGGGATGTGGCGGGTAGCCATTCGTGGTTGCTTCACTATGCCTTGAGGGAGTTTCTTAGGGATGCTAGTATCTGGCCCATAACTCCTGTCCGTGCCACAGAGTGGAGTAGCAATGTCCGAAGATACCATTAGGTGCCCATTTTGCGCGGAGGAGATCCTGGCTGCGGCCATTCGCTGCAAGCATTGTGGAATGATGCTGGATGGCAGCAATCGGATGGTGGGTTCTACCCCTTCGCATCCCGTTACTGCGCCCCCGGGATTGGCAGGTACGGGCACAGGCCCGGGCAGTGATTGGAGTCATTCGACGCTGGCGGTGGGGACTGTGGTTCGTGAGTACACTCTGGACAAATTGCTGGGCAAAGGTGGGATGGGCGAGGTCTATCGGGCCTTGCACGTTCACACTGGCCAGCCGGTCGCTATCAAAGTCCTCTTCCCGGACTTGTTGCGCGACGAGCAGGGAAGCGCCAGATTTGTGGAAGAAGCCCGAGTTATGGCTGGATTGCGGCACCCCAATATCGTGCAGTTCATTAATTTCTTCCAGGAGGGGGGGCGCTTCTTTCTGGTAATGGAGTTCATTGACGGCCCGACTCTGGATGACGTTCTGGAGAAGCGACCGTTGGACTGGGAGGAGGCTGTTCGGGTTAGTGATGGGGTGTTGTCGGCGCTTGAATATGCGCACACTCGT
>CAZFVN010000210.1:0-5102 GCA_964522395.1 uncultured Myxococcales bacterium
AGCATATTCCCGCCCCTCGAAGACGTAATCCAACCCGCCGCCGATGTTGATAGCGACGTGCTGGTCATTGGCGGCAACTTCCCAGGGAATGAACTCTGCGCCGAGCTTGAGCCCCATGGAGTGACCGGGCTGCACGAGGGTTTGGGTAACGTCGTCCTCCTTGTCAAAGGGACTCTTGTCCGTGGCGAAACGCAGCTTGCCGTGGAGGTCAAAGTAGGGTTCGAAGAAACTAGCCACGCGCCGGGAAATGGCGGTGTTGATCTCCATCTGGAAGAGCCCTTCACCTACTCCGTCATTGTAGGGAGTCTTAACTTCGGCGGTGGGGATACGGAACATCAAGCCGAGGAGCCACGAGGGATACTGGTGGTCCCGCTTGTAGTGCCACGGGGCCCAGCGCAGCCCCACGCCGATGTCGCCCAATCCGGTACGAGAGCGCCCGGTGAAGGGGATATCAAACATGGTATTGGCCTGCGTATGCTCCGAGGCGTTCCATGGGCTGGAGCTTGGGTCGATATCACCAACGCAGTTCTTGTAGAGCGATTCACCAACGCACTGAGGGTCGCTCTTCACATTTGAGTGAGCCCCTACTTTGACCTGGTCCGCAAAGACAACGGGCAAGTCAAAGACGACCTCCAAATCACGATATAGACCGATGGCGAGGCCCACATGCATGGCGTGCCACATGCGGTCGTACTCCAAATTGTCGGGAACAATCTGGCTTTTCTGGAGTGCCTCACGAGTAATGAGGGTATTATGGTAGTTCCATTCGTAGCCCAGGGACAGCTTGAGGTCGAAGGGGTCGTCCTTGTCGAAGGAACTCTGGATATCGGTGATGATTGCCCCTGCGGCCGGGAGAGGACCCAGGCACGCCATAGCCAACGCTGCAAAAAGAACAAGCTTCTTCATGTTCTCCAACCTATGTTCTGAGTAGCAGATGGGTCTTTGCAATCCATGTCTTCATATAGCAACGCGGGGGCGTGGGAGTCAAGCAAAAAACCGGTCATCGAAAGGCTCTTCCCTGGCCCTTGAGGCAGTGAAAAAGGGTAACAATGTGGTGGAGATTTTGCTTGACAGACCGACCGCCATGGTTAAGATATGGCCCCTGATTCGAGTGCGAGGAGGCACGAGATGTACGCGATATTCAAGTGCGGAGGCACGCAACATAAGGCGGCCGTAGGTGATTTGGTCAAGGTCCAGTTGATGGGCGGCGAAGTCGGGTCTAAGGTTGAAATCGAGGAAGTCCTCATGGTCAAGCAGGATGAAGGTGCCTTGATTGGTACGCCCCTGGTGACCGGAGCCAAGGTCTTCGCGGAAATCGTGGCCAACGGCCGCGATAAGAAGATTATTGTCCAGAAATTCAAGCGTCGGAAGAAGTACCGGCGGAAGGCCGGACATCGTCAGCCTTTCACCCGATTGAAGATTACCGACGTCGTGCTCCCGTAGCACAGCAGGAGGCCCACAATGGCGCATAAAAAAGGTCAGGGAAGTTCCCGAAACGGTAGAGATAGCAATGGCCAGAGGCGTGGAGTCAAGCGTTACGCAGGACAGCCCGTTCTGGCCGGCAACATTCTGGTTCGCCAACTGGGTACCAAGATTCGTGCTGGCGACAATGTCGGAATGGGCCGGGACTATACTCTCTTTGCGAAGGCAGACGGCACGGTACAGTACACCAGGAATGGTCTGGGACGAGTAACGGTGAGCATCACCCCGGCGACCTAATCGCCCGCACCCCACCCTCCCCCAGTCTTTTCCGCCGTATCCCATCAGGAATCAACCATGTTTGTCGATGAAGCCAAAGTTGTCGTTCAAAGTGGTGCCGGTGGCGCAGGCAGCGTCTCCTTTCGCCGCGAAGCGGGCATACCCAAAGGTGGTCCGGATGGTGGCGACGGCGGCAAGGGAGGCGATGTCGTCATTGCCGCCGATGCCCAGAAGAATACACTGGTCGATTTCCGACATATCCAACGCCTGAAGGCAGAACCGGGGCGTCCGGGGGCCAGCAGGAATTGCACTGGCCGTTCCGGGAAGGACTTAGTTGTAAGCGTTCCGCCCGGTACCCTTGTCTTCGATGATGAGACGGGGGATCAGTTGGCGGACCTGGATGCGCGCGGCTCGCGTGTCGTGCTGCTGAACGGGGGCATGGGCGGACGCGGCAACACTCGCTTCACCAGTTCGACGAATCGGGCTCCCCGGTACGCCCAGCCTGGTGAGGGCGGTGTCGAGCGGAACCTCCGTCTGGAACTGAAGCTCCTGGCCGATGTAGGCATAATCGGATTGCCCAGCGTTGGGAAATCGACCATTATTGCTGCTATCTCTTCCTGTCGTCCCCGAATTGCCGCCTACCATTTCACCACCCTCGTTCCCAATCTTGGCGTGGTGGAGCAGCTCAAGGGCTACCCTTTTGTGGTGGCAGATGTTCCCGGCCTGGTCGAGGGGGCACATGAGGGAAAGGGGCTTGGCATCAGGTTTCTCAAGCACGTCCAGCGGACGACCTTGCTGCTCCACGTCCTGGATGCGACCCACGAGGACCCCATGAGCGACTACGAGGTTATTCGGCGGGAGTTGGAGGCCTTCGATCCTGAACTCGCGAAGCGGCAGGAAATCGTCGTCATCAACAAGGTTGACACGCTAGCTGCCGACCAACGCGGCTCCTTGGACAAAGTTACTGAAACACTACGAACAATGAAGGTGCCGTGCCTCACCATTTCGGCGGCCACCGGCGAAGGGACGGACAGACTGCTAAATGGGCTGACTCGCTCTCTCCAACGTCTCAACAAATCCCAGGATGGAGGCGTCGAGGATCATGGTTAGCAACGGCCCGCCTGCTGGCATCGACGACCGCAAGGTCACCGATTTCGAGCAACGGGAGCGATTGCACGTCGACATCGGTCCTTACTGCAACAACAACTGTATCTTCTGCATGGAGGAAGACCGCACGGGCCGAAAAGAGCGCGTCGGTGCGGTGACGCCGGAACAGGTCGACCAGATACTCGCGGCCAACCGGGAGCGGGCTCACGTAACCTTCGTCTCGGGCGAGCCTACCCTCTCCCCCCATTTTCTGCGCTATGTACGATTGGCTCGGGGCTATGGATATGAGACCGTGGCAGTCATCTCCAACGGCCGCCGATTCGCCTATGCCCCATTTGCCAAGGCGGCTCTTCGCAAGGGCCTCAACCATGTCATTCTCTCTATCCATGGCGGCAACGCCAAGCTCCACGATGGATTGGTGAGAACCCCCGGGGCCTTTGACGAAGTGAAGGAGGGCCTGCGCAACCTGGCGCTGCTTCGCCGGCAGGGAGCCAAACTCTCGATTCATACGAGCACCGTCCTGAATCGACGCAACTGTACGGTTGAAGCACTGGAGGAGTTGTTGGCCTTCCTGCAACCGCAGGTTGATCAGATGGTCTTCAATATTATGCAGCCCTTCGGCCGCGGCCTGTCCCACTTCGACCGGTTGATGTTGCGCTATTCGGAAACGGCCGACGTTCTGGGGGAGTTCTTCGCTCGCCATGAGGGTGAGAAGCTACCCATCTATCTGGTGGACATTCCGTACTGCGCCACTGAGGATCGTGGCGTTCCGGACCATGCGCGGGGCTTCGTGGAGCGTTATGTTCGTTACGAATTGGCCGATGCCGGCGGGGAGACCCCGGTCTGGGATAAGGCGGAGAAAAGCACTGGTGGTGCCCCCTTGCGGCGAAAGCTGGTTGACGGAGAGAAGGCCGCCGACCTCGAGGATCTTGCTGCCCGCCATCGTGACCATCAGGAACAGGCACAGAAAGTGCGCCGTCCTCGGTGTACGGAGTGTCGTTACTCATATCTTTGCGATGGTGTCTGGCGCAACTACATAGAGCGCTTCGGATGGGATGAATTTGAGCCTGTAGCCTAGCAAGGACCTTCGATGGGAGTGTTCACGCACCCTACTTCGGGCTCACACGAATCTTCGGTGCAGGGGTTCAGATCATCACAAACCTTGGGAACACCGGCGCAACCACCATCCTCCTGACAGACATCCTTTTTGGTGCAAATGTCACCATCATCGCATCCTGCACCGGTGGCGACGGGAAAGAGACATTCGCCACTTTGCTGGTCACAGGCATCATCGGTGCAAGGGTCTTCATCCTGACAGACAATCAGCTCGCCAAGGCAATCAGCGGGGAGTGAGCAGGTATCGTTTTGGGTACAGGCGTTCCCATCGTCACAGGGCCAGCCCAGCAGCACATCGTTGATGCAGCCTCCTTTGGGGTCACAGGTGGCACCGGTGCAACTATTGCCGTCGTCACAGTTGGGGAACCCGCTGCCTGGCTGGCACGCACCGTCGACGCACTGGTCACCGACGGTGCAGAGGTTCCCATCGTCACATGCACCAGTGAGCGGCTGAAAGAGACACTCTCCGTTCGTTACGTCACACTCGTCTTCGGTGCAATCGTTATCGTCGTCGCAATCCTTGGGAGTGCCAAGGCAGCTTCCTTCAACACATTGATCATCGCTGGTGCAAAGCGAGCCATCGTCGCACCCTCCGGGTAGAGGTAGATGTAGGCAATCACCGGTTAGCGGGTCGCAACTGTCGGCCGTGCAACCATTGTCGTCTTCGCAGTCCCCGGCTGGAGGGGCCGCATGCTCACACTCGCCGTCAATGCAGACATCCGAAGTGCAGGCGTCACCGTCACCACAATCAACGGGCGCACCAGAGCAGGAACCATCGCTACACTGGTCTGCGGCGGTACAGGGGTCCCCATCATCACAAGGCCCTGGAGCCGGTTCGAACTGACACCCGGTGAAGGGCTCACAATGATTTACCGTGCATGGATTGGCGTCGTCACACTTCAACTTGGTCGCTCCGCCAACGCATGTCCCTATTTTACAGTAATCGCCCAGATTGCACGGGTCACCATCGTCACAAAGACCCTCTAAATTGCCATGGTAGCAGCCATCCTCCTGGCAAAGGTCCTTGGTGCATTGGTTGGCATCATCGCAGTTCAATTCAGTATCGAAGAGACACTCCCCGGATTCACAATGGTCTCCGATGTTGCAGGGGTCGAGGTCGTCACACGCCCCTTCCGACGCCTAGTTGACGCAGAGTCCGTCCCCACCGCAGAAATCGAAGG
>CAZFVN010000211.1:0-4960 GCA_964522395.1 uncultured Myxococcales bacterium
ACCCGCCGCCAACAAAGCGGCCTGCGCCAGATAGGGGTTCATGTCTGCCCCGGGTATGCGACATTCAACGCGGACACCTTTTGTGCCGTCTCCGCAAAGCCGGAACGCCGCAGTGCGGTTGTCAACGGACCAAACGGCCTGCGTTGGGGCGAAGCTGCCTTTGGCAAAGGGGACATCCCCTACTTCGACTACAACCGGGCCCAGGCCGAATTGGCTCGTCTCCTTTATGACGAGGCCGCGCTCCAAGACCTGCTTACCACCCAGTGGCGAACTTTGAACGCCTTACTCGACCGGCCAGAGGTGCCCCTCCCGACGATTCCGAAGCTCGCCTCCATCAGGCTGGAAACACCTCTCGATGACCTGCCCGAAATCGCCCTCGAAAACCGCCACGAGATTACCGCCGCACACCACCTGGAAGAACGGGCCGATGCCTCCTTGGAACTCGCTGAGAAGGGATTCTGGCCCAACTTCGGGGTCGGCGTTTCATGGCTCGTCCACGAGGCCGAAGGAACCGCTCCCGACCGGGGCCAGGATGCCCTGGGACTAACCGTGGGGTTTGACATCCCCATCTGGCGCTCCAGCCTCGCCGCCAAAG
The DNA here is from genome assembly GCA_964522395.1 of uncultured Myxococcales bacterium. Taxonomy (GTDB): domain Bacteria; phylum Myxococcota_A; class UBA9042; order CAIXZC01; family CAIXZC01; genus CALGBT01. The sequence continues at coordinate 596 of CAZFVN010000211.1, forward strand.
TAGACGAAGCTGAGGCCCGGAAACGGGAGGCGGGCTTCAAGGCTAAATCCGAAGCATCTCGGGTGCGCACCATGCTAGCCGACCGAGTCTATGACTACGTCGACAGCCGCCGACTCCTCACGCTCTATGACGAAAACCTGATTCCCCAGGCCGCCGCCGCAATGAACAGCGCGGAGGCCTTGAGTCAGGGCAACTTCGGCACCCTCCTTGAGCGCAAGGCTATCTGGCTCCAGTTCCGCCTCGCCCGTGAACGCGCCCTGGCCAACCTCTACAAAGCCACCACCCGCCTCGAGCAAGCCGTCGGCACACCCTTGGAATACGCCATCATCACCACAGCCCATCCCAGCACGAATAGCAAATTCCTCCCCAGCGGAGGGGGAGGAATTGAAGGTGGGGGGATAATCCAACCCAAACCCGACCCCGAGCAGGATCCCGGTCACATCACCCACGACGATTCCTGGAAATCCGCCAAGGCCATCGCCCGCAAGTCGGGCATGAAGAAGGCCCTCACCACGAACCTCACTCGCGCCCTCCTTGAACGGGCCGTCCTCCGCCGCAATCCCGACGTGCACCGAGCCGACGAGGCCGTCAAGGAAACGCTCCAGCGTTTTCCTCAGGTCGCCTACGTCGATAGCCTCGTCAACCAATACCGCGACCTCTCCGCCGAGTTGACCCCCGCCCAGGGCGGCATGGCCCCAGGCCCCATGAACCGTGAGCGGACCACCGGCGAAGGGACCCTTTCGCTGAAGAGCGCCGTTGCGGCCACCGAAGTAAGGCAGGCCGAGGTTGCCGCGGGGCTCGCCCGCCGCAAGGCCATTACCGAAGCGCGTCTCGCCCTGGCCGACTACCGGTATGCCGTGAAATCCAGAAGGGTGGTGGCCGAGTTGGTCGACCTCAGTCGACAGCTACGTGACGTCGCCAAGCAGCGTGTTGCTGCCGGCTCCGGCAAACTCACCCACGTGTTGCAGGCAGAAATGCTCGAGGCGGAGCTGGAAACTCAAAGGGAGAACCTTAGCGATCTAGCGGGCCAGGCCAAGGCTCGCATGGCCACCCTCCTCGACCTTCCCGCAGACTTCGGTTTCAGTCGCCCCGAGGGCAAAGTCAAATTCTCCTTGCCGGCCCAGAAGGAACTCCTGCGGCGCGACGGCAAGCGCCAGGAACTGCGCCTCATGAAACTCAAAATCAAGCGGCTGGGACAGGTTATCGCACTGGTTCAGGCCCGCGCCTACCCCGACCTCCACACCGGCCAGAGCGACCTCACGCGGCCACTGGCAAAGGACGGCAAGATGGCCTTCCCCAGCAAACCAATGGTGAGGGAGGACATCTACTCGGCGGGCCGACAAGCATACCTCGACGAGCTGATTTCCCGCCGGGAGACCCTCAAGGATGAGAAGCGACGCCTGACTCAAGAGATTCGTAACCAGATCACCCAGGCCCACCTCCAACTCAAGACCGCCCTGCGCAACCGCAACCTCCACGCCGGCGAGCTGCCCAAGAAGTCCAGGGAAGCCATGGACCTCACCCTCGCTGCCTACCGCCAGGGTGAAGCAACCTTCACCGACCTCATCGTCGCCCAAAGAGACGTCATCCGCCACCGCCTCGGGGCCCTCAAAGCAGAGCGTGAAGCGGAAAAGGCACTGACTCGTTTGCAGGACGCTGCGGTTTGGCGGGATTAGCAGCTTATCTCTCGCGGGCCTCACTTCCCCGACCCCTTCCCTGCCAGCGGGAAGGGGCTTTCATGCTGACTGGGCTTGGGTGGTGCTGTGCTGCCGAGCGCGTAGAACATAGAAAGCGCTTCCCCTTTGACAGGCGGGAGGGTCGGGAGGGGGATGCTCATATCGGCAATGCATCACAGTCCCTGCCACGACACAGCAGCAATCTAGTCCAGCTTTGCCTTCACGCCGGCTCCCCACCAGGAATGATTCGTCTCGTGGAGCACCTTGACTTCAGCGGTATTGGTATCGATCAGAACGACGTCTCCGGTCTTATCGAAGGCAAACGCTTTGTCCGTCCACCCTGCCAGCCCAAAAATACCTTCATAGCCATCGATGGTTCCAATATCGTCGATGACGTGGCCTGTTACCGGGTCTACGGAGACCAGGACGTTGTCCTCGACCCCATCTTTGTGCACCGCTGCAAAGGTCCCCACGCCAGCAATGGAGTAGGCATCACCAGCACTGGCGTATCCACTGCCATACCCGCCCAACTTAGTGGATTTCAACTGGCCATCTTCGACGTCAAGCCGATACCATCCTCCATCCCCACTAATACCGATTAGCACGTCAGCATAGGGGTCAACCAGACCAGCCGGGACCATAGTGAGACCATTAAAGGAATTGGGTAGCTTCGCCACCAAATGGCACTCAACCGTCTGCGGGTGGCACGTGTAGAGAAAGCCATAGCTGGTGCCGTAGAGCACACCGTAGCTGTCGATGCCGATGTCAGTCATTAAGTGAGTAGCACCGTCGTTAGGCCACTTGAAATCCCCCACCTTCTCCAGCTTGTAGAGCTTCACATCCATGGAATAGAGAGTAGCCGACGTATGTGCATAGACCGTGCTACCCAAAGTCACCCCAGGGAAATTCGGATCCTGCGGGAAGAGGTCTGCCGCATCGGGCACCCCATCGTAGTCCTGGTCAGGAGCGCTGCACTGACCTTCGTTGCAGAATTCAGTGGGTCCGCAACTGCCGCAGTTTCCGCCACAGCCATCTGGTCCGCAGCCCTTGCCGTCGCAGTCCGCCTCACAACAGAGTCCATCGAGACAAACTGCAGAATCGTCGCAATCCCCACACCGACCGCCACAACCATCGGGCCCACAGTCAAAATCGTCACAGTCCGGGGAGCAGCAAATCCCGTCCCAGCAAACCTGCATCCCGCCGCACTGGCCGCAGTTGCCACCACAGCCGTCGGGGCCACAGTCCTTTTCCTCGCATTGCTGCTGGCACTCAACGACCTCGGTCTTCGCTTCCTCGTCGGCAAGGTCCGTCGCCACCACATCTGAACCCTCAGGCCCGGTGTCTTCGGGAACCTGCTGATCCGCAGCAATAGCGTCGACATCTTCGGATTTGGAATCGGTGCCGCACGAAAGGAGCAGTGCAACAACCAGGAGCAGAGCAGAGGATGGGAACAGGCAACGCATCGGAGGCCACCTCGCCAAAGAAAGCGGCATTAGAACAGCGACGCACCGCGTTGTCAACCCCAAGCCCATGCACTGCCTCACTTTGCACGAATAGTAGAAACCTCTCCAACGGGAGAGGATTCAAGGGCGAGGGTTCCGCAAGAGCAATGCCCCTCCTTGACAACCACCAAAGCCCCCCGCTAGAGTCACAGCGCAAGCGAACGTCCTACGAGGTGCATTGTATGTGGCAGGGTCTACAGGAGTTCTTCAGCAGAGATTTCATTGGCATCACCATGGCCCAACTGACCTTCTCCTTTCTCGCAGTATTGGCCGGCTTCGTCGGTCGCTTTGTGGTTTCCCTGGTACTCAAGAAAGTGGCGGTGATAGCCAGTCGGAGCAAGACCCAGATCGATGATATCTTCCTCGATTCGCTACACGCCCCCTTGCGTTGGGCGGTACTGATCGTCGGCATTTACGTGGCGTTGCAGATCCTCCCGCTGCCAGAGGAACCGATCAACCTCGCGACCTTCGTCGATGCACTCTTCAAGGGCGTTAGCATCCTGCTCATAGTCTGGTTTGGAATCCGCCTCTCCGACCGGCTCTGTATGCGATGGGCCACCCTGGCAACTGACACCGATTCGAAGCTCGATGACCAGGCGATTCCCATCATCCAGGGAACCGTCAAGGTCTTTCTCGTGCTGGTGGGCATCGCCCTCTTCTTGCAGAATCTAGGCTACTCCGTCGGCAGCCTGATTGCTGGCCTCGGCCTCGGGGGCGCCGCATTGGCGTTGGCATCGAAGGATACCCTGGCCAACCTCTTTGGGGCCATTGTGATTTTCTGGGACCGACCCTTTGAGTTGGGCGACTGGGTGATTGTGGAAGGAGTTGAGGGAACCGTGGAAGAAGTGGGCATACGCACCACTCGCGTCCGCACTTTTGCCAACGCTCTGGTGACCGTGCCCAACATGAAGCTCACCACCGCATCGATAGTCAACTGGTCAAAAATGAAGAAGCGCCGCATCAAGATGACTATCGGCGTCACCTACGATTCCAAACCTGACCAGATTCGCACCGGGGTAAAGGCCATCCAGGATCTAATCGCTGAAACTCCAGAACTGCGCGACGACTTCTATCTCGTCCGCTTCGACTCCTTCGGTCCTTCCAGCCTGGACATTTTCATCTATTGCTTCACTGCCACCACAGTCTGGGCCGAGTTCCTCGAAGTGAAGGAGCAGTTCCTTCTCAAC
>CAZFVN010000212.1:0-4908 GCA_964522395.1 uncultured Myxococcales bacterium
GTCCACCGAGAACTTCCGGGAAAATAGGGCCGACCGCTTTCGCCATCGCGTCATGCGGAAGACCGCCTACCTCAACAACAAGCTGGACGCTCCGGCGTGCGTGGGATGTGGCCGGTGCGCCGTTGGCTGCGTGCCCGATATCGCCGACCCCGTGAGTATCATCAACCGTATTATGGAGGGTTGACATGAGCTGCAACTGCGACACTCTGACAGAACAGAATATCTTCATGCCTGAGGAATGCATCATCAGGCAAGCAACTCAGATTACCCAGACTGAGAGGCACTTCACTCTCCAACTCAAGAGCGGTTTGCCGTTCAAGTACCAGCCTGGCCAGATTCTGGAGGTCTCGCTACCCGGTTTTGGCGAGATCCCCATCGGCGTAGCTTCGAGCCCGACCCGGACCGAGAGCTTTGACATAGTAGTACGCTCGGTGGGCCGTGTATCCACCGCAATCAACGCTCGAACAGCGGGCGAATCGCTCTGGATCCGAGGCCCTCTGGGTAACGGCTTTGACCTCAATAAGTTGCGCGGCCATAACGTCCTCGTCGTCGCCGGCGGCATCGGCCTCTGTCCCACCCGAAGCCTGATTCAGTACATCCTGGACCAGCGTGCTGAATTCCGGGATTTCAAGCTCTTCTTCGGGGCCCGGTCACCGGCCGACCAACTCTTCACCCAGGATCTGGCGTGCTGGCGCGATTCACCCGACGTCGACTATCAGGAAACTGTGGATCAGGGCGATGATAACTGGACTGGCAACGTCGGCGTTATCACCACCCTGCTCACCATGAACGAAATCAGTAGGGATACTCGGGTGGTCATCTGCGGTCCCCCCATCATGTACAAGTTTGTCATGATGCGACTGGACTCCATTGGCATTCCCCACGAAAACATCTACGTGGATCTCGAGCGCCGGATGAAATGCGGTGTTGGCAAGTGCGGGCACTGTCAGATCAATGACGTCTACGTCTGCTACGACGGCCCCGTCTTCAGCTACGACCAGGTGGAGAGCCTGGAGGAGGCAATATGATGAGCAATGCGAAGGTCAAAGTAGCCTTCTTCGACTTCGCCAGTTGCGAAGGGTGCCAAATCGAATTGACCAATCTCGGAGAAACCGTCTTCCTCGGCCTTCTTGACCACATCGAGATTGTCGAGTTTCGCGAGGTCATGAAGGAGACCACCGACCAACCCATCGATATTGCCTTCATCGAAGGTAGTTTCACTCGGGAGGCAGACCGGGAGCGCCTGGAGTCCATTCGTGCCCGCGCCGGCATAGTCGTCGCATACGGCTCCTGCGCTGCCACCGGAGGCATTAACGCGCTGAAGAACCACCAATCTGACTACAAGGAATACGTCTACGGCGAAGATGCGAAGATGCCCCACCTTGACAGCGGCGTTGCCGGGCCCATCAGCAAGGCCATCAAGGTTGACCTGGCAATCCCCGGTTGCCCCATCGACCAAACGGAATTCGCCCGTATTGTCTCAGATATACTGCATGGCAAAGCCCCCACGATTCCAAACTACCCCGTTTGCGTCGAATGCAAACTACGAGAAACAGTTTGCCGCTATCAGAGCGATGACCACTGCATGGGACTGGTGGCCCGCGCCGGCTGCGGAGCCCCATGCCCCGCCGACGGCGTGCCCTGTGAAGCATGCCGCGGGCTGGTCGATTCTCCCAATCAGACGGCGTTGGCAGAAGTCCTGGTCGAAGAGGGAGGCATATCTGAGCAGCGGGCGGCGACCAAATCGCGTCTTTGGACGGCCAACTTTCGGAACGAGGAGTAGATTACCATGACCCAGAACATGAACGTCAATGTCCACCATGTCACGCGCGTCGAAGGCCATGGCAATATCGTGGTCAACGTTACCAACGGCAAGATAGAGAAGTGTGAGTGGCAAGTACCCGAAGCACCTCGCTTCTTTGAGGCCATGGTGCGTGGCCGCCATTACACCGAGGTAGCACGCATAACCAGCCGAATCTGTGGCATCTGCTCCGTCGGCCATACCCTGGCCTCGGTAAAAGCAACCGAAGATGCCCTCGGCATTCCGCTCACGAAACAGGCAATCAAATTGCGGCGCCTGTTGAAGCACGCCGAGAACTTCGACTCCCACATCGTCCACGTCCTCTTTCTGGTAGCCCCCGACTTGTTGGGTGCACAGTCCGTTTTCCCATTGGTACCTACCCACACCGAGGTAATCAAGGCAGCACTGCGGCTCAAGAGATTCGGGCATGAATGGGGGTCCCTGCTGGCGGGTCGCACTACCCATCCCACCAGAGTGGTGCCAGGCGGCTTCGCCGAACTCCCAACCAGTAAAGAACTAGCGACAATGAGGGACCGCCTCATCAACGAGGTCACTCCTGACATCAATCTGGTCCTTGATGTGGTGCTCAGCCTCGCTTCGAGGTTCCCGGATTTCGACCGGCCCACTGAGTACATGGCTCTCCACGATTCTGAAGAATACGGTCTCTACGACGGCCAGATCCAATCCGTCATGCCCGACCACTCCAAGGAGCAGTGGTACGTTCGTGACTATCGACAAGTGACCAACGAGTACGTCAACAGCCAGTCCACGGCAAAATGGACGAAGAACAAGCTGGAGAGCTACTCGGCCGGCGCCCTGGCCCGCTTCAACAATAATTATGACCAGCTCCACCCGGAGGCCATCAAGGTCGCCAAGGCACTGGGCATGAAGCCACTCGTCACAAACCCATATCTCAACAGTGCCGCTCAGGTGGTGGAAACCGTGCACAGCGTTCATTCCAGCCTCCAGCTCATGGACGAATTGCTCACCTCAGGGATCGAGCAGGAGGAGCTGGGTAACCCGACCAAGCACGGCGAAGGATCTTCGGCAGTGGAAGTGCCACGCGGCATCCTCTTCCACCATTACAACTATGACGAGGACAACATGTGCCTCGGTGGAGATTGCATCATTCCCACCAATCAAAATCACGCCAACATTCAACATGACTTCGAGAAATTGGTGCCGGAACTGCTGGCAGCCGGAAAGACCGAAGCCGACCTTGAATTGGCTCTGGAAATGCTCGTGCGCGCCTATGACCCATGTATCTCCTGCTCCACTCACTACCTCAACGTGGAATTCGTGAAATAGGGCCCTTCGGGAGTGCCCCTTGTGGAGGTGCGATGAAGTACATCATCGGAATAGGCAACTACGCCATGGGTGACGACGGCATCGGCCTACAACTGATAGAAGAACTCTCCAGAATCCAGCTTCCCAGTAACTGCATGGCGTTGGAGCTCAAGAACGATGCCCTCGGCCTCTTCTCCTACCTCCTGCCAGAGACCAGTGCGATTCTGGTTGTCGACTGCGTCAAGATGGGGGCCCTTCCCGGTGAGTGGCGCATCTTCTCGCCAGAGGAAGTGAGGTCCTTGAAGCGGGTAGCTCACGCCTCCACACATGATGGAGATCTGCTACAGATCCTCGAGCTCGCCCGCGCTACCGGATACTCCATACCGCCCCTGCGCATCATGGGCATTGAGCCTGACTCCATAGAGCCATCCATGGAGCTTTCCGCAACTTTGCGGGAACGGCTGAAAGGGTATGGGAATGTGGCGGCAAGACTGATCCAGGAAGAATGGTAGGCGCTATACCGGCACGGCCCCAAGTTCCTTTGCGACCTGTCGAGCACTTCGAAACCGATCGTCGGGATCTGGTTCCAGACAACGCATGATCGTCTTGGCCAATTGAACAGGAATTTGACCGTCTCGCCGGCGCGGATCTGGAGGCGACCCTGAGCGTGACTGCCGCTTCAGATCTTCCGATGCATCAAAAGGCTTCTCTCCAGTGAACAGCCGGAACATCAGGACCCCCAGCGAGTAAATATCTGTGCGCTCATCCACCATTCGCCCAGCCAGTTGCTCGGGGGACATATAAGCGGGCGTACCGACGATAAACTGGGAGGCATGAGGATTCTCGTCCAGGGCCTTGGCAAGTCCGAAGTCGAGGAGTTTGACGTGCAACGCCTGAGTTAACATGACGTTGTCGAGCTTGACGTCGCGGTGCAAAATGCGTTTGTCATGAGCATGAGCGAGGGCATCGCAAATCTGGCGGCAGACGGAGAGCTTCTCCTCCAAACCGAGAGGACTACCCATGCCACCATCGACGAGCTCCAGGAGGTTGATGCCGCGCACGAATTCCATGGTGTAGTAAGGCCTTGAGGCGATCTCTCCCACGTCATGAACCTGAACAATATTCGGATGGTCAAGGCGACCGATAGCCCTGGTTTCACGCCGAAAATAGTCTTGTGCAACCTTCGAAGGTAGCGAAGAGGAATGCAGCAATTTGAAAACCACCTCCCGGCAGAGTCTGAGGTCACGAACGAGAAATAGCTCTCCATGGCCCCCACGTGCAATGCGACTGACCACCTTGTACCGCTTTGACCGCGGAAAGCCGAGGGAAGTCGAAGTCGCATCATCCAGAGGCTGCGACCGGGGGGGTTCGGAGGATTCTTCACGCACGGCGGAGATCTGCTCGGTCAGCACCTTTGCATCACCCCCATCTTCACGAGCGTGTTCCAAGGTACGCTCCGCCCCTTCGATATCCCCAAGATCCAGTTGGAGGTCAACCAGACGATATATAATCTCTTCATTCTGAGGCGAGTAGCCGATTCTCTCAAGTAGCACAAGCAGCCGCTTTGCTGCCTCATCTACGTCCTCCATCTGCTCCAGAATCGTGCTGGCCAGAATAGTGGCATCGGCATACTCAGCAGAGCTTGGATTGACGGAATTCAGCACGGAAATGGCCTCCTCGAATTTGCCGAGTCGGCGAAATAGCCGAGCAGCCTGCAACTCTTCGCCACCGCGCACCAACATCTCTGCTGCATCGCAGAACTCGCCCAGTTTCATAACTATGAAGGCACCTCCTCGATGGTCCCCAAGCTGTTAATCGAC
>CAZFVN010000213.1:0-4885 GCA_964522395.1 uncultured Myxococcales bacterium
TTTCTGCAATTCCGCACACTTCTGATTTACGGTGGAACCGGAGGGCAAGATGGCAGCAGACCTACCAAAACGACTGGGGAACCGGATTCGGCAACTGCGGAATCGTGCAGGGATTACCCAGGCTCAGCTCGCCGAGCGGGTCGACATCAGCCCCGAGTTCATGTCTCGCCTTGAACGTGGCCTCAAGGCTCCGTCCCTGGATAGTGCCGACAAGATCGCCCACGCCCTCGGCGTCAGCTTGTCCGAACTCTTCGATTTCCAGGAAGTCCGAGGTGGGGAGAAGGAAGAGTTGGTGAAGGGGTTGCAGGGGATGCTGGCTGTGGCGGATGTTGAAACCGTGAAACTGGTCGTGGAAGTGGGTCGGACCATCGTGGAGCGGCACCCTGAATCTTTGCCGAGCTAGGTCTTCTTTCTCCGATTCTCGACACTTTGCCATCTCCATCTGGCCTGAATTTGCCCGCCCAAGACCGAAGTGCATCACACGCAACACGCCGAAAACAAATCGATAAGGGGGCACTTCCGGTCTCGCTGTAGGTCAACGGGTTGCGTTCTGCACCAAAGGCAAGTATAGTGACCACGTGGGCCAGGATAGCAACTGCCCACTATGGAGGAACTGACATGGCGAAAGAGCAGATATCGTTGAGGTTGGAGGAAGAGCTCCTGGTGAAGGTGGGAGATGTGGCCAACAGCGAAGGATGGACGAGGACGCAGGCCATAGAGAAGGCGTTGCGTTTCTTTGTAGAAACAGACGGCGGCAAGGCACTGCAAAGCGGCATTGCTCCGCCTGGCTTGACTCCGGCATTCGTGAGCTGGCTGAAGGCCCTTGATGGAAGGGAAGGGGTCTCTTTCCTTGTCTCACAGGGAGGAGCAAAACCTCCTTTGCGCTACACCGGCGTAATGGAAGCCGAAGACATTGATGCAACCCTAGCTGATGGTCTGCTGGCCTTGAGGATTCGTGTTGACACTATCGGTGATTGGGTAATGATCCGACTGCCCAAGGCACTGATCGTTGGTTGGACATTGTACACCTCGGATTTTGAGGTGAACAAGCAGGTTGCGCTTGGATTGGAGGAAAGTGGCAACGCTAGGATCGAGTCTTTGTTTTCCAAGGTCAACCTCGTTTCCGAAGCGGGAGACCGCTCTCCTCTGTAGTTCGCCAGGGAAGGTCTGACCCTGAGTTTGGAGCAACTGGGAGGCTGCCTTGTCTGCCAATCTCTCGGTCTGGTTCTCTTTCGCTCATGTTCCCAAAGCCGCCTTTGCCTCGGCGAACTGCTCAGCCAGCCTATTGCCTAGTTGATCGATCGGCTCCTTGTTCTGGAAGTAGAAGAGGTCGTCCTTTGAGACACCAGCCAGGTCTAGTCCAATGCTGAGTATCCTCGGCTCGAGCGTCCTGTTGATGTAGCCCGCCGTAATTGCCCCACCGATGGTGCCCACAACTCCCCCAATGGCCGTACCGGCACCGGGAAACACGCTCCCGGCCGCAGCTCCGCCGGCGCCACCTGCACTCGCCATCACAGTACTCACGCCAAACCTGGCCATTAGAGTAAGGACTCGAACCGCATGCAGCCTGTTCTTGTCGCCTCGGGGCATTCCGGCAAGAGTTTGCTCATTTCTAACTACGTCCACGATCAATCGAATCCCCAGGACCATTTCTCCCACGTAGGGCAGCATATCGGTTAGACTATCTGGCACATCGAGATCCATCTGTTCCGACAAGGTTGCTAGGGCGGACTCGGCCTCCTCATTCAGTTCCATCGAGGAAACATCAATTTCTACTAGGCGGTCTGCCAGTTCAGGATGTGAATCGACGATGGCAGCGTGCAGGTCCTCGGTTACGGCAAACCACTCCGGGGCATCCGTTTCCTCCATCATCCCCACGACGTCGCTTGCTGCCGATGCAGCTCGTGCCTTGGCCTGGACGAAAATCTCTGCACCACTATCATCTGCCCCTACCAGATCCCAGCCCTTCTGTGTGGCATCCTTGGCAATTTTGAAATCGAAGCCCGGGAACCGTTCGCTCAGCAAGTCCGGAAGGCGCTCTTCGAACAGCTTGCCCCTCAAGGCCCGGATGAACCCCTCTGCACTTACCGTCCCCCTATCAAGCAAACTTTCATAGTGGGTTTCAAGACCTACCGTCTCTGCCAACCGTGGATACTGTCCTTCGAAGGCCTTCTCGAGTTCAGTTGTAGCATGGCGGTCCAGCGCAAATGCCGTCAAGACTGTTTCTATGCCCACCCCGGCCTCAACAGAGAAAAGGCTGGAACCCGCCCCCTTCAGCGAGGTCAACCAATCCTGCTCTGGCTCTTTCGGAACTGGACCAAGGTCACGCAGTATTCGCTCTGCCTCCTCGAATGAAAGCTTACCCATCAGACCACCATCCCGATAAGCGCCAGCACGAAAGCGATGCCTCCAACCCCCAGAGCGAGCATAGCCAGCCTCCTTGCCACCAAAGCAGCATTGGCGGCTTCACCCAAAGTGTCGACACGTTTCCCGATGGCCTCTACTGACCGTTCAATTTCCTTCCCGTGCTCCGAGGCTGTCAGCACAAGGGACTCAAGTTCCTGTTTCACCGCACCAAGTTCGTCCTCCACAAGGCCGAGTCCCTTCCTCAGCGAGGTCTCCATATTGGCTCCCGCCTGCCTCTGCTGTGCGTAGGAACGTTTCAGAGAGGAAACCTCTTCCTTGAGTTGATGGATTGGCTTCTGTACCGACCTTACCTGCTCTCTGAACCTGGATTCGGCTTCCGTGGCTGAGCCTCGCAGGCTCTCAAGCCCGTCCGATAGTTCTCGGGTGATCTTGATCGATTCTGCAATACGGGGGATCAACAATCCGTTGATCCGTTGTTGCTCCTCCCAGAACTTGACCTTCTCGGCAATGGCGGGGTGTTTCATCGTTCCTCCAAATGGCGTCGGCTCAAGCCATAGTCATTCCTCGAATGCGATGCGTTTGCGCGGTGCGTATGGCTCAATGGTAACCACTCGAAACCATATCCGATGAGCCGATTCGAAGCAACCATCTACGCACTCCATGATGATCATCAACAAGTTCGACAAGCTCTTTCGCCAGTGCAGTTCTCCTGCCAGAACAGCTATAAGAAATCCGAAGGCGCCGTCATCCTGACGGCCCACCACATCCCAACACTCTGGAGGTAGCATCATGAAGATCAAGGTCCTGCGTCTGGGCCACTCGGCCACCGTGATTGAAGTTCCCGCCGGGACTCCCATCGAGGAGGCCCTCGAGTCCAACGAGATTCCCCGCCAGGGGTACGCCATTTCCGTCAACGGCCTCGGTGCCGGTCCCGCCACTGCCCTCGGTGATGGTGACGTCGTCATCGCAACGCAACCGCAGTCATTGGTTGCAGGGATTTTGAGTGGACCGTGTCGGTATTGTCGGAGGCGGTCCGTCACCAACGTGATGCTCAAAGGGCCAGCCGGAGCTGGTCGAGCTGATTCTGTACCGTGCGATGCACGGGGGGGGAACAAATGAAAGTAATTGAGGAAAAGACACTTGAACCCACGTTGTGGCGCCGTGAGATAGACGTTCGCCTACAGCAGGCCAAGTTTAGCTACAAGCTATTCCTTGCGGATAATCACCTGGAGGACGACTCCGGTGGCTATTTTGAGGAAACAACAGCCAGGGTAGCTCGCTATCTTGTGGCTTGGCAACTGGGTTGTGCCTATGGGTGGCTGGGCGAGGATGCCGACGGCGGTGTGGACACCAGTTCCCGATCGAAGAGGATGATTGCTGAGGCCGCAGGGCTTGTCGCCATGTACATTCTGGACCACCCTGGCTGCCTTTTCGATGACGATGTGAAACCGCCAACTCCCAACGAATTGAGAGACCTGGATGGCTTTCAGGACTGGGTTCGGTGCCGGGGGCAGGCCTGGTCATGGTACGAGCGCTACCCAATGGCTCTGCATCGGCGACTGGATGAGGCGTTCCATCGGCTGAAGCCCCTACCCAACCAAGACGCACAGTGTGCGAAGGTTGCCGTTGGCCGGGTCGGTCCTCGAGCTGATCCGGGAACACCAACGCTTCCTGGAGGCGAAGGGGAATATCGGGTTCACCGAGAAGGGGATCATGTTTCCATCCCGGAAAGGCGGGTACAGGTTCACGAGTTCCGTTGAAAAGGCCTACAACAAGGCCAGCGAGGCCATCGGCCTGGAGTGGAAGGTCAGACCGCATGACCTGCGGCGGACAGCCGTGAACCTGATGCGCCAGGCCAACGTGGGTGACATCATCCAACGCAGCCTGGTCGGACACTCCTCATCGGAGATGACCGAGCACTACAGTTCGGTCTCCATCAACGAGAAGCGGGAGGCTCATGCCAAGGTGCTGTCGTTCCTGCCGCAGAAGTTCAAGAAGGAGGAAACGGGGTGATCCGGTATCCGGGTGTGGGAGGTGGTTTTGCAGGGCAAATCCGGGTGCTGGGGCTACCCATGGGGCTACCCAGACCCGACTTTGGCCATTTCCGGGGTGTCGCCGGGGACCTTAAAAACGGGGTCTCCGGCCGGCACTTCCGGAGGCTGCCTGGAGACCGTATCCCACTTTATCTATGGTGTGGAAGCAGTGACACGAGAGGAGCGTAAGTGATTGAGTTAAAACAAAAAGCCGACCTCTCGGCCGGCTTGTATATAATATCTGCCCTCAGGCAGTGATTACAGGGCATTCACGCCTCTTTCGAGGTGTGCCCTGCGGGGTGGGCGATACAAGATTTGAACTTGTGACTTCTACCGTGTGAAGGTAGCACTCTCCCGCTGAGTTAATCGCCCGTCAGACTGTCAAAACTCCCGTTTAAGTCCCATAGAACCGCGACCCTGTCAAGCGCAGTCTTCGCCGCTGGGCTTAGATTTACCGCTTGTGCTGGCGCGTAGTTGACCGAGTT
>CAZFVN010000214.1:0-4743 GCA_964522395.1 uncultured Myxococcales bacterium
AACGCCATACCTCCCTTCAAGAACGGACCGGGGTACAGCCGTGATCAGATCGCTCATCCACAGGGTCTTGACCATGCCCGGGCAGTGGAGGATACTGTTTGTACGTCGATGGCAGATACTGAGGGATCCACAAAGAGGGTTGTGGAGATGAAGCTCTTTCGATGTGCAGCTTTGCTAACACTTCTAATGATTACCGCTGGCTCTCCATATTCGGCTCCTGATGGGGACTTGAATCAAGACGGCACAGTAGATGCGCTGGATGTACAATGCGCAGTGCTGGTTTTCGCCTACGTCGAGTCGTCCCAGCCAGTACTCGCCGATCAATGCGATACCGACGACAACTGCCAGGGACTATTTGGTGACACTCCGTATTGCCGAGTCGGCCTCAACGCACACAAGGTCTGTCTGCCCTTCTGCCTTGCAACCTCCGTGGACCTGGGGGTTGCAAACTCCACTCCCTGCCTGGACTCCGGCCAGGACGACGCGAATTGTCTGGGCACCACGGCCCGGAGAAATGGCGACATGAACTGTGACGGCAAGTATGGCAACGAAGACCTTCTATTCCTGGTTGCCATCGCCATGACCAAGACGGGTGCGGCAGATTCACCCGATACGGACGGCGACAAGCGGCTCAACTTCTGTGACCTCGATTCGGACGACGACGAGATCCTGGATGCGGACGACTGCAACGCCTTGGACGACACCATCGGACTATGCAACGACGGCAAGGTATGCACCACCGACGCTTGCATCAATGCCGCCTGCTCCTACGACCCGGTAGCCGATGCCACTCCCACTGGTCTCTGTCGACAATGTGATGGGGCGGGAAGTGAGAAGGTGCCCGCCGACGACAATGCCTGCGGCACCATCGATTGCGACGAGAAGGACATCTACTTCACGGATGGCGAGGCTTCGGCCACGGGGACAAACTATTGCAAGTTGCGGGACTACGACGACTTGAGCACCAGCCGGTGCAAGAGTCTCGGCACCTGCAAAACAGCCAATTCGGCCGACTGTGCAGAATACGACGAGCAGACTGTCGCGAGTTGCGGCACCTGCAAGTTCGCCACCGGGGCATGCTCTTCATGTTCTAACTACCCCGACGCCACGGACTGCGGCGGTGGTGGTCTCGAATGCAACGGCAGCGGGAGTTGCGTGCAATACACCTTCGAGTGGTACTCCGGGGATTGGACTGTCTGCGCAGGAGCTGGCTACTGTGGTACGCAAACCCGAGAAGTGTACTGTAAACGCAATGACGGGGCTGTCGCCTCCAACGAGAAGTGTGGATGGGGGAAACCGATAGCCAGTTCCAGTTGCGCTACGTCGTGCCCGAGTGGCTGGACATTGACTGTCAACCCTCCTGCGTATGCGGGCCGCCCGTGTTGTAAAAAGAACTTGGGCAATGTTCGGTACAATGGCTATCGGGTAGACCATGGCGGGGCAACCAGAGCCTATTTTTGTGCCCCAAAGATTGCAGCGCTCCCAGACGAGTTCACCAATAAGGACTGCAATTCTGCCAGTTGCGCCGGCCCCAAGTGGGTAACTCTGCCGGGATATCAGCCGTACGCCTCATATAGCAATTTCACAAAGGCGTGGTCATACCCCTGGGGCACCGACAGGCCTGTCTGGGCAGACCCGGCCTATTGCGTCGCCTATTGCTGGTAGCACCATTTGGCCGCAGCCCACGAGTCGCGACGCATGTTGCCCTTGCGCTACTCCCGTTCTTCACTATCTTCTGGCGTAAGGCATCGTAGTTTCCGGGAGGTCAAGTCATGAGAACAGCAAATCCAGCGCTTAACAATAAGACATTCGCTCAATTCGCCAGTCAAGCTGCTGACGACACGGTCATGACAATTCAGGGGACGGTGAACAGGACGGGCTTCCTGCTCCTCCTGCTGATTGGCGCGGCTACCCTCACCTGGAGCACGGCGCCCGTCGAATGGGGACAAGGCGGCATGGGCGGTTTGGCGTTGGGCGGTGCCATTGGCGGCCTGATTTTCGCGATAATTACCATCTTCAAGAAGACCTGGGCACCGGTCACCGCACCCATCTACGCGTTATTGGAAGGGCTCTTTCTGGGCGGCCTTTCGTCGATGTTCGAGATGATGTATCCGGGCATCGTAATTCAAGCTGTGGCCCTGACTTTCGGCACGCTCTTCGCACTCCTCATGGCTTACAAATCAGGGCTGATCAAAGTCACCGAGAACTTCAAGCTCGGCATCGTTGCGGCCACCGGCGGTATCTTTCTGGTCTATTTGGCCTCCTGGATTCTCGGCTTTTTCGGGGTCGGGATTCCATACATCCACGGTTCCGGGATGATCGGCATCGGCTTCTCGCTCTTCGTGGTAGTCATTGCCGCACTCAACCTCGTCCTCGATTTTGACTTCATCGAGAAGGGGGCCGAATCGGGCGCGCCGAAGTACATGGAATGGTACGCCTCCTTTGGCCTCATCGTCACCCTCGTCTGGCTCTACATCGAAATTCTCAGGCTACTCTCGAAGCTCGCTTCCAGAGATTGATTTCTCGCTACCTTAGCCGGTAGATTCGCGGTATCTTCGGCAGAGACGATAACTTTGCCGAAGACCGAGGTCCCATGAAGCGGATTGCGATTCTCCTTGCCTCCTTCCTCATCTCGATCCCAGCCTGTTCATCTAGCGACTCGAAAGTCACGGGCGATGCCGTGGACAGCCGCACGGTGCCGCCCGACGCTCGACGCAATCCGGAAATTGCACCCGACGAGATCGGTGAGCCCATGAATGCGCCGGTCACAGACCCTGATGCAGCGGCCCGGGCTTTTCGGCTCTACTACCGTGAACGGGTGGAACGGGCAGTGATTTCCTACAACCGGTTCATGGCCTTTGGCGGGGTCAACTTCGCGGTTACCTTTGGTAAGGCGGGCATCTCTCGCGCGGGCACCGAGTGGGAGATTGTGGTCGGCCCCAATGACAACAACCAGATCGGCGAATCGGTGCGGGGAGTCTGGTACGCTTACCAGATATTCCGCTCTCGTACCCTGGCCCTGGCCCTGATCAGAATGTTGGAGGGCATCATCTTCTTTGAGGCTGTCAGCGGCCACCCCGGGCTCACCGCCAGGATGGTCTATCCGGGCTGGACCATGACCGTCGATGGCGATGCGGGAACTGTAGAGCGGACCCGGCATGGTGAGGTTGTCTTTCCGGCCACGCAATACTCAGCCGAGTTGGAGGCGGAAATCCTGGCCGTGCTCTTTGGCGGTTTCAAAGCCAGCTACCGGGAGGAGCCTGAGGACATTCTGCTTGACTACATGCCCACCAAGGAGATCGCACCCTACGCTATCACTTACAGCCATTCAATGACCCCGGAGTACTTGCGAGTGAGCGACTGCTGTACTTCGCTCATGCAGGTACCTGACGGCAAACCCTGGGCGGGGGCATGGTTTGGAAACCACAATTCCAGGGACAATTTTCCGGACCTCGCGGCCGGCTATATGGTCGCACTCGATATCCTCAACCATCCAGATGTCGACCCCGACCTCTTTGATACTGCGACCCGCGCGTGGGAGTCAGGTAAGCGTATTGGTGACCTCGTGCAATCCAACGAGGGGCGACTCATGACCGTCAGCGAGCACAATCCCTACGACGAGTTGGTGGTTGCCGGCGGCGTGCGTCCCGACGGAGACATCGAAGCTGAGGACCTCGGCAGCCTGTCAGACTGCCAGATGGTCTTCCTCGCCCGAGCACTCTCCAGCGAAGGGTTGCAACTGCCACTGCCCGAATTGCCCGCCCCCGGATCGGTGGAATTCCTCCTCGCCGACTTCCTTGGCGAGAGTTGCCCCGTTCCGGAACCGGTGCGCATGTGCACCAGCCTGCAAGAGGCCTATTGCGGAAAGGACTGGGGAAACATTGGTGAACTTGAGTTCTTTGGTATTCCTTGGCTCGAAGCGGTAGCCGAACTGGAGAAAGAAACGCCTGGATCTGCCGAATCGCTAATTGGCAGCTTCCAGGATGACTTCCACGAAAAGACCATCGCGGCCCTGGAGCTCTATTCGTATGCGGAAAGCAGGGACGACGAAGAACTGGCAACAGCCGCCCAGCAAGCCCTGGCCGAGATCACCCAACTCTCTCGCTTCTTCGGCGAACTGCTCTGGGCCCAGACATCGCCAGCACAATACACTGAGCGGCTTTATTCCTCGGCGCTTTTTGATTCGTTGGCGGGTCTCGAGGTCGACCCCGCTGACCTGGGTGACTACGGACGGGCAGAATTGCAGATGACTCGCCTCGAGCAGATACTTGAACTGCCCGATACGCAATCCGAGCCACTCCGCACCGACGAGGAGATTCTTGCCATTATCGAAAATGAGCTAGCCGGTAAAAACGACATAGTCAAGCAACGTTATGAGGACCACTACGGCACTACGTCACCGCTCCGTCGCACCGAAGAAGGATATGAAGCCACCGGTCATCATCCGGACCACGAATGGCCGTGGGCACCGGTACCTGCCCCCTACCATTTCCAATTTGGCGGAGTACGACTGCTTGAGGCCTTGCCACTCTGTGTCACCGCTCCTCATCTGCTGGATTGCACTTGGGCCGCCCTCGGCTGTGCCCGCCCCGACCTTACGGGCGATGGGACCGTGGATGAGGCGGATTCGGCGGCCCTCGACGTGGCCGCCGCGAAATTCTCAGGGGGTTCCTGCCATCCAGCGAACACGTGGTGCGAAGGAGCGGATCTCGATCAAACGGGTACCATAGACGACACTGACCT
>CAZFVN010000215.1:0-4610 GCA_964522395.1 uncultured Myxococcales bacterium
TCAAATTCAAGCACAAGAAGCCCGGTGATATCGATGCCCGGCGGACCTGGTTTCTGGTCCGTTCTTTGTTGGAAACCAAGCGTGTGAAGAAGGTCCTCGTCGACTGGTACATTCAGTCTGCCCTCTATAAGCAGGCGCAAAGCGAAGGCGTCTCCGAGAAACAGCTCGAGGAGTGGTTTCAGTATCCGCGCAAGCGGTGGAAAGAGGGGGGCATCATCCGCCACTATAAGGGCCACAAGAATCACCTTCACATTCGCTTCATCGAGCCTGAGGATGGAGTTTTGCTATGACCACGGGAACCCTTGTCCTGGCTGCCGGTCGCTCCACCCGGATGGGACAGCCTAAGGCATTGCTCTCCTATCGGGGACGGACCATCCTGGAGCATCAGGTAACTCTCTACTCCATCTTCGGGCCGGTCTGGGTGGCAGTAAACGCCGAGCTGGCACCAGAAGTGCAATTACTTGGGATTCCGGCACCGGTTTTGGTCATGGAGGACCCCGCCCCAGGTCTCTTTTCGACGGTACGCCCATGCGTAGCCCGACTTCGCTGCAAAGCCCACAGGCTTTTTGTTACCCCGGTTGATTGTCTCTTGCCCGACGGTGCGGTGCCTGCGGCGCTGCTGGCCGCCGATCCAGGTGCGGCCCCCTCCCTGGCTCCCATATTCGAAGGGAAGCGGGGCCATCCGGTGCTGCTCTTGCCCGAGGCCATTTCAAAGGTGGCAGAAGAATCCAACCAGGCCCGATTCGATGAGGTCCTCTCCCACATGGGAGTCGCTGATATTCCCGTTGAGGAGGCCTTGATCCACTTGAATATAAATACTCCCGACGACTATACTCGTTTTCTGGCGGCCGATGCCGCTTCCAAGGAGCGCAGGTGAAGGTCAACTACTTTGGACATGCTGCAGTCGGCCTTGAAGGAGATGGTGGTCTGCGCATTCTCCTGGACCCCTACATGCCCGGTGCCTTTGACGGGCGGATGGGCTATGGGCCAATTCCCGGTCAGTGGGATTTGGTGATAGTCTCCCACGACCACCTGGACCACAACTACATCGCACCAGAATTCGGCAAGCCGACCGTGGTGCGGGGTCCCGCCTCTGTTGCCGGAGTTGATATCCGCACATTTACCGGTAGTCACGGGACCAATGATGGGACCATGGAGGCGACAACCCAGATCTCCCGTTTCACCTTGGACGACGTGACTTTCGTTCACCCGGGCGACCTTGCTGATCCAGTAGAGGAATCGTTAATTGCCAATCTGAAGTCCCCTGATGTGCTCTTTGTCCCGGTGGGTGGTCGCTTCACTTTTGATGGGGAGAGTGCCGCTCGCTTCGTCAATGCGGTGAATCCTCGGTTGGTCATCCCTATACATTTCAAGACGTCGGCAGTTGACCTGCCCATTGAGCCGCCCGATGCTTTCCTCGATCGCTTCCCTACCTGCCGTCGGTTTGGCAGCGGTTCCATTGACCTTCACACGGGCAATCTGCCGACCCGCACGCAGGTTTGGTATCTGCCGCCCATTTGCCTGTAGATATGGTTGAGTAAGACTAGAAATAGAAAGTCATTCCGGCGTGGCCGAAGAGGCCGCCGGCACCAATGGCAATGCCAATATCTTCTGGGTTATTGACCTCTCCCAGCCCTGCGCCCTCAAGGATGGAAGCGCCCGATTCGCCTGCCGTAAAATCTCCTGGTGCGTCGGGTACGACGGTGAAGAACATTCCGGCCGCCAGGTTGATGGAAAAAGCATCAGAGAAGAAGAACTCGACTTCCATGGGAAACTCGATTCCCCATTGAATTCGGTTTGATGCCGTGGCCTGAACAATCTCCGTATTCCCTTCCGCATCGACGAAGGTGCCCGAGTCATAGATGAGCTTGTTCGCCCAGCCCAGATCGGCCAGTGCCCCAAAGGAGAGATTGGCGTACTTGGTGCCATACAAGACGTATTTGACTCCCATGGCAGCCAACAGCTTGGTGCTCCAGCTTTCGTTTGGGACCAATTCCGTGGTCACAGTGCCGTCGGTTGCCGTGACCTCGCGGGCCTGATTGATGTTTGTGCGGTCAAAGCCCAGGCCGGCGGTGGTGAGAAAGGCGAGCTTCGGCGTCATCCAGTAGGTGAATGAGAAGCCCTGAACGCCTAGCAGTGTGCGTTGGAAGCCGACGCCAAACTTGCCGTGCATATTCTTGGCGGACGTGTCGGTTGGCGCAAATGCCAACGCAACAAGGCAGAGAAGTGTGGAGAGATGGCGGCCTTTCATGGCGTCGCTCCTGCCACATCCGCCTGGGAGACGACCTCTCCCGTCTGAGCGTTGCCCTCGGTGACCACATCGCCTTCCGGTTCGACCGGAGCGAAGTGCTCAGGGGGACGCAGCCAGACTTCGTCGTCGCATCCGAAGTCGAGGACGCACCACCCCTTGCCCAGGAGTATGAAGAGCAGGCAATCCTGCTGGACAGAACCGGCCAGGTCTTCATATTCGAAAGTGAAACGAGTAAATCTCGTCATGCGGTTGGCAACCATCTCGCCAAAACGATCTTCACGTTTCACCGGGCCGATGTACTTCTTGTACTTCGAGAGGCGCGCAGCAAACTCTGCGCGCAGATGTTCTTCAAGGGGTTTCAAGTCGTCGGCGGTAATCGTAATGCCCAGGTTGTTGCGCAATTCGAGGTAGTCGGCGGCATCAGGCATAAGCTTCGAGATGAAGTAGTCGGCGTCACGCTCCAGGGCAAGAATTTCAAAGACGTAGAGCGCTCGGTTATTGAGAGTCTCTGGGGCCAAGGCCGCTTCCTTGGGCAGGCCGATGTCGGGTGCGGGTGCGTTTTCGTCTCTGGCCACCGGTACCGCAGTCCAACCCTTGGCGAGGTCCGCGGAGAGGTCCACTTCGGCACTGGCAACTGGTGGTGCGGCTGGCCCCATGTTGGGATCGAGCGACCCGACGACGACATACTCTTCCCAGGGGTTCTTGACCTCTTCACCCTCTTTTGCGACCACGTCGGGAGACGGAGCCGGCGCCGGCGCGGGCGGCGCGGTGACATCGGGGGTGGTCGTTGGGACCACGTCAGGCGTTTTGGCCTCCTCAGGAGGTACCTCTGCTGCCTTCTTCTCAGCCGGCGGCGGCGATTTCTTCTTGCACGCAGGAATGGTTGCCAGGGTGGCAGATATGAGCAACACGACCAGTCGTTTCATTAGCTGTTCTCCGTTGCTGAGCGCAGATGTCGGAGCAATGCTCCGATCAGATAGAAAGAACCACAACACACCCCTACATTATTCCCTTCGCGGGAGACAAGCAAGCCAAGGGCTCTCTCGACGTCCGGTTCCACCACCGTGGGCAGATCATGGCAGTGGTCGGCGATTTCTTCGGGGGGGAGTGAGGGCACGCTCCCGGTGGTCGTACAGACGACCCAGCGTGCATGCTTGACCAGGAGGGCTGCCATTGCTGCGGCGTCCTTGTCTGCCTTGAGCGCCACGAGGACGTCGGGGCGATAGTTATAGCGGGCCCGAAAGGAGGAGAGGAACTCGGCCAGGGCGTGAGGGTTGTGCCCACCGTCCAGCAAGAGGCTCCGGCCTCTCCAGCGCACCGAGTGGAAACGACCGGCCCAGCGCGCCCCCGCAAGTCCGGCGGCAATAGTCGAGGAACCGAGTTCAGCCCCCAGCAACTGCAAGGCCGCGGCGCTGGCGAGGGCCGCATTACCCTGCTGGAACTCCCCAGGAAGGGAGAGTTGTAGCGGCCCGACTTCCACGGAGCCGAATTTGCCTGTCCAGGCGAGATCGCCGCCCGACGAATGGAACCCGACTCCCGCCTCAGTGAGAGGGGAATTCAGGTGCGCACAGCGCTCTCGCACCACCGACCTGGCATCGGGTGCCAGCGCTCCACATAGAGATGGAACGCCCGCCTTGATGATGCCCGCTTTTTCTGCTGCGATAGTATCTATGTCGAAACCCAGGTACTCGGCGTGGTCCCGGGCGATGGGAGTAATGATTGTCACTGCGGGCTGGATCACGTTGGTCGCATCCAGCCGCCCCCCCATTCCCACCTCGACAATGGAAATGTCGGGAGTGTGGTGCGCCATGGCAACGAAGCTGGTGGCCGTGACGAATTCGAACCCTGTCAACTCCATGCCGCACGTCTGCTCGGCGGCCAGTACCTTTTTGGCCGCGCCGTCGAAGTCTTCCTGCGAAATGTCGACTCCGTCCAACCGAATCCGTTCACAGATGTCCACCAGATGGGGGGAGGTGAAGAGTGCGGTACGTCTTCCCGCCTGCAGCAGAATCGCGTCCAGAAACGCGCAAGTCGAACCCTTACCGTTGGTACCTGCAACGTGAACCACCTTGCCAAGCCGCTTCTCGGGGTGGCCGAGGGCTTCGCAGATCGCTTTCATGCGAGAGAGGCCGGGCAAGATCGTTTGGAGGCCTCGCCTGACCATCTCTTGCAAGGCAATTGGGGAATCCGCTTTGGCCAACATCCAAGCTCCCTAGCCCCGGCACCAATCAACTGCCCAGGCCAGAGGAATCCTACGATGAAGTGGGGAAGGAGGGAACTAAATTACTGCCAGGAAACCGTCATTACGATCTGATCACGGCTGTACCCCGGTCCGTTCTTGAAGGGAGGTATGGCGTTA
>CAZFVN010000216.1:0-4389 GCA_964522395.1 uncultured Myxococcales bacterium
CTCAGAACGACACACTCAGCGCAGAACGGGGGGTACAAAGTCAATCAGATCGATGAGCAACCTTGTTCAACTACTCCGCATTTCCCACAAACCGCGTTGCCGATGACCGGACCGCGATTCGAGTGGCGCGGATACTTGAAGATGGGTGGCGCAGGTCCGGTTGAACCCTGCTCAGTTCACACTGTGGTTCTTTGGCCGAGGTCAGCAATGTCTATGGATGGGTGGGGAAGGGGGGGCGTAGATGCTGCTCAACTCAGTCTATCCAAACGGGGTCCTGCATGCACGCCGAATTGTTACTCTCATTCGTCTCATTGATGGCGCCCGTGGAATCGATCTTCACCAGCCAGTAGTACCATCCGCTCGCGATGTTGGGGACCTTCATGTAGCTAAACGTCTTGGAGTCCACGCCCTGCGACAAGTCGAGGCCGGTCAAGTAGTCACCAACGTTGTAGTATGAGTATGGCTGCGTCGTGTTGCAGGCAGCATAGGCTTCGCTATCGGGTACGAGTCGGATTCCCATGGCCAATTCGTAGTTCGGGTCGACCACCGGAGCGGAGTTGACGTTGTCGACGTAAATGGTCCAGCTTCCGGTCTTTTCGCCGGTGTCAAGTTCGCCAACACAAGAACTGCATGATGCCGAGGTGATGACCAGATCCGGTGCATCTATGGTTAGCCATTTCGAGCTGCAACTGAAATTGTCCCCATCATTCAGTTCATCGATCTTGTCGTCCGGGTCAACCTTCACCTGGATCTTGTATTCACCCAGTGAGAGATTGGCGGGAAGGTCAATCGAACCCTTCGAGTGGGTGCATCCTTGACCGGGAGCCAGAGTAGCGCAATCTCCGCTCAGCGTCATCTTGTAAAGAGAAATGAAATCATACGGGCCGGTTCCGCCGCACGCTTTCCCAGCCTGGTTCTTCTTTAGCAGGCGGACCTGGATGACTACTCCGCTAGCCGCGGCTGTGCCCACATTCTTGACATAGATCTTCCAGTCCTCGGTTTCATGGCCGGCCGACTTGGTTCCGGAGCAGCTGGCACATTCCCACGACCCCACGGTTAGGTCAGGCTTCTGTATTGCCACGCATTCACCGCTGCTGCAATTGCCGCTGCACACTTCCCCTTTGGCGTCAAGACATCCGTCGGAACCCTCTATGCACACGTATCGGTTCTTGCCAGAGCACCACTTCTCGCCGACATAGTCACACTGGGACTCGTCGTAGCAAGATGGCCCCGTTGGAGGCTTGTCCGCAGGTTTATCCAGGCATTTGCCGCCCGATCCGCAGCCATTTGCGCATTTCTGGCTGTAGACGTCCAGGCAGCCATCAGCGCCTCGGTAGCACTCCTAGCGCAAGTCTCCGGAGCACCACTTCTCGCCGTCGTAAGCCCAGTGTGAGTTATCGTTGCATCCCGTTTTCCCAGGAGGTCCGCCCGGAGTGGGGTCGTCGTCTTCCGAATATGGGTCGTCGTCATCACCTGCAAAGGAACAGTAGCTTCCCTCGCACCCGAACTTGCAAAGCGACTCTTCCTTCTCCAAACAGCCATCTGAGTTTTCAACGCATTCGTATCTTACTCCGTTGGAGCATCCCCTCTCCCCCTCGTAGGAGCACTCCTCAACGATGTTGCATCCGGTTTGCCCGAATTCATCGCAGCCAGTTGAAAGTAGCGACAGGGCGAGAGCGCCCCAAAGAGCTGTTGCTGCAAATAGTGTTCTACTGGTCGTTGTCATGTCCTTCCTCCAATGTTACTTACGATTATGGTTTTCAGCCGTTGCTCTCCTGGCCGATTCCGTCCGGCCGAGAGTCAATTGAGCAAGTCCCGTGCCACTCCAAAAATACTTGGCTCTTCAGCCAACTGTCCGGGGCCGGTAACCCTTTGCATTAGCCGCATTGCGCCTCTTCGCTGAATTCCTGGCTAAGACATTGCAGGGCTGTCCAAGACTGTTCGTCCGGTCACTGTTCAACGTTGTGTCGCGACACTAGGTGAAACAGGTGTCGGTCACGCAATCCAAGGTTGTCGAACGAATACGAGATGTGTCAATTGCCTTTGCCGTGCCTCCTGCTACAATCTCTGTGAGATGGGAAGAGCATGAGTGAGATCAGGGTCGGAGAGACCTTTGCAAACAGGTACGAAGTTCTTGGAGAGCTTTCACGGGGAGGCATGGGCGCGCTCTACCGCGTGCGTCACCTTCTTACCGGAAGAGAGGAGGCTCTCAAAGTTATCCTGGTGGACCGTCAGGTTGACGATTCGTACTCGCGTCGGTTCATGGTTGAAGTCAAAGCCGTGGCCAGGCTCCGCAATCCGCATACAGTTACACTCTTCGATTGTGGGCACACCGAAGACGGGCGTCTCTATTACACCATGGAGTTGTTGGATGGTGCCCCACTCGACCAGTTGCTGGCGCAGCAAGGTAGAATGGACTGGCAAAGTGTGGTCAGATTTGGCATCCAGGCGTGCGAGTCACTCGAGGAGGCTCACAAGGAGGGTATACTCCACCGGGATCTCAAGCCCGGAAATCTGTTCATCGTCCGTAGTTCGGATGGTGATGAGAGTCTCAAGGTCCTCGATTTCGGCATCGCAAGACTACTCTCCGATTCAGCTTCATTGGCTGAGACGCTGCCTGGGGTAGTTGTCGGAACTCCGCTCTACATGAGTCCCGAGCAAGCTGCCGGCCGGGTCCTCGACTTCAGTTCCGACATCTACTCGCTGGGCGTTGTTCTCTATGAGATGCTTACAGGCAGGCGTCCGTTCGATGCCTCGACCCGTGCTGAGCTAGAGGGGAAGTTACAAACCGAAATGCCGCCGAGTTTTGTGACGGTTGCGCCCGACCTTGACATACTCGGTGGACTGGAAAGCGTAGTCCTTTCTTGCCTGGCCAAACTTCCCGGTGATCGACCCCAGACTGGTGCCAAATTGAGGGCGGTGCTGGAGGGACTCAAGGAGGAACCCGGGTACGCCGCATATTTGTCCCCTGCCAGGGAATTGGACATAGCTGAAGTACCTCCATCCTGGTGGGAAACAACTGTTCATTCGGTAATCGAAGGTCAGGACCTCCGCAACATAGTAGAGGGAAGTGGGCGGTCTGTCGTTGCGGCCTCCCAGTCGTTCTCCGACAACGCAGCCCCCCCTGGCGCACGAAGGCGCAGGACCCTCTCAGTAATGTCCATGTTCCTGGTGACAGTTGTTCTGGCGGCCCTCTTCTCGAATCTGGCCCCTGTCCACAGGCTCAATGAATTGGCCGATGGCTGGCGCCGGTCTCTGAGCCTAGTCTCAAGTCCGGGCCGGGCGGTCGTCGTGCAACTGGGCCAGGAGGAAGACCTTCTTACATTGCGTGCGAATGGTGAGCCAGTTCCCGGAGATGCCGGCCCAGCGACTTGGCGACTAGTGGACGCCAGATTGGCCTTGGCGCTATCAGAAGCCGGTGCGGGTGTCGTGGCGTTCGACAAGTACTACGGGCATGACCACAGGGAGGAATCGATGCTGCTGGCAGAGGCCATTTCGGCGGCTGCGGAAAGAGGAGTGCCAGTGGCCCTGGGGGCCCTTCATCGCCCCCCGCCCCAAACCCTGGTCGATGCCGGAGCATATGTCGGCGTGGTCCACGCGCTCAGCAGCGGTTTTGATGGGAGTCTCAAAAGCTTGATGACTGGTGCGTCTCTGCTCGATGGGTCAGAGGCTCCATCGCTCTTCCTTCTTGCCTGGTGTCTGGAGAGGGAGCCACCCGTAAAGCTAGGGGAAGTGAGTGACGCGCTGGCGGATTGCCTGGCCGGCCAGAAGGACGGGGGCAAGGACTTCAAGTTGGTCTTCTCAGAGCATGGTGTAAAGACATTGCGCGCGTCCGATGTTCTTACCTGGCCCGTTGAGACCCTGGCTGAAAAGGTCAGGGGCAAAGTCGTTATCATCGGCCATTTTGAACGCGGTCTCGATGACGTGGAAGTCCCAGATGTTACTGTTTTTGGTAATGCCGGGCAACCATCAAAAGGATCGCTTCTACTGGCCGCCGCGTGTGACCAACTGGATCGCAACCAACGTCGTGTGCCCGTTCCGGGCTGGCTTGCATGGCTCTGCGCCATCGCTCTGGCCGCGACTCCCCTGGGGTTGCTAAGGCGTCATCAGCTCAATGTCTTAGTCGGCGTAATGGTAGTGACCATATTCGCTCCGGCTTCTCTAAGTCTGTGGCTACCACTCGACTTCCCCTGGGGCAGCGTGCTGGTTTGGACAGTGTTACCCATTTCTTCGTTGCTGTTCCTACCGAGGCTGATGCGCGCGTAAACCGCGGCACTTGCGTCGTTGATACGGTACCGGATCTGGCTATTTCATGGACCTGGGCCCGGGGGGGGGGGGGGGGGGGGGGGGCGGCGGGGGGGGGGGGGGGGCGGGGGGGGGGGGGGGGGG
>CAZFVN010000217.1:0-4296 GCA_964522395.1 uncultured Myxococcales bacterium
GGCGTAGGCCGTCCCGTTCCACGACCTGGATCATCCCCTGGATTCCCTCCTCTTTCGCAAGGATGACCGTCCCAGTATCAGAACGGTGCGACTTCGATATGGCAGAGTCTTGCCCGTTTGCTGCTTCAGCCAGCATTAGCGCTATGAGCAAGGTGATTGCTACGGTCGTAGGTCGTAAGAGTTGCATGCGTTCCCTTCAAGTAACAAGCGCGATGCCGTGACCAACTAAGAGCTGATACAGCACCAACCCTAGTTGTCTACGCCATCTGCTTCGCCCAGAAAAGCCGACTACTTTTCGGCGACGGAATTGGTCGATACATCTGCACTATCTAGCAGTAATACGTACCACAATCGTACGTCCTCCACCGCTTTCCGTCCAGCATCTTTGTCTTCTCTATGTGACTGCGCCAAGCAGAGATATGCGCCCTTCACAATTTCAAATTGCCTTCAAGTTAGAGAACGAAATGCAAGACTGACTCCAAGCGAGCCTCCAATATCCTGGCAATATCGCGCGCATCGTCGATGCCTCGCTGATGGCTCCGTTCGAGTGGAATGCCTATGACCCGAGGAACCTGGGTTTTGTGGGTGTCCGCGTTACAAGGAATGACCCGAGCTTGCCTTCTCGCGGCCTATTTGGACACATGGTAGAGGATGAGTAAGGTGGCGACCAGAAGGAGCCCTTTTCTACCAGAACATCACACGAAAAAGACGCCGTCCTGTGGCGCCATGACTGTCATACATGAAGCACCGGCCTTCGCGCCCGACCTATTCCCGCTCAGCCAGAGTCGACGGTTATAGCCGAGTCTACTTCTTGACTGAACTGGTAGTTGTATGGATGCAGTCTCTGCCTCGCCCTGAAGGGACTAATTGGTCCGATTCCGACCAAGGCGGCATGGCGCCGTATCCAGGATTGACCCTGGGGTATGGTTCGTACTATGCTTTGCGCCGATGGGAGACCGGGCGAACCGGCCGGTCAAACCAGTACAAACGGAGGAAGACGAATGGTCCCGCTGCTGATTTCCGTCGGCGTTCTGGTGGTACTCACGCTTATCTTCGGCTCCATCTACAACAAGCTCGTCGCGCTTAGGAATCGCTTCAAGAACGCTTTCGCCCAAATCGATGTGCAACTCAAGCGCCGCTACGACCTGATCCCGAACCTTGTAGAGACGGTGAAAGGTTACATGAAGCATGAGGGGGAGACCTTGGAGGCCGTGATCGCTGCCCGGAATCAGGCAGCAGGGGCTGCGCAGGAGGCCTCGGGCAATCCGGGCGACCCGGCCGCCATGAGCGGGCTGATGGCAGCGGAAGCAGGTCTATCTGGTACGCTAGGTCGCCTGTTCGCATTGGCGGAGAGCTATCCCGACCTTAAGGCCAACCAAAACATGCTTGCACTCCAAGAGGAACTGACTTCGACCGAGAATCGAATAGCCTTCGCCCGCCAAGCTTTCAACGACGGAGTCACTGCCTACAATGTCGGCCGGGAGACGTTCCCCTCAAATATGGTTGCCAGCATGTTCGGCTTTGGCCCAGCAGAGCTGCTTCAATCCACGGAATTTGCGGAGGAGCGCCAGGTTCCCAAGGCGAGTTTCTAGCCACATGAGCTACTTCGAAGAACAGGATCGCTCCAGGAAGAACAGCATGCGGCTGACCTTGCTCTTCATGCTTGCTGTCCTGGGCGTGATCGCCTCGGTATACCTGTTGGTGGCGGCGGGTCTTCGCTACCAATATCCAGAAACCAGCATGTTTGACATGGTCTTGCTGCTTGAAGTTTGCCTGGCAGTCGTGGTGGTGATTGCAATTGGCGCCGCGGTGAAGGTGGCAGCCCTCTCGGCTGGTGGCTCGGCCGTGGCGGAGGCCCTCGGGGGGCGTCTTGTGTCACATTCGACGAATGACCCCGCTGAGAAACGTCTTGTCAATGTTGTGGAGGAAATGGCGATTGCTTCCGGGGTCTCCGTGCCACAGATCTATCTCCTCGACGAGGAGCAGGGGGTCAATGCCTTTGCCGCAGGCCACAGGCCAGACGACGCCGCAATCGCCGTCACCCGAGGCACCCTGAAAATACTTTCTCGCGCGGAACTTCAGGGCGTGATTGGGCATGAGTTCAGCCACATCCTCAATGGCGATATGCGGCTCAACATCCGGCTCCTCGGCATGCTAGGCGGTATCATGGCCATCGCCATTATCGGGCGCGTCCTGTTGCGATTTGGGGGGGCCTCAGACAAGAAGAACTCTGACTTCATTGCCCTGGGAGGATTTGCCCTGTTTCTGATAGGCTATATTGGTGTGATCGCTGGGCGGGTAATCCAGGCCTCGATATCGCGCCAGAGGGAGTTTTTGGCCGACGCTTCTTCCGTGCAATTCACTCGCAACCCAGCAGGCATAGCTGGTGCCTTGTATAAGATCCTGCTGTCCGAGTCCGGTTCTACGGTTGAGGCCCCTACGGCAGCAGAAGCAAGCCACATGTTCTTCGGTCCCATCTCGCTCAGCTCTATTTTCGCCACGCATCCGCCCCTTGAGGAACGTATCAGCAGAATTGAAGACAACACTGCTGAGCTCTTGGCAGCTGCTTCAAAGTCTCCGCTTGCCGTGACGCGCGGGGCTGAGGAAGGCGAGCCGGCTAGCGGCAATGCGACAGGGGCGGGCGCTCCCGTCGCCGGGCTTGCCGGGCGGACCGCGTCCGAAGCCTCCAAACCCGGCCAACTTTCGGCGACCGTGGGTGTCATCTCAGCTTGGGGAATCGAGGCCTCTTCGGAACTCCTTTGCTCTTTGCCCAAACCGGTCGAGCGGGCGATTCACTCACCTCTGGGTGCCTGTGCAGTAATTTGGGCGTTGTTGCTGGATTCAGAGCCCGACAAACGAGATGATCAAGTTGAAGCTCTTCGTTCGACTGCAAACGAACCACTCTTCTCGGAGACTGTCGCGATATTTCCGCATGTCCAGGCCCTAGACCCTAGCTGGTGGCTACCTCTCATCGACATGGCCGTCCCGTCTTTGCGGTCGCTTTCTCCCGCGCAGTTTGTTGAATTTCGACAGGCGCTTGACCTCCTGATCCGGATGGATCAGGAGGTGACTCTCTTCGAGTTCTGCGTTTCTACCGTCATCGACCGTCGCGTGAGCGCTGCGGCTTCCAGGGTTCGCTTAGCCCGGCCGCAACGTCTCTCCCCAGACATGTTGAAGACCCACACCTTAGCGCTTCTCACCGCAGTGTGCGCCAGTGGAGGCGCCGACCCATTCTCGACCGATAGGGCGTTCAAAGCCGCGACCGATTCTCTTGACGGTCTCCTGGCCGCCATCGATCACCCCAATGACTACACCTTCTCAGCCGAGGCCTTGGCTAGCTCGCTCGAGGCTCTTGCCCAGACTCCTCTAGAGACTCGCAGGTCGGTCCTCGATGCTTGTTCTGCTGCGGTCCTCTTTGATCGCATCATAGACCTTGAGGAGGCTCAGTTGTTGCGGGCCGTTGCCTACTCACTGGACTTGCCTCTTCCGCCGTTCCTCGGCTAGCGCGGCGTAGGTATCTGAGACTAGATAATCGTGGGAAAGGGGGCCCAGGCCTACCGTAGGCCTTGGGAGATTAGGAACAGCCCAACTCACGAATGGCCGTCTTCTCTGTGGCTCGTTGGCTCTTGCCAGCTAATTGACGGTGATTTCGAAATCCATCAATACGGTACCGCCGGACTTGCTCTTGATGACTCCCTCGTACTTGCCGGAATTGCCAGGAGTCTTGCACTTGAACTTGAATTCGTTGGTGCCATTGTCGAGGTGGGTGAGTTCACCGCAGTAGGCGATCCAGGCGACTGCGGTGGGGGGGATGCAGGCTCCGGAGGCGGTGAAGGTGATGGTACTGTTGCTGGGGACAGAGAGGGGGGCGACGTCCACTACAGTGGGGGATGAGCAGGTTACGTTGACCGTGAAGTCCTTGAGCACGGTGCCCCCTGATTTGGTTTTGATGACTCCGTCCTTGGACCCGGTGCCGTTCCATTTTGGGGTGCAGTTGAAGGTGAACTTGTTGGAGTCGATGGGGCCGTAGTCGAGGTCAGCGCAGTCGCCGATCCAGGCGGCGACGGAGCCGGGGAGATTGCCGCCTTTGACGGTGAAGGTTGTCTTTTTGCCGAAGGTTGCTTTGTCGGGGGAGACGGAGGTGACGTAGGGGTCACAGGCACCGCAGTCGCAGCCCTCATCGGTGTAACCGCAGTCGACTCCGGCGCAGATGGCAGGACAGTCGGGCTTGCAGAGTGCATTGACGCAGTTCTCTTGATAGCCGCAGTCGCCGCAATCACAACCGGATTGAGAGCC
>CAZFVN010000218.1:0-3307 GCA_964522395.1 uncultured Myxococcales bacterium
ACAGCGCGGAGCTCTGCGGTAAGCTGATTCCCCTCCCAGGTACACACTACCTCCTAGTTTGTGTGTTCCATGAGGCTGGCTATCTGACGGACCCCACTAGGTATCAGCTGTTCGACCCGGTCCGGCGAGTCTTCATTGACCCGCAGCGCCCCTCACGAACCGCCCCGAGCCTCCCAGAAGTCGCCTGGAACGGCATCTCTGGTATCGCAGTCTCGACGGGTGGAGAACGGTACGCGCTCCTCAATGTGGTGCGCTCCTGGTCCGGCGATGTCGAGTACCGATGCCACGGGAAGTTCGTCGCTTTCGTCCGAGGCACCACGTACATCGGGGACTAGAGCACCGAACAGGTTGAGTCACACCGCCATCCATCCTGTTCTGCCTCTTCTGGAAATGGACAGTCAGTGGACGGTGATAACTACAGTCGAAGTCGGCTCCACTTCTGGCTCTGGCCACATCCCGGGGCGTAGCTAACAGGTATAATTGCTGTCCATTTCCAGCGGAACCACTACATCCCCCTCGAACGTCTCCTTTGTCCCCCGGCATTTGGGCTCTGTTGCATCTACTGTGCCTGCGAGGGTCGTAAAGGAGATAGTAATATTTTGCTGAGCATTCCCTTCCCCTACTCAAGGGTAAAAGCGCATCTGAATCCCAGGTCCGGACGTTTCTCGTCCACTGAGTCTGCATTACGGGTGTGGCTGGCAGAAAAGGCATCTCCGTCCATTGACCAGCTGCCACCTCGATTGACCATTCCTTTCATACCGTTTTCGACGGTGCCACCGGGGTAGGGCTGGTAGGCCGACGACACCCACTCACGAACGTTCCCCCCCATGTCCATCGCACCGACCCAACTCTTATCGTCATGCATGGAGCCCGCAGCCTTTGTCGAACCATTTCCGCACCCGCCCTTTTTGCCTTCCTTCATTGTCGTGCGAGTACAGTTGGGGGCTAGCTCTCCCCAGGGATAATCCACACCCTCCGGCCCTCTCGCGGAAACCTCCCATTCAGTCTCGGTTGGGAGCCGCCAACCCTTGTAAGCACAGTAAGCTGTGGCACCGGCCCAGTCGACACAATTGATGGGATGTTCTTCCCAGCCGCTCTTCTGCCAATTGCAACGTTTCCCTTTGCCGGCGGTAGGGCAGGCTTCTGACGCAACGCAGATGTCGTAGGCGTTCATTGTCACTTCGCGCTGCAGGATACCAAAGGCCTTGACGGTTTCATCCCGGCGAGGGCGAGCATCTTGGTAGCATTTGGGTTCTGTTCCCAGGCAGCCAACTGGGTAGTCGCCAGCTTCTACGAGTACCATCTCACCCGGTAATCTGGAGATCAAGCTAGCGCGCGCGCGGTCCGCCTCGTCCTCTTTGTTGCGCTCCCGCTGCTTCCTGGCCTCTTGTTCCACGAAGGCTGCTTGTTTCTCCTTCTCCAGCTGTACGGCCAATCGCTGGGATTCCTCGCGCTCCGCCTCCAGTTTCTGCTCCAGGGCAATCCGTGCCCGCTCTTGCTCAGCCAAACGTTCGGCCATAACTTCGTCTTCCCCAATAGGTGGGTCGGATTCTACGACTTCACCGGCTGCTCTGTTTGAATCCCCTGTCTTACCGTTCGTGACGAGGATGGCGATAGCTGCGATCAGGATGATCGCCAGTCCTCCTATGATCCAGGGCCACGGAAGCTCGTGGCCAGGAACGGCGTCACCTATCATGGTCTCCGACGGCGGTTTCTCCGGTGTCGGTGCAAGAGGTTTGGAGGAAGAGGCGGGAACCGCAGGTGGCTTCTTGGCTTTTTGCCGAGCCTTAGTGAAGGCTGCTTTTAGCTCCTCTGCTCCGCCGAAGCGTTGCGACGGCTCCTTGGCCAGTGCCTTGTCGACAATGGCTGGCAACCACTTGGGGAGACCCTCACGGAATTCGTCCATTGGGGGAATTGGGGCCTTTAGATGGGCGTTCATGCAATCAATGCCCGTGTCAGCGCGTTGCGGGAAGGGCACGACGCCGGTGAGCATGCGGTAGAGGGCGATTCCGAAAGCGTAGATGTCCGAAGCTGCGCTGACCTCCTCCCCAGTAACCTGCTCAGGTGACATGTACTCGTAAGTCCCGACGACTCCCCGGGTCTTGGTCAATCTCTCGCGGCCGATGGCCTTCGCTACTCCGAAATCTGTGACCACGACACGGCCGTCAGTAGAGAGCATGATATTGGCAGGTTTGATGTCTCGATGAATGACGGGCTGCGGACGGGTGTGTGCATACTCTAAAGCTGACAAGACTCCATCGCCAACTCGGATCGCCTCTTTCCAATCTAGAAGTCGCTCCTCCAGAACATCATCCAGGGTGGGGCCATCTACGTACTCCATGACCAGGAAGTAGCGACCCGCCTCGGCGAAGAAGTTGATAAATTGGACGATGTTGGGATGGCGAAGACCGGCCATCACCCTCGCTTCTTCCACGAACCTCGCACTGCTCTGCTCGTCTCTCAACAGGTCAGGAAAGAGGACTTTGATTGCAACTGTCTGTCCGGTGTGCACGTGCAAGGCCTGATATACCTCGCCCATGCCGCCCTTCCCGAGTAGCTTTTCCAGAGTATATTCTCGGACAACCATGCCTACGGCTAGGGTTGATTCAGACCACCCTATATCCGGCCCGCGGCCGGTTGACTGACCCAATCCTGGCGGCGCGGTACCGGGCCGACCGGGAGTTGCCCCCAATACCCTATCGCTGCCGTCCAACATCATGCCGCAGTGTTTGCAGCGGATGGCCGCTGCCTGGTTTTCCTCTGCACAATATGGACATCTCATGATTTTGCTAGACATCTCAACTCCGGTCAGTGAAACGAATGCAAGTGATTTGCGAGACTATATCACCCTGAGGACGCGGACTCAACGACCGCTGTCGCGAGGTCGAGATTTGGTGGTGATGCTGTTTCACGGCTTAGAAATGTCAGCCCCACATCCGTCGAATTCCGGATTGTGCTTACAGATGTTCTTCTGCACACTAGCAGCATCGACGCCAGAGAACTTGTGGCGGCCGTTTACGATCCAGGTGGGTGAACCGGAAATGCCAATGGACCTGGCCACTTTCATGTCTTCGATGAGCAACTTTTCGCCCTCTCCCTTGAAGCACCATTCGATGACTGCGGCATCAATGCCGCCGGTGGCGCATGCCTGCCAGTTTGTGTCCTTGATGTTCTTGTTCCGGCAGAGGATGTACTTCATGTACCGCTTCGGGAAGTTCTGAATGGTGCAGAGTTCACGGATGTCTTCGTCAACTTCGCTCTGGCCGTGCATGGAGGAGGGCTTGCCGCCCTTCTCATCGCCGATGAA
>CAZFVN010000219.1:0-2217 GCA_964522395.1 uncultured Myxococcales bacterium
CTTATCTTCACCCTTGTCGCTCTTGGCCCCGCAATTTCCAGCACCGCACTTCTTCTCTTCGCCCTTCTCGGCCTTGGCTCCACACTTCCCGGCCCCGCACTTGGCGGTATCGCCCTTCTCTGCTTTTGCCCCAGAGGTAGTGGCACAGCCGCTAGTACCGATAGCAAGTCCGCCGAACGAAAGTGCCACTGCCAATGTGCCCAAAGAAATCGATTTCTTGATGTTCATGACTGCTCCTATGGATCAATGTGAGTTCGCCTTTGGAGCGTCCACGGCCCTTCTTGAACCGGGGTACGCTGTGCATCAACGTTGGGTAGTGTCGGCCCCGTGCTCAAGACCTTACGCGCAGATTGAGCCTTTCTTGGCCACCACGCACTTGCAGGACGGTTGAGCGGCGTGTATACACTGGAAACAACGACGTTGTGGAATGCGGGGAGGGCGGCATGTGTCTGGCAGTACCGGCAAAGATTCTGACCATCGATGGGTTCAGTGCAACCGTTGATATCGGTGGAGTCGTGCGCGCGGCGAGTCTGCGCCTGACTCCCGATGCCAAGGTAGGTGACTACGTCCTACTCCATACCGGCTTCGCCATTGAGCTATTGAGCCCGCAAGAGGCTGCGGATACTCTTGCCACCATCGATGAAGCAGTGGCCATTATCGTGGGCGAATCATGAAATACGTTTCGGAATTCCGCGATTCGAGCCTGGTGAGTAACCTGCTGGAGCGCATCACCGCGCGTTCCTCCACCCCCGTCAGGCTGATGGAATTCTGTGGCGGTCACACCGTAAGCATCTTCCGCTACGGTCTGAGGCAGCTTCTGCCGAAGACGGTTGAACTTGTATCCGGCCCCGGGTGCCCGGTCTGCGTCACGGCTACCCCGGACCTCGATCGTGCCATCGCGCTTGCCGAACTACCAGATGTGACGATCACTACATTTGGGGACATGTTTCGGGTTCCGGCGAGCAGCAGTAGCCTCCAGGAGTCAAAGGCCAGGGGCGCCGACGTACGCATGGTCTACTCAACCCTCGATGCCCTTGACATAGCGCGTCAGAATCCGGACCGTAAGATTATCTTCCTGGGCATCGGTTTTGAGACGACCGCACCGACAGTTGCCGCGTCCTTGTTGACCGCCCAAGAGGAGGGTATCGCAAACTTTTATGTACAGTCATTCCACAAGGTCTGCCCCCCGGTCCTGAAGGCCATTCTTGCGGCGGGAGAGATTCACTTGCAGGGACTTATCTGCCCTGGGCACGTGAGCGCTATCATAGGGTCAAATGCGTGGGGGCCTACGGCTCGGGAGTTTGCTCTACCTTGCGTGGTTTCGGGCTTCGAACCCGTCGACATTCTACAGGCGGTTCTCGCTTTGGTGGAGCAGGTAGAGGGTGGAGTTGCTTGCTCCGACATTGCCTATACACGAGGCGTCTCGCCAGAGGGCAATCTCCATGCCCAGGCGGTACTTTCGGATGTCTTCGAGCCCGCTCCTGCGAACTGGCGAGGAGTTGGGGTCATACCGGATAGTGGTCTCGCAATTCGGGACGCCTTTGCTGCCCATGACGCGAATCGGGTTTTTGAGGTGGATGTTGGTCCCTCGATCGAGCCGGCTGGCTGCATCTGCGGGGCTGTGTTGCGGGGCACCAACACGCCCTTCGATTGCGGGCTGTTCGGGAAGGGGTGCACGCCAGCGACCCCTGTGGGGCCCTGTATGGTCTCATCTGAGGGCAGTTGCGCAGCCTATTTCCGCTATGGGCGCGACGAACTCTCAGAGAAGATATAGCGCCCCTTGCTGTTGATGCGATACCGAGGGATCAGCCGTTTCTTTTCGAAGATCCTGTAGCCTTCACGCAAGTTCCGCCAGAAGTCCTTGAGGTCGTGATTGGGCATCTCTTCTATGTAGGTGTCGAGGTCCCTGCCTGGAAAGATATGAACGTTGACCGTGCGCCTGGCGCGGCGCATGGCATCGGACATCACCCAGATCTCCTGCATGCGTTCGTCAGACATGGCGAGGCAACCAATCGAGACGCAATTGCCGTGAATCATGATTGCGCTGCCGGGGCGACGCCGGTGGCCGAGAATCCGATCTGACCGGTTGGGATAGCTGATCTTCATGGAGAGGTAGTAGGAGCTGTGGTCGTTGATAGCATCGATGGTGTAAAAGCCCTCAGGCACTTGCCCAACTACCTGCTTGCGTTTTGGCCCAGCGCTGCCGGATGCGGCGCC